>NZ_POUD01000043.1 GCF_003236395.1 Nonomuraea aridisoli | reverse complement strand
GTGGCCGCCGCCCCAGGGCCCGCCCGGCGGCCCCCACGGGCCGCGCCCGAAGTCGAACGGGAACGGACCCGGCCCCCGCATGCCGCGCTCCCGCCGGTCGTGGTGGCCCCCATGGTGCCCGCCGTGGTGCTCACTGTGATGTCCACTGTGATGTCCACCGTGATGTGCACCGTGGGGGCCGCCGATGTCGAACGCGCCGGCCATGCCGCGCAGCGCCTCGCGGGCCGCGCGCCGGCAGGCGTGTGCGCCGAGCCAGGGGAGGCCCGCCGCCAGAGGGTGACTCATGTCTGTCCTCCTATATCGCGATCTGTTCTCGATGCGTCAACGATATATCGATAGAACGCTGTCATCAAGGGCGGTGTCAGAGTGAGGCAGATCACGAAAAAGTTGCGGAATTGGGGAACAGGATCGGAAGCGGCGCGCGTTCTACACATCGGACGAGGTCGTTCCGCGTCGGCAGGGCTGGGGGGTGCTGTCGCCGTGGAGACGGCCTCGTCTGCGTTTTGCGCCCGGTTTCCCGGAGCTTGAACCTCCGATGTCCGGCGGCCCGGTTCGCCGGACGGTCACATCCCTGATCCCGGTCCCGTAGGGCCTGGGCATGCCGGGACGCGTAAAGGTCTTCTTTGCCGTACAGTCCCGATCATGATGGGGCACACGCATGCGATGACGGGGGCCATCGCCTGGCTGGGGCTCGCTCCGCCCCTGGCCGCTCTGCCACTGCTGAACGACGCGCCCTCCCGCTTCATCGAGACCGGGATCATGGCCACCGCGCTCAATCCCGCCGAGCTGATCGCCGGAGCGATCATCTGCGCGGGCGCGGCGATGCTGCCCGACCTCGACCATCCGAGCGCGACGATCGCGCAGACGTTCGGGCCCGTCACCTGGGCGCTCAGCAAGGTCGTGAACTGGCTCAGCGGGGGCCACCGCGGGGCGACCCACTCGCTGGCCTTCGCCGTCGCGATGGGCTTCGCGGCGCACTGGCTGGCCAACGCCTACCCGATCGGGCGCGACATCATGGTCGTGCTGCTCATCGGCCTGGCCCTGCGGGCCATCGGCGTCGGCATCCCCGGCAACAAGCTCGGGTCCGCGATGATCAACATCGGCCTCACCGCCGGCCTGTACGCCGTCTTCCTCTCCCTCGACGTCGGTTACGCCTGGCTGGGGCTCGTCGTGGGGATCGGCTGCCTGGCCCACGTCGTCGGCGACTGCATGACGGAGAAGGGCTGCCCGGTGCTCTGGCCGCTGTCGGCGAAGTTCGTGCTGCCGTGGAAGATCGGCATCAAGACCGGCAGGAAGTTCGAGCAGAAGATCCTCGCCCCGATCCTGTCGGTGGCCATCATCGGGCTGCTCTTCTGGCGGCTGGCGCCCGTTTAACTTGATGTCGAGATACCGGAGAGATATCTTGACATCGAGACATCTGTCGCGGCCTGAGACTTAGGCTCACCTAACGTGTTTCGCGCTCCGGGCTTGCGGCAGGATTTGGACTGAACACTTGTCTATCGAGGAGGCGAACACCGTGTCCGCGAACAGCTTCGGCAGCCGTGACACGCTACGCGTCGGCGACGCGTCATACGAGATCTTCCGGTTGGACGCCGTCGACGGCGCCGGACGCCTCCCGTACAGCCTGAAGATCCTGCTGGAGAACCTCCTGCGCACCGAGGACGGCGCCAACATCACCGCCGACCACATCCGCGCGCTCGGCGGATGGGACCCGCAGGCCGCGCCCAGCGTGGAGATCCAGTTCACGCCCGGCCGCGTCATCATGCAGGACTTCACCGGCGTGCCGTGCGTCGTGGACCTCGCCACCATGCGCGAGGCCGTGCGCGACCTCGGCGGCGACCCGGCGCGCATCAACCCGCTGGCGCCCGCCGAGATGGTCATCGACCACTCGGTCATCGTCGACTACTTCGGTCACCCGGACGCCTTCCAGCGCAACGTCGAGCGCGAGTACGAGCGCAACCACGAGCGCTACCAGTTCCTGCGCTGGGGCCAGACCGCCTTCGACGAGTTCAAGGTCGTCCCGCCCGGCACCGGCATCGTCCACCAGGTCAACATCGAGCACCTCGCCCGGGTCGTCATGACCCGCGACGGTAAGGCCTACCCCGACACCTGCGTCGGCACCGACTCCCACACCACGATGGAGAACGGCATCGGCGTGCTCGGCTGGGGCGTCGGCGGCATCGAGGCCGAGGCCGCCATGCTCGGCCAGCCGATCTCCATGCTCATCCCGCGCGTGGTCGGCTTCAAGCTCAACGGCCGCCTGCCGGCCGGCGCCACCGCGACCGACCTGGTGCTGACCATCACCGAGATCCTGCGCAAGCACGGCGTGGTCGGCAAGTTCGTGGAGTTCTACGGCGAGGGCGTCGCGTCCGTGCCGGTGGCCGACCGGGCCACGATCGGCAACATGAGCCCCGAGTTCGGCTCCACCTGCGCGATCTTCCCGATCGACGGCCAGACCGTCGACTACCTGCGCCTGACCGGCCGCTCCGAGGAGCAGATCGCCCTCGTCGAGGCGTACGCCAAGACCCAGGGCCTCTGGCTCGACCCGTCCGCGCCCGAGCCGGCCTACTCCGAATACATCGAGCTCGACCTCGGCACCGTCGTCCCGTCGATCGCCGGCCCCAAGCGCCCGCAGGACCGCATCGCCCTGTCGGCCGCCAAGACCACCTGGCGCCACGACGTGCAGAACTACGTCAGCGACGGCGTCGACGAGGCGGTCGAGGAGACCTTCCCGGCCTCCGACGCGCCGGCCTCCAACTCCAGCGCCAACGGCGGGCGGCCGCACAAGCCGGTGCCCGTCACGCTGGCCGACGGCACCTCGTTCGAGATCGACCACGGCATCGTCTCGATCGCCGCGATCACCTCGTGCACCAACACCTCCAACCCGTACGTCATGCTGGGCGCGGCGCTGCTGGCCCGCAACGCCGTGGAGAAGGGCCTGACCCGCAAGCCGTGGGTCAAGACCTCGCTCGCCCCCGGCTCGCAGGTCGTCACCGGCTACTTCGAGCGCTCGGGGCTCCAGCCGTACCTCGACAAGATCGGGTTCAACCTCGTCGGCTACGGCTGCACCACCTGCATCGGCAACTCCGGCCCGCTGCCTCCGGAGATCTCCGAGGCCGTCCAGGCCAACGACCTCGCGGTGACCGCGGTGCTGTCCGGCAACCGCAACTTCGAGGGCCGCATCAACCCCGACGTCAAGATGAACTACCTGGCCTCGCCGCCGCTGGTGGTGGCGTACGCGCTGGCCGGGACGATGGACATCGACCTCGACAACGAGCCGCTCGGCCTCGGCGCCGACGGCGCGCCGGTCTACCTGCGCGACATCTGGCCCTCGCCGGAGGAGATCGCGGACGTGGTCACCTCCTCGATCGGCCGCGACATGTTCGAGCGCGACTACGCCGACGTGTTCAAGGGCGACGACCACTGGCGTTCGCTGCCGATCCCGACCGGCGACACCTTCGAGTGGGACCCGCAGTCCACCTACGTGCGCAAGGCCCCGTACTTCGACGGCATGCCGGAGAAGCCGGAGCCCGTCACCGACATCACCGGGGCGCGCGTGCTGGTCAAGGTGGGCGACTCGGTCACCACCGACCACATCTCGCCGGCCGGCTCCATCAAGGTCGGCACCCCGGCCGCGCAGTACCTGCAGGCCAACGGCGTCGAGGTGAAGGACTTCAACTCCTACGGCTCGCGGCGCGGCAACCACGAGGTGATGATCCGCGGCACGTTCGCCAACATCCGGCTGCGCAACCAGATCGCGCCCGGCACCGAGGGCGGCTACACCCGCGACTTCACCCGGCCCGACGGCCCCGTGTCGTTCATCTACGACGCCTCGGTCAACTACGCCGCGGCCGGCACGCCGCTGGTCGTGCTGGCGGGCAAGGAGTACGGCTCCGGCTCCTCGCGCGACTGGGCGGCCAAGGGCACGGCGCTGCTCGGCGTCCGCGCCGTCATCGCCGAGTCCTACGAGCGCATCCACCGCTCCAACCTGATCGGCATGGGCGTGCTGCCGCTGCAATTCCCCGAGGGCGCCTCGGCCGAGGCGCTGGGCCTGACCGGCGAGGAGACGTTCGACATCACCGGTGTCGAGGAGCTCAACAAGGGCGGCATCCCGCAGACGGTCCACGTCAAGGCGGGCGACGTCGAGTTCGACGCGGTGGTCCGCATCGACACGCCGGGCGAGGCCGACTACTACCGCCACGGCGGCATCATGCAGTACGTCCTGCGCTCGCTGCTCGCCAAGTGAGCCGCTAGGTCTTCCCGCGCTCCCGTCCGGTCATGAGCCGGGCGGGAGGCGGCGGGAGCCCTTGGCCTGGCGCCGGGGGTTGGGCGTGATCCTCACGCGCCCGCATCGGGGGAACCACCCGAATTCCGCGAGAGCCGCCCGTCCGGGAACCACCGGACGGGCGGCTCTCCCTTTTGCCGGCGCGCGCGGCGGTCGACTGGTGGCTCGCGCGCTGTCCCGGTCGGTCCGGTCAGGACACCTTGGAGGCGGGGGCCGACCAGGTGTCGCAGGCGGCCGGCGACTGTGCGCGGTAGCCGCGCTGGAGCCACGCGACCCGGGAGGCGCCCGTACCGTGGGTGCGCGGGCCGTCCTCGTCGCCGGACGCGCGGGTGGCGACGAGCAGCTCGGCCCAGTCCTCGGGCGTACGCGTCAGGGAGCGCCACGCGCTGCCCAGGAACACCCCGGACAGGCAGTCGGCCTGGAGCTCGTAGCGGCGCTGGAGCTCACGCTTGCGGTCGTCCGCGGCGCGCTTGTACGCCTTGTCGTAGGCGCGGCGGACGCCGAGCAGGCTCTGCGCGTGGTGCGCGTACTCGTGGGCGGCCACCTTCATGGGGTAGAGGTCGGTGCGGTCGTCGATCCAGCGGCCGGTGAGGGAGAAGACGATGGTGGCGTTCCCGGGGCAGTAGGCGGCCTCCACGTGCCCGGGCCACGGCAGGCCGCACATGGTCTCCGCCGGCTCGTCGTAGTAGTGGGCGACGGGCTTGGTGAAGTCCCGCCCGGCGCGGGCTACGTACGCCTTCCATGATTTATCCAGACATTTCATGACCGCCTGGAGGTACTGGCGCGGCCGAGGGATCCCGCCCTGGACGATCGGCGTCTCCGGACACGACACCGCCCCCAGCTTCCCCGCCTTCTCCGGGAACGGATCGGCGACGGGAGCGGCGTGGGCGATCTGGCCGCAGGAGAGGGTGACCGCGACGACTAGCGCGAGAACACGGCTGAGGGGTGCGAATGCCACGACCGGCAGCATAAGGGCGCGGAAGGCTCACGGGGCCGGGGAAACGCTCCAGGCGGCGAGTGACACCATGAAGGAGTGCAACAGCGTACGATCCGCTCCACCGAGGACGTGGCTGCCCCGGACGCCTTCGCCTACTGGTCCGACGTCATCTGTGACACGCTCGTGCGCGTCGCGGCCCGGCCGACCGGGCGGGAGCCGTTCCAGGGATGGATCGACCACACCGTCCTCGACGGCATCGGATGGTCGACACTGTCCGCGGGCCCCCAGCAGGTGACGCGCACGGGCCGGATGATCGTGCGGGATCAGGACGAGTTCCTGCTGGTCAACATCCAGACCGCGGGCCAGGCCACGGTCCGGCAGGACGGGCGCGCCGCCGCGCTCGCGCCGGGATCGATGACCTTCCTGGACAGCACGCGCCCCTACACCCTGGAGTTCGGCGGCCCGTTCTCGCAGGTCGTCGTGCAGGTGCCCCGGTCCCTGCTGCCCGGCAGGTCGCTGGGCGGCGTGACGGCGCTCGCGCTCGGCCCCCACGGGCCGGGCCGGCTGGTCGCCGACTTCCTCATGGGCCTCGAGCGGCAGCAGCGCGAGGACCCCGTGGCGGCGGTCGCTCTGGTGCCGCACGCGGTGGGCCTGCTGGATTCGCTCCTCGGCCTCGCCGCGCGGGAGAGCAGGCCGCGTCCCTCCGCCACGGCCCTGGCCAGGGAACGCGTCCACCGGTTCGTCCAGCGGCACGCGCACGACCCCGGCCTCGACGCCGCGGCCGTGGCCGCCGGCTGCGGGATGTCGCGGCGCTCGCTCTTCCGTGTGCTGGCCGCCGACGGCGAACCGCTGAGCGCGTTGCTCCGGCGCCTTCGCGTGGCCCGCGCCCAGCGACTCCTGCGTGCCCGGCCGGATCTCCCGCTGGCCGTCGTGGCCCTGGAGTGCGGGTTCGCCGCACGGCGCAACTGCACCGCGCGTTCCGCTCGGTCACCGGCACGACGCCGGGGGCCTACCGGGCCGGGGAGAGCGGGCTCACGGCCTCGTTCTGAGGCATCAGCTGCCGCACCATGTCGATGAACAGCGGCGGGGGCGGCGGCTGCGGGCTTTCGACGAACCGGCCGAGCGTGACGTCGTACCGCGGGCCCCAGGCGGGATCGACCACGTGGTAGCCGTCGGAGCGCAGCTGGGTCACGTTGCGCTGGACGGCCGGCTTGTTCCACATGTCACCGGTCATCACCGGGAAGAACACGACGGGATGGGTGGCCGCCAGGATCGTGGTCGCGAGCATGTTGGGCGCCCCGCCCGCGGCGGTCACGTGCAGCGTGTGCGCGGTCGCCGGCAGCACCACCGTCATGTCGTGCTCCGCGGCCAGCGTCGCGTGGTTCGCCGCCGGCCAGGTGGCGGCCGGCTCTCCCGTGACGACGCGGTCGGCGAACAGGCCGACGGTGTGCGGCGGCAGGAAGACCGACGCGGTGTGCGTCATCAGAACGGTGATCGTGCCCTGGAAGACGGAGCGCAGGGCGCCGATGTACATCGGCAGCGTGGCGACGGCCGCCGATCCCGTCGAGCCGATGAGCAGGCGTCCGTGGAAGGTTTCCTTACTGGTCATGACAGTAAGGCTGCGGCCGCGGAAGGGCGGCCGGGCGACCGTACGTGCCTCTTCGGGTGACGGTGTGTGCCGGTCGGCGCGCGCCGTCACTCTCGTGCGTCTGAGGGCAACGGAAAGTAAAGGTGATTGACTCCCTGCATGACTGATGTGGCGTTGGTGCTGATGGTGGGCGGTCTGGCGGTTTTTGTCGGGGCGGTGGTGCAGGGCAGCGTGGGGTTCGGGGTGGGGCTGGTCGCGGCGCCCGTGCTGACGATGCTGGACCCTGACGCCATGCCGGGGGCGATCCAGGTGGTCAACATGACGCTCCCGCTGTTCACGCTGGCGACCGAGTGGCGCAGGGTGGACTGGTGCGGCGTCGGGTTCGCCACCCTGGGCAGGCTGCCGGGGAGCATCATCGGCGCGGTCGTCATCGTCTACGTCTCCGTCCACGCGCGCGGCGTCTTCGTCGCCGTCATGGTGCTGGTCGCCGTGGTGCTGACGGCCAGGGCGCTGAGCGTGCCGCGCAACGGCCTGACGATCACCTCGGCCGGCTTCGTGTCGGGGGTCACCGGCACCGCCACCGGCATCGGCGGCCCGCCGATCGCGCTCGTCTACCAGAACGCCAAGGGCGCCCAGATCAGGGCCACGCTGGCGATGTTCTTCTTCCTCAGCGCCGCGCAGTCGCTGGTCATCCTCGCCGTCGTGGGGGAGTTGCCCGCCTCCGCGCTGGCCACCGGGGCGGCGCTGATCGTTCCCATGGTGCTCGGGTTCGCGGTGTCGGGGCCGCTGCGGCGCTACCTCGACGGCGGAAAGGTGCGCGTGGCGGTGCTGACGGTGGCGGCCGGCTCCGCCGTGTGGCTGCTCGCCCAGAACCTGGCCACCCGGATGTGGCCCGCCTGAGCCGCGTGGACGTCAGAGTTCGTAACAGCGGGAGAAGGAGGCGGCGATCGCCAGAGAGGCGACGAGGAAGGCGATCGCGGCGATCCCGATGAGGATCAGCACCGACATCGCCACGCCGGGCCTGAGCCGCAGGACGACGGCCGCTCCGACAAGGGCCGTGCCCGCGAGGAATGCCATCACTTCGAGCGTGAGGAGCCCGAAGGAGTCGCAACGGCCGAGATGGAGACCCAGCGCGAGGACGACCAGCCCGGAACCGAGCAAGGCCGGCACCATCGGCTTCACGGCGCTGTGGGCGGATTCTCGTTGAGGAGCGCGTTGGCCGTCGTGACGTCGGTGATGATGACGTTGACCCAGCCTCCGGTGATCGCCGCGCGGATGGCCGCGTGCTTGCGCTCGCCGCCGGCCATGCCGATCCGGCGCGGGATCGTCCGGAAGACCTCGGGGTCGATGCCGACGACCCGGCTGTTCAGGTCGCTGTGGATCAGCTCGCCGGTCGAGTCGAAAAAGCGCTGGCAGACGTCGCCGACCGCGTGCGCGGCGATCAGCTGATCCTGGTCGGCGGGGTCGATGGCGTTGCCGCTGTCGCGCAGTAACGGCGACGGCTGCACGCTGCCGATGCCGACGAGCGCCATCGTGAGGTTCCGCCACTCCTCGGCCACCGACTGCATGGCCGCGTCGGTGATCAGGCTCTGGCGGATGTCGGCCGTGCCGACCAGGCCCGGAGCCTGGACGTAGGTCGGTTCGGCGCCGATCAGTTCGGCGAGATGACTCAGCAGGCGGTTGGCCTTGGCCTGCACGGCGCGCTCCCCGACGCCGCCGAGGAGTTGGACCACACGATCGGCGCCGGTCACGCGGAGGGGGCGCAGCCTGTCGACGACCGACAGGAGCGTCTGGCTCCAGGGGGAGATGCCGATCCGCTCCCCGCCGGCGAGGGTGGATTCGAGATAGGCGGCTCCCGCCGAGCCGATACCGGCGATGATCTCCGACTCGTCGCCGTCGACGTCCACGACGACGGCCTCCTGCAGGCCGTATCGGCTCTCCAGCGCCTGTTCGAGTGCCAGGTGCACCCCTTGGGTGGCGATGACCACCGTCCGCACGATGCCGATCTCGCTCGCCCGCTTGAGCAGCCGGGACACCTTCGTCTGCGAGATGTGCAGCGCGTCCGCGATGTCGGCCTGGCGAATGCCTTGTTCGTAGTACATGTGCGCGACCTTGGTGATCAGCCGTACCCGCCCGTCGGAGACGGACCGGCCGGCGCCGCTCGCGTGCACAGTCATCAGGCCCCGTCCTCTTCACCGTCGCGGAATCCCGTCGCACCACATTGTCCATGGCGGTGTCGTTCCTCGCGCGGCCCGAATGTCCGCTCGGCCGCCCCGCCCTCACACCGTCGTACGCGCGCGAGAAGCACTCCTCACGCCGAACGTCGCGCGAAGTTATTGACAGCACTGCGCGGATCGGCCAATCTACGGGCACGGATTATGCGGCATCGCATAATTATGCAGTTGGAGGCTGTGATGCGCCGACGCAGAGTGATCATCAACACCGATGCCAAGAACGAGGCCGACGACCAGTTCGCCATCGTCCACGGATTACTGTCGCCCACCTTCGACCTGCGGGGGCTGATCCCGGCCCACTTCGGCACCCGGCGGACGAAGCGGAGCATGGAGGAGTCCCGCGAGGAGATCGACCTCCTGCTCGACCTGCTCGGGATGACCGGCTCCGTCCCCGTCGCCGACGGCGCGCCGACGGCACTGCCGGACGAGCACACCCCGGTGGACTCACCGGGCGCACGGCTGATCATGGAGGAGTCGAAGCTAGCGAGCCAGGACGATCCGCTCCATGTGGCCTTCCTCGGGCCGCTGACCGACATGGCCTCCGCGATCCTCCTCGACCCCGAGCTCGTCCGGCGGCCGGTGGTCGTGATCTGGATCGGCGGCCCGGGATACCGCGGCTACGCCGAGGGCCCGCAGGTCGAGTTCAACCTCTCCAACGACATCCACGCCGCCAACCTCGTGTTCGGCTCCGGCATCACCGTCTGGCAGGTGCCCAGGGACGTCTACACCAAGGTCTCGGTGAGCTATGCCGAGCTGGAGGAGGAGATCGGCGACGCCGGCCCGCTGGGCCGCTACCTGATCGAGCAGCTGCGCGAGTGGAACGCCGCCCACCACCCCGAGCCGATCGAGTCGCGCTCGCTGGGCGACTCGCCGGCCATCGCGCTGATGCTCTTCCCGCAGAGCGGAAACCTGCGCGTGCGACCCGCTCCCCGCTTCGGCGCGGACGGCTCCTACCTGCCCGGTTCCAACCACCCGATCCGGGTTTGCGAGGAGGTCGACGTGCGGTTCCTCCTGGCGGACATGTTCGCCAAGATCCGGGCCTTCGGACGCGAGCACCGCTGACGCACACGTTCCTCGGGGGAATCAGCTGTCCTGCTGACAAAGGAGATCGACATGACTGGCAGGTCGTACACCCGTCGGGGATTCCTCGCCCTTTCCTCCGTCGCGGTCACCGGGCTGGGGATCAGCGCCTGCACCGGGGCGTCCATCAGCGGTGGGGGCGCGACCGCGCCCGCGTCGAACAAGCTGCGCCTGTTCACCTACGAGGACGACACGACCATCGGGTCGCTGAAGGCCCAGGTGAAGAAGTTCGACGAGCAGAACGGCACGACCACCACGATCGACAGCCTCCCCGGATCGGGCGCCGCCCAGTATCCCGACAAGCTCCGGACGGAACTGCTGGGCGGCAGCGGCCCCGACGTCTGGCGCATTTGGGGCGGGCAGATCGGTGCGCCGTTCGCGAAGGCGAAGCAGGCGGCGGATCTCGCGCCGTACTACCAGAAGTACGGCTGGGACTCCTCCATCAACACCGCGGCCGTGCAGGGCATGACCTTCGACGGCGTCAAGGCCGGTGTCCCGTTCACCGCACGCGCGCTGGGCGCCTGGTACAACAAGGAACTGCTGGCCAAGGCCGGCGTCACCGACGTGCCCACGACGTACGCCGAGCTCGAGGAGATGAACGACAAGCTCGTGGCCGCCGGCATCACGCCGTGCGGGCTGGGCGGCAAGTACGGCTGGCACATCATGCGCCTGTTCGAGTACCTGCTGGAGCACACCGCGGGCCCCGAGCTCCACGACCGGCTGCTGCTCGGCCAGGACAGCTGGGACCGGCCGGAGGTCGTCGAGGCGTTCACCCTGTTCAAGAAGTGGCAGGACAAGAAGTGGCTGCCCGAGGGCGCGCTCGGCCTCGACCCCGCCGACGTCGGCACCTGGTACGTGCAGGGCAAGGTCGCCTACGACATCGAGGGGCAGTGGACGGAGACGGCGGCCATCCTGGCGGCCGACAAGGACCCCAAGGACTTCGGGGTCTTCCAACTGCCGACCGACCAGTCCCCGGCCCGGCACTCCGGGTTCGTCGAGGGCTACATGATCAACGCCAATTCGGGCAACAAGGACAAGGCCGCGGCCCTGCTCGACTTCCTGCTGACACCGGAGAGCCAGAAGGCCATGCAGATCGGCTCGTCCACGGTCAAGGGCGCCGAGCCCGACCCCGCGACGACGCCGCTGGCGGCGGAATGGGCGGAGAAATACGGCGACAGCCCGTTCTACACGATCCAGGACCAGGCCTTCCCCAAGAAGGAGGCGGACCAGTACTTCAGCATCCAGAGCGATCTTCTCCAGGGCTCGATGACGCCGGCCGCGGCGGCCGAGAAGATGCAGGAGATCGTCGCCGCCTGGGCCGGCAACTGACACGGGCGGGCTCATGACATCCCTCTCACCTCGGCGTCGGGGCGGGCGATGGCGGCCATGGTTGTTCGCCCTGCCCGCGTTGACGGTCTATGTCGTCTTCCTCGTCTATCCGGCCGTGTCATCCCTGTGGTTCAGCTTCACCGACTGGGACGGACTCAGCCCGGCGTACAACGTCGTCGGGCTGGACAACTACGCGCGCATGCTCGAGGACCCGGTGGTGCTGACCGCGGGGAAGAACAACCTGATCTGGTCGTTGGTGACGATCGTCTTCCCGGTGACCCTCGGCCTGGCGCTGGCGTTGCTGCTGAACGGGAAGGTCCGCGCCAAGCCCGTGCTCCGGCTGGTCTTCTACGCGCCGGGCGTGCTCCCGCTGGTCTCGATCGCCTCGATCTGGGGGTGGCTCTACAACCCCCAGTACGGCGCCATCAACTCCTTCCTGAGCCTGATCGGCCTCGGTGACCTGGCCCAGCCGTGGCTCGGGCAGGACTCCACCGCGCTGTGGGCCGTGATGGTGCCGGCGGTGTGGCTGCGGACGGGGTTCCCGATGTTGCTCTACATCGCCGCCCTGCAGAGCATCCCCGCGGAGCTGTACGAGGCGGCGCGGGTGGACGGGGCGAGCCGGTGGCGGCAGTTCTGGCACGTCACCATGCCGAGCCTGCGTTCAGCGCACTACATCGTGCTGGCGCTGTCCCTGATCGACTCCTTCAAGGTCTTCGACATGATCTACGCCATGACGTACGGCGGCCCCGGCACGGCCACCCAGGTGATGGGGACCTGGATGTACGCGAACGTCTTCCAGTACTACCAGGCCGGTTACGGCACGGCCATCGCCGTCGTGATCACCCTCATCGCGATCGCGGTGGGCATCCCCTACGTGCGGTCGCAGACCCGGGAGCGTGCGACATGACCTCGGTCACCCCCATCACCACGACCCCGGCCGCCGCCCCGTCGAAGACGGCGCGCCCCTCTAAGGACACCGCCAAGGACACCGTCAGAGGCGGCCTCGTCCTGACGGTCGTGACGGGCCTGGTGGCCGTCTTCTGGATCTCGCCGCTGGCGTTGCTCGTCGTGACCGCGATCCGGCCGCTGCCGGACTTCATCGGCAACGGCCCGCTCTCCTGGCCGTCGGCGTTCACCTGGGAGAACTTCTCCGACGCCTGGGACATCGGGAACTTCGCCACCACGTACGGCAACAGCGCCCTGCTGCTGATCCTCAAGGTGCCGCTCGGCGTGCTGATCTCGGCCATGCTCGGATTCGCCCTGGCGAAGCTCCGGATGAAATTCCGCCGGACCGTGATGTTCTCGGTCTTCCTCGGGCTGACGATCCCGATCTACATCGCGATCGTCCCGGTGTTCATCATGATGCGCACCGCCGGCGCGACCGACAGCGTCATCGGCCTGATCGGCCCCTACCTCGCCTTCGGCATCCCGTTCGAGGTCCTCGTCCTGCAGTCGTTCTTCCGGCAGATCCCGAACGAGATCATCGAGGCGGCGCGCGTGGACGGGGCGGGCGACTGGCGGATCTTCTGGACCGTCGTGCTGCCGCTGTCCGCGCCCGCCCTCGTCACGGTGCTGATCCTGGACGCCGTGGCCACGTGGAACGAGTTCCTGTTCGCCTTGATCCTGCTGAACTCCGACGCGAACAAGACCCTTCCCGTCGGGCTGCTCAACTTCCAGGGCCAGTTCTCCAACAACACCACCGGCCTGGCCGCGGGGATCCTCATCGCGGTCGTGCCGATCCTCCTCGCGTACACCCTGCTCCAGCGGTGGATCGTCGCCGGCCTGACCGCCGGCGCCACCAAGGGATGAGGAGTGCCCCCGCTACAGGTGCGGCTGGAGCAGCGTGAGGTCGGCCGGTGAGAGGCGGTCGGACGCGGTCGCCGCCTGGTGCCAGTAGGGGTAGAGCAGCGGCTGGCGGCTGACCTCGTCCAGCCGGGCGCGCTCCTCGTCCGACAGCTTCAGGTCGGCCGCGGCCAGGTTGTCGGCCAACTGCTCCGTGGTGCGGGCGCCGATCACCAGCGAGGTGACCGCCGGTCTGCCCAGCAGGTACGCCAGCGCCACCTGCGCCGCCGAGACGCCGTGTCCCGCCGCGATGTCGAGCAGCACCTCCACCGTGTCGTAGAGCTGCTCCTCGTCGCGGACCGGCGGTTCGTTCCAGTCGGTGAGCTGGCGGCCTTCGGCCGGTCGCACGCCCCGGCGGTAGCGGCCGGACAGCAGGCCCCCGGCCAGCGGGCTCCACACCAGCACGCCGAGGCCCTGGTCGACGGCGGCCGGGATCAGCTCGTACTCGGCGTCGCGGGCCTGCAGGGAGTAGTAGATCTGCTGGCTGACGAAGCGCGGCAGGCCGAGCCTGTCGGCGATGCCCAGCGCCTTCATGAGCTGCCAGCCGGCGTAGTTGGAGACGCCCACGTAACGGACCTTGCCGGAGGTCACCAGGTGGTCCAGGGCGGCCAGGGTCTCCTCCAGCGGGGTGCTGCCGTCCCACTCGTGCACCTGGTAGAGGTCGATGTGGTCGGTGCCGAGACGGCGCAGGCTCGCCTCGGCGCCGGTGATGACGTGGTGCCGGGACAGCCCGGCGTCGTTGGGGCCGTCGCCCATCGACATGCGCACCTTGGTGGCGAGCAGCACCTCGTCGCGGCGCCCCTCGATCGCCTTGCCGACGATCTCCTCGGACAGGCCGGCGGAGTAGACATCGGCCGTGTCGATGAGGTTCACCCCGGCGTCCATGCACAGGTCGATCTGGCGGCGCGCCTCCTCCACACCGGTGGTGCCGACGTAGGCGAACTTGCCCGTGCCGCCGAAGCTCATGGTGCCCATCGTGAGCACCGATATCCGCAGGCCTGACCGGCCTAGTTGACGGTATTCCATGACGTTGATCCTCTGCTGAAGCGTGACACCACCCGGCGAACCGTCACGCCCGCCGGGTGGTGTCGTGTGGTGTCAGACGACCCGGATGATGACCCGGTCGTACCGCGTAAGGGGGAACGTACCCTGGTCGGTGCCCTGGAGGATGACCGAGATGGTCTGGCCCGGTGTGGCGTCCGACGGGACGGTGACGGCGGCTCGGCCGTGGCCGCGGTCGGTGATGGTCACGGTGCCGGGATAGGTGCCTTCCTCCCGGTACTGCCACCAGCTGAGCCGCACGGGGGTGCGGTCGGGATCACCGGCGCGGCCGGTGAGGGCGACCGTGGAGCCGGGGCGTGCCCGGACCGTGTCGCCGCCGAGGATCTGCACGGTGGGGGCGTGGTCTCCGTCCCCGTACCTGGGGGTCAGGGTCCAGCGCATGCGGGCCGCGAAGTCGTTCTGCGCGGCCCCGGCCCACCGCAGCGTCGTGTAGTCGCTGGCGTCGTCGCCGGCGCCGTCCTTCTCCGTGTCCACCATGGTCCACAGGTTGGGCGTGGTGCTGGTCCGGGTCGCCCGGCCGCCCCAGCTGCCGAGCAGCGGGTTGTCCGGGTCCTGGATGCCGGTGTCGAGCAGGGGGTTGAAGGCGACGTTGTCGCCCTCGGAGAGGAAGTCGTACGGCTCCAGCGGCTTGCACCAGCCGGACGGGGCGCGCTCGGGGTCGCCGAAGATGTCGAGCGGGTCGCCCGGCATCGACTGACCGTCGAGCCAGGATCGGTAGAGCGAGCCCAGCGGCCCGATCTGGATGTTCTGCTTGATCCACGCGCCGCTGAAGTAGACGCGGTCGGCCGGGAGACCTCGGACGTTGCCCTGCCCCCGTGAACAGTTGTAGCCCCAGGTGGCGTAACCGGCCGCCATGTTCTGCACGCGGATGTCCGGCCAGACGGGGGCGATGTATTTCGCGTAGGTCTCGTCCTGGAGGCCACTGGCGAGGATCACCGCCTTCCTGGACACCTGGTCCTTGACGCGGGGCCACTGCTCCGTGCCGGCGAACCGCTCCTCGATCGACTTGAGGGCACGGGCGATGGTGTTGGTGCCGCCCCACGCCTGGAGGTAGAGGGGGCGGGCGTCACGGTCGAGCAGCAGGTCGCGGATCAGGTCCGACCCCTCGGTGTCCTCGGCCATCTCGCCCTCGAACTCGATGTTGCCGATCTTGACCTTGGACAGCAGCTCGTCCGGGGCGGGGTAGTGCGGGTCGTGCCTGCGCAGATTGGGATAGACCTCGGCGTACGCGCTCAGGGCCTGGTCCTGGATGGTCCGCGTGCCGGTCCACCGCCACGACGTCTGCGGCGTGGAGTACTCGCGGTCGGGCAGGAAGAACTCCGTGCCCTTGCCGTCCCCCGACCAGTGGAATTTGCTGCTGGTGTAGACGATGCCCTGGGTGTCGAGCTCGTCGGTGTAGAGCAGGTAGCGGATGAGCGAGGCGTAGTCGTCCTGCTCCATGTCCGTGGTGACGACCGTTCGCGGCCGGTCGTCTCCCCGGGAGTCGGCCGCGGCGGGAAGCGCGCCGCCGGTCACGCTGAGCATCCCGGCCAGGGCCGCGATCGCACAGGCGAGTACGCCGGTGCGCCGGCGCCAGGGGACTGAGGGCTTGGTTGGAGGCACGGCAACCCTTCTGTGCATATTTATTCGCTAGCGACTGAACTGAAGGGGAGTATCCGCTTTACCGGAGGATCTCGTCAAGGTTTCCAAAATGTGACAGATCGCCAGGCGTCGAGCGGCATCAAGGGCCACGGAGGCGGTCCCGGCCGTGGCCAGGCCCCGTACCGGGCTGAGTGGCCATTGACACTCGAATTAATCCTCCCTTAACGTGCATGCATGTCTGATCGTCATCGCATAAACATTCACTCCCACGATGAGCCGATCTACGGTGCGGGCATCTGGCACTTCGCCACCTACGTCGACCGGTACGCCACCGACGGGTACGGCGAGCCCCGGACCGTCCTTGACGCGATCAAGCTGGCGGGGGCCGTGGGGGACCTGTCCGTCGTGGACCTCAACTGGCCGTTCCCGCCCGGCGGCATCAGCACCGCCGAGGTGAAGGACGCGCTGGCCGAGCAGAACCTGCGGGCGATCGCCGTGACGCCGGAGTTCTACACCGGCAAGTTCATGAAGGGCGGCTTCACCAACCCCGACCCGGCGCTCCGCCGCGACGCCATCGAGCTGGTCGCCGCCGCCGCCGAGGTGGGCCGTGAGCTGGGCATCGACTACGTCAAGCTGTGGCCCGGCCAGGACGGCTACGACTACCCCTTCCAGGCCGACTACTCCGATCTTTGGGACAAGTCCGTCGACGCGGTCAGGGAGCTGGCCCAGGCATTCCCCGACCTCAAGTTCGCCATCGAGTACAAACCGCGCGAACCGCGCAACCGCATGGTGTTCTCCTCCGTGGCCCGCACTCTCCTCGCGATCGAGGACATGGGCGTCGACAACGTCGGCGTCCTGCTCGACTTCGGCCACTCGCTGTACGGCGGCGAGACCCCGGCCGAGGCCGCGAAGATGGCGATGAGCCGCGGCAAGCTCTTCGCGATCGACGTCAACGACAACTTCCGCGGCTGGGACGACGACATGGTCGTCGGTTCCGTGCACCTGCTGGAGACCTTCGAGTTCTTCTTCGCCCTGCGCGACGCCGGCTGGCAGGGCGTCTGGCAGCTCGACCAGTTCCCGTTCAGGGAGGACTCCGTCGAGGCCGCCCGCGCCGGCATCCGCACGATGCGCGCCTTCCACCACGCGCTCGACTACCTCGACCGCGACGAGCTGGCCGCCGCCCAGTCCGCCCAGGACGCGCTGGCCGCCCAGCGGGTCGCCAAGCGCGCCCTCTACCGCGCGCTCGCCGAGAGCGAATCCGCATGACCGCCCTGGACATCGCCCCTCGGCCGCTCGAACTCGACGAGGCCGCCGCCCGCGCCTACGTCGAGCGTGGCGCACGCCTGCGCGCGGCCACTCCGGCCGAGGCGGCCCCCGAACTCGCGACGATCGCCACCGGCATCCGCCGTGACGTCCTGACCACCATCCAGGCGGCCCGGATGGGCCACGTCGGCGGCGACCTTTCGGTGACCGACCTGCTCGTCACCGCCATGTGGGGGACGCTCGAACTGGATCCGTTCGACCCGGCCAACCCCGGACGCGACAGGTTCATCCTCAGCAAGGGCCACTGCGCCGCCGCTCTCTACTCGACGCTCGCCTCCTGCGGCTTCTTCTCCCGCGAACGGCTGTCGGAGTTCATGGCGCCCCTGTCACCGCTGAACGGCCACCCCAACCGCGTCAAGGTGCCCGGCGTGGAGACCAACACCGGTCCGCTCGGGCACGGGTTCCCGGTCGCCACCGGGTGCGCGCTCGGCGCGAAGCTGCGCGGGGAGACCTGGCGCACCATCGTCGTGCTCGGCGACGGCGAGATGCAGGAGGGCAGCAACTGGGAGGCCGCCATGACGGCCGCGCACTACGGCCTGGACAACCTCACCGCCGTGGTCGACCGCAACCGCCTGCAGCAGGGCGCCCGCACCGAGGACACCAAGAAGCTCGAACCGCTCGACGACAAGTGGGCGGCGTTCGGGTGGGAGGTGCGCGTCATCGACGGACACGACCACCAGGCGATCAAGGAGGCGTACGCGCCGTCGACGACCGGCCGGCCCGTGGCCGTCGTCGCCAACACCGTCAAGGGCAAGGGAGTCTCGTTCATGGAAGACCGCGTCGAGTGGCACCACAAGGTGCCCACGGACGAGCAGGTCCGCCTCGCACTCGAAGAGCTGAGCCGATGACCGCCGTGGCCGAGCAGACCCCCACCTTCGACTGCCGGATCGACTTCGCCGACGAGCTGATCACGCTGGCCCGCGCCGACGAGCGCATCGTGGCCGTGTGCAACGACTCGGTGGGGTCCAGCAACCTCGTCAAGTTCCGCGAGGAGTTCCCGCACCGCCTGGTCAACGTCGGCATCGCCGAGCAGGATCTCGTCGGCGTCGCGGCCGGTCTGGCCAACGCCGGTTTCATCCCGTTCGTGTCGGCCGCCGCGCCGTTCCTCACCGGCCGGGCGCTGGAGCAGATCAAGGCCGACGTCGCCTACAGCGACCGGCACGTGGTGCTGTGCGGGCAGAGCCCCGGCATGGCGTACGGCGAGCTGGGCCCGACCCACCACTCCATCGAGGACATCTCGTGGATGCGGGCCGTCCCCGGCCTGCCGGTCGTGGTGCCCGCCGACCCGGCCCAGACCCGCGCCGCCGTCCGCTGGGCCGCCGCGTCGGGACGCCCCGCCTACCTGCGCATCCCCCGCTTCAAGGTCCCCGCGGTGACCCCCGCCGGCGCCGTCTTCGAAACGGGCCGGGCGACGAGGCTGGCCGAGGGCGGCGACCTGACCGTGATCGCCGTCGGCACCATGGTCTCGCGCGCCCTGGACGCCGCGGCGTTGCTGCGCGAGCAGGGCGTCGAGGCCCGCGTGGTCAACATGACGTTCGTCGAGCCGCTCGACGTGGCCGAGGTCGTGGCCGCCGCCGAGGAGACCGGCGTGATCGTCACGGCCGAGGAGGGCCTCCTCTCAGGCGGCCTGGGCGCCGCCGTGGCCAAGGTCGTCGCCGAGCACCGGCCCGTGCCCGTGCGCATGGTGGGCGTGCCCACGTTCGCGCCGACCGGCAGCACGTCCTTCCTGCTCGACCACTTCGGTCTGAACGCCGACGGCATCGCCAAGGCTGCCCGCGAGGCCCTGGGACGGTCCTGATGGAACCGCTCGTCCTCGCCGTCGACCAGGGCACGAGTTCCACGAAGGCGCTGCTGGTCAACGCCTCGGGCGCGATCGTCGCCCGGGCGAGCGCGCCGCTGTCCCAGACCCATCCCGGCCCCGGGCTGGCCGAGCAGGACGCCGCCGAGCTGCTCGATAGCGTCCGCGACGCGGTGGCCGGCTGCCTGCGCGAGGCCGGCCCGGTCGCGGTGCGCGGCGTCGGGCTGAGCACCCAGCGCGAGTCGGTGGTGTTGTGGGAGGCGAGGACCGGCCTGCCGGTCGCGCCGCTGGCCGGCTGGCAGGACCAGCGGGGCGCGGCGCTGACCGCCGGACTGGCCGAGAAGGGGTACGGCGACCTGGTCAGGCGCCGTACCGGCCTCCCGCTCGACCCGATGTTCTCGGCGTCGAAGATGGCGGCCCTGCTCGACCGGCACGACCCGGCGCGCCGCCGCAGCCGCCGTGGCGAGCTGCGGCTCGGCACCGTCGACGCGTGGCTGCTGGACTCGCTGACCGGGCAGTTCGTCACGGAGGTCGGCAACGCCTCCCGCACCCAGCTGCTGGACCTCGCGACCGGCGACTGGGACGACGAGCTGCTCGACCTCTTCGACGTGCCGCGGGCCGCGCTGGGCCGGGTCGTGGCCTCCACCGGCCCCTTCGGCGAGATCCGTGGCCTCGGGCCGTTGTCCGACGGGGTCCCGGTGACGGCGGTGCTCGGCGACTCGCACGCCGCGTTGTTCGCGCACGCGGGCTGGCGGCCGGGGGTGGTCAAGGCCACCTACGGCACCGGGTCGTCGGTGATGACGGTCGCCGAACCGGGCGGGCCGGCGGGCGCCCTGTGCGACACGATCGCCTGGTCGGACGGGAGCCCGTCGTTCGCCCTGGAGGCCAACATCCGCTCCAGCGGGCGGACCCTGACCTGGCTGGCCGATCTGCTCGACGTTCCCGCCGACCGGATCGTCGACCTCGCGGCCGGCTCCGAGGCGGGAGACGTGACCCTGGTGCCGGCCTTCGGCGGGCTCGGAGCGCCCTGGTGGGACCCCGGGGCGGTGCCGCTGATCGCCGGTTTCGACCTCGGGACCTCGCGCGCGCAGCTCGCGCGGGCCGCTCTGGAGTCGGTGGCCCACCAGGTCGCCGACGTGCTGGCCGCCCTTCCCGGGCTGCGCAGGCTGGTCGCCGACGGCGGTCTGACCCGCAGCGCCGCCCTCATGCAGCTGCAAGCCGACCTCACCGGCGTCGAGGTGGCCCGCACCGCGCATCCCGAGCTGTCCGCCGCCGGCGCGGCCGGGCTGGCCGGGCTCGGCCTGGGCCTGTGGAGCATCGCCGACCTGGAGGCGCGAGCCGACCGCGACCTGGAGGTCTTCACCCCTGCCTGGGACGACGAGCGGAGAGAGCGCGCCGTCGCGAGGTGGCACCAGCGCCTCACGGTCGCCAGAGACCTGGGCGCACGCGCTAACGGGAGCTAACGGGAGTACGTCATGACAATTGCGCAGGATCAGCCACCCGGCTGGAGCGCCCCCGCCCGCCGCGGCCCGATCACCCTCGGCCGCGTCAGCCTCATCGTGCTCGTCCTCGTGATCATCGCGATCCTGACGAGCACGACGTACCGGCCGGACACCGCGCCGCGGGCGGGCGAGCAGGCCAAGTTCGACCCGGCGAAGTACGGCGCGCAGACGTACGAGCCGAAGGTGGTGCCGGCGATCCAGGAGAAGGCCGTCGACATCGTCACGCTGCAGAAGGCGATCGCCGCCGACCCCGACGCGGCCGGCCAGAAGTACGGCGCCCGCGACGGCACCGGCCCCTACAGCTTCGCGGTCTCGCTGACCGGCACCGCCGGCAAGCCGGAGAGCGGCCTGCTGGAGGTCAAGGTGCCCGAGCTGGACGACGACACCAGGGTGTCGGTGCAGATCGGCCCCGCGATCAACGGCACGGCGCTGCGCGACGCCGTCGGCTTCATCAAGTTCGGCCAGTTCACCAACCAGGTCGAGTACGCCGACGCCGCCACGGCCCTGAACAACCAGGTCAAGGCCAAGGTGCTGGCCTCGCTCGACCCCGACGCGCTGGAGGGGAAGAAGGTCACCGTGGTGGGCGCGATGACGCCGCTGACCGCCGACGTGCTGACGGTGACCCCGATCTCGATCGAGGCCGCCTCGTGACCGCCCCGCCCGCCCCCGTCCTGCGCGCCGTCGACGTCACCAAGGTGTACGGCGGGACGCAGGCGCTCAAGGGCGTCTCGCTCGACATCCTGCCCGGCCGGGTCACCGTGCTGTTCGGCGAGAACGGCGCCGGCAAGTCCACGCTCATGAAGATCCTCAGCGCCGTGGAGTCGCCCACGACCGGCCAGGTGCAGCTCGACGGGCAGGTGGTGGAGTTCGGCAGCGCGCGCGACGCGGCCGACCGGGGGATCTCCATCATCCATCAGGAGCTCAGCCTCTGCCCCAACCTCAGCATCCAGGACAACCTGTTCCTGGGCCGCGAGCGCACCCATCGCGGCCTCTTCGTCGACCGGCGGGCACAGCGCTCGGCCGCCGCGCAGGTGCTCGGCCGGCTCGACGACGCGCTCAACCCCGACCTGCCGGTCAGCGAGCTGCGCCTCGGCCAGCAGCAGCTGGTCGAGATCGCCCGGGCGCTGCTGCAGAACGCCCGGATCCTGATCATGGACGAGCCCACGTCGGCGCTCAGCGCGCCCGAGGTGGAGGTGCTCTTCCAGGTCATCCACGAGCTCAAGGCGCACGGTGTGGCGATCGTCTACATCTCCCACCACCTGGAGGAGGCGCTCGACATCGCCGACGACGTGGCGGTGCTGCGCGACGGGTCCATGGTGGCGACGGCCCGGGCCGCCGACGTGGACCTGGCCTGGGTGGTCCGCAAGATGGTCGGGCGCGAGCAGGACGACCTCTTCCCCGTCCGCGACCCCAAGCTCGGGCCGGTGGCGCTGGAGACCGTCGAGCTGTCGGTCGCCGACCCGGCCAACCCCGACCGGCTGGCCGTCGACGGCGTCTCGCTGACCGTGCGGGCGGGGGAGACGGTCGGCGTCTACGGGCTGATGGGCAGCGGCCGTACCGAGCTC
Organism: Nonomuraea aridisoli; assembly: GCF_003236395.1. Lineage (GTDB taxonomy): Bacteria > Actinomycetota > Actinomycetes > Streptosporangiales > Streptosporangiaceae > Nonomuraea > Nonomuraea aridisoli. Next base: position 22,397 of record NZ_POUD01000043.1, on the reverse strand, counting down.
ATGGAATGCCTGGCCGGGCGGCTGCCGGCCGCGTCCGGCGAGGTCCGCCTGCATGGCGAGCCGGTCACGGGCAGCGTCCGGCAGCGCATCCGGGCCGGGCTCGCCCTGGTGCCGGAGGACCGCCAGCGCGACGGTCTGGTGCAGACCATGAGCGTCGGCCAGAACCTGTCCCTGGCCGCGGTGACCAGGTTCGTCCGGCGGCTCATCGTCGACCGCGGCGGTGAGCGCCAGGCCGTGCAGTCGATGATCTCCGACGTCACGGTGAAGACGGCGGGGCCGGACGCCCCGATCGGCTCGCTCAGCGGAGGCAACCAGCAGAAGGTGGTCATCGGCAAGGCGCTGATGACCGGCCCCCGCGTGCTGCTGCTCGACGAGCCGTCCCGCGGCGTGGACGTCGCCGCCAAGGCCGACGTCTTCGAGCTGATGGCGCGGCAGGCCGAGCGCGGCCTGGCCGTCCTGTTCACCACCTCAGAGGCCGAAGAGGCCCTGCACATTCCCGACCGCCTGCTCGTCCTGGTCCGCGGCCGTCTGGTCGCCGACCTGCGGGCGGGCGAGATCACCCGCGACCGGCTGATGAGCCTGGCCGACGGCGCCGACACCAGCGAAGAGACCAGCCATGTCTGACACACTGACCAACGACCACGCGGCCCTGGCGGGTCAACGCCGGCAGGCGGCCGCCGAGGCCCGCCGGCTCAAGACCCTCAACACCATCTTCGAGCTGCGCGCGTTCATCGCGCTCGGCGTCCTGATCATCGTGTTCTCCCTGTTGTCGGACTCGTTCCTGACGGTCGACAACCTGATCACGATGACCAAGCACGTGGCCATCAACGCGGTGCTCGCGCTCGGCATGCTGCTGGTGATCCTCAAGGGCGGCATCGACCTGTCGGTCGGCTCCATCGTCGGCCTGTCGGGGGTGATCGCCGGCGAGCTGCTCCAGGGCGTGCACCTGAGCCTCTTCGGCGTCATCGCCTACCCACCGGTGTGGGCCGTGGTCATCCTGTGCGTCGCGGCCGGGGCCGTGGTCGGCACGGTCAACGGGATCCTCGTCACCCGCCTGAACGTCGCGCCCTTCATCGCGACCCTCGGCATGTTGTACGTCGCCCGCGGCGCGGCCCTGCTGATCTCGGGCGGCACGACGTACCCGGATCTCGCGGGCGATCCCAGCACGCACAACACCGGCTTCGACTGGATCGGCGGCGGCCGGCCGCTGGGTCTGCCGGTGGCGATCTGGATCATGATCATCCTGGCGGTGCTGATCGCCGTGCTGCTCCGCTCGACGGCCTTCGGCCGCTGGCTGTACGCCACCGGTGGCAACGAGCGGGCCACCCAGCTCAGCGGCGTCCCCGTGCAGCGGGTCAAGACGATCGTTTACATGGTCTCCGGCGCCTGCGCCGCGATGTCCGGCCTGATCATCGCCTCCGAGCTCACCTCGGCCGCGCCGCAGGCGGGCGACAGCTTCGAGCTGAACGCCATCGCGGCCGTGGTGATCGGCGGCGCCGCCCTGTCGGGTGGGCGGGGCACCGTGCGCGGCACGCTGGTCGGCGCCTTCGTGATCGGCTTCCTCGCCGACGGCCTGGTCATCCTGGGCGTTTCGACGTTCTGGCAGATCGTCATCAAGGGCACGGTCATCGTGGTCGCCGTCATCCTCGACCAGAGCCAGCAGCGCTTCCAGCGGCGCGGAGCCGCCGCGTCGGCGGTCGCCGTGGCCGCCGCGGCCGAGCCGGAACCGGCCGCCGCGGCGAGATCCGACCGCTGACCCCGTCCCTTCACCGGCACGTTCCATGCCCAGCCTGATCCCCTTGCCGAGCCGACGGCGAGGCACCCAATGGAGGTAACGATGAACCACCCCGGCCGTCGCCTGGTCGTCCAGGCCGTAGCGGTCATGGCAGCAGGAATGCTGTCGCTCACCGCGTGCGGATCATCCTCGTCCGAGGCGCCGGAGGGGGCCTCGGCCTCGGCCGGCGGCTCCTCGGCCGGCAGCAATCTGATCGCCATCATCACGCCGTCGCCGGACAACCCGTTCTTCAAGGCCGAGGCCGACGCCGCCAAGAAGAAGGCCGAGAGCCTCGGCTACGAGACCTCGGTCGCCTCGCACGACGACGACCCCAACAAGCAGAGCGAGCTCATCGACGCCGCCATCTCGCGCAAGGCCGCGGCGATCATCCTCGACAACGCCGGCGCCGACGCCTCCATCGGCCCGGTGAAGAAGGCCACCGACGCGGGCGTCCCGGTCTTCCTCATCGACCGGGAGATCAACCAGACCGGCATCGCCAAGGCCCAGATCGTCTCCAACAACTCCCAGGGCGCGCAGCTGGCCGCCCAGGAGTTCGTGAAGGGCATGGACGGCAAGGGCAACTACGTCGAGCTCACCGGAAAGGAGTCCGACACCAACGCGGGCGTGCGGTCCAAGGGGTTCAACGACGTCATCTCGCAGTACCCCGACATGAAGAAGGTCGCGGTGCAGACCGCGAACTGGGACCAGCAGGAGGCCTTCTCCAAGATGGAGACGATCCTGCAGCGCAACCCCGACATCCAGGGCGTGATCGCGGGCAACGACACGATGGCCCTCGGCGCCGTCGCGGCGCTCAAGGCCGCCAAGAAGACCGACGTCATCGTGGTCGGCTTCGACGGCAGCCCCGACGCCATCGCCCAGATCAAGGCGGGGACCATGCTGGCGACCGCGCTGCAACCGGCCGCCCTGGGCGCCGAACGCGCCGTCGAGCAGGCCGACAAGTTCATCAAGACGGGCTCCACGGGCCAGCCGGAGAAGCAGGCCATCGACTGCGAGCTCATCACGAAGGACAATGCCGACCAGTACGGCGTCTTCGCGAAGCTGTGAGCCGTGACGGCCGAGGGGGTGAGGCAGGACGCCCGCGTCTCCCCTCGGCCGTTCCACCGTCTACCATGCAGACCGGACGCTCCACGGGTGCCTTCGGGGGCGTCCGCCGGAGCAAGAGGAGACAGGACGAACCCGTGGCGATCGCTTCGACTCCCAGCCCCGACCATCTGCGGCTGCTGGTCAAGGTGGCCCGCATGTACCACGAGCGCGGCCTGCGCCAGCCGGAGATCGCCTCGCAGCTCAACCTGTCCCAGCCCCGGGTCTCGCGTCTGCTCAAGGAGGCCGTCGCCCGCGGCGTCGTGCGCACCGTCGTGGTCTCTCCCGATGGCGTGCACGCCGAGATGGAGGAGGCGCTGGTCGAGCAGTACGGCCTGCGCGACGCCGTGGTGGTCGACACCGACGGCGTCGGCCCCGACGTCATCCCCGCCCTCGCCGCCGCGACGGCCACCTATCTCGACGCCACCCTCAAAGGCGGCGACGTCATCGGCATCTCCTCCTGGAGCGCGACGCTCCTGGAGGCGGTCAACGCCATGCGCGCCAAGACGGTCCCGGTCGCCGAGGAGGTCGTGCAGATCGTCGGCGGGTCGGGCAGCCCCGAGGTGCAGCTGCACGCGACCCGCCTCACCAGCAGGCTCGCCGAGCTCACCGGGGCGCGGCCGGTGTTCGCGCCGTCGGCCGCCCTGGTGCACAGCCGCGAGCTGCGCGACCTGCTGTCGAAGGAACCGGCCATGGCCGAGGTGATGAAGTCGTGGTCACGGCTCACCCTGGCCCTGCTCGGCATCGGCACGCTGGAGCCCTCGCCCCTGCTGCGCCGTTCCGGCAACGCGATAGCACCCGCGGACCAGCGTCAGCTGGAGGAGCTCGGCGCGGTCGGCGACGTGTGCACCCGCTACTTCGACGCCGACGGCCGGCCCGTCGAGGCCGACTTCAACAACCGCCTCATCGGCATCTCGCCCGACCAGCTCCGCGCGGTCGAGCGGCGGATCGGCGTCGCCGGGGGCGAGTCGAAGATCGCCGCGATCCGGGGAGCGGTCCGCGGCGGCTGGGTCAACATCCTCATCACCGACGTCGAGGTCGCCCGCGCCCTGCTCGACCGCGGCTGAACCACCTGCGTCACCGGGGCCGCCGTCCCGTCCCGATCGGGTCACGAAGCCGGCCGGGCGGCCGCGCGTCGGCTAGCCTCACCCGCATGGCCCTTGCCGCGATTCCCAGCCCTTCCGAAGCGGTCTGGCATCTCGGCTTCATCCCCATCCGGGCCTACGCGCTGTGCTTCATCGTCGCGATCGTCTTCGGCGTCTGGCTCAGCGAGCGCCGCTGGCGCGCCCGCGGCGGCGAGAAGGGCGTGATCAGCGACATCGCGGTCCCCGCGGTCGTCTTCGGCCTGATCGGCGCTCGCCTCTACCACGTCATCACCGACTGGCAGACCTACTTCGGCCCGCGCGCGATCAAGGAGCCCTACCAGGCGCTGTTCATCTGGGAGGGCGGGCTCAGCATCTGGGGCGCGGTCGCCCTGGGCGGCGTGGGCGTGTGGCTGGCCTGCCGCCGCCGGCGGCTGTCCCTCGGCGCCGTGGCCGACACGGTCGCGCCCGGCATCGCGTTCGGCCAGGCGATCGCCCGCTGGGGCAACTGGTTCAACCAGGAGCTGTACGGCAGCCCGACCACGTTGCCGTGGGGCCTGGAGATCGACCAGGCGCACGGCGGCGAGCCGGGCGTGCTCTACCACCCGACGTTCCTGTACGAGTCGTTGTGGACCGCGGCGCTCGGGTTCGCGCTGATCCTGGCCGGCCGGCGATTCTCGCTGGGCCACGGCCGCCTGTTCGCCGTCTACGTCGCCGGTTACACGTTCGGGCGGTTCTGGATCGAGGGGCTGCGGATCGACCCGGTCGGCGGGGTGGACCACGCGGTGACCGTCCTCGGGCTGCGGATCAACCAGTGGACCTCGATCGTGCTGTTCCTCGGCGCGCTGGTCTACCTCTGGGCGACTCGTGCCTCGCGCGAGGAGAGCGCCGGGCGGACCTCCGAGCACGCCTGACCCGCCGGTACCCGATCCACCATCCCCGCGCACGGGCTTCGTCGTCACAGAACGCCCGAGTCACGCAGGTTGAGGCGACGTTTCTGGATTGTTACCCGAAACAACAAAAGGCGCCCTTCCCAAGGAGGCCGTCCCGGAATACGTTGCCGCAAACAACATTCATCCGGGCCCCTCCGGAAGAAAGGACCCTGCACCATGCGCAAGGGGATCCTCAGCACGACCGCCGCGGCGGCAGCGCTCGCCCTCGGTCTCACCGCCTGCGGGGGCGAAAGCGGTCAGACCACGACAACGACCTCGTCCGCCCCGGCCTCGGCGCCGGTGGGCAAGGTCGGCGTCATCCTGCCGGACAGCAAGTCCTCCGACCGGTGGGAGACGGCGGACCGCAAGTACCTCCAGGAGGCCTTCGAAGCCGCCGGTGTGGAATACGACATCCAGAACGCGCAGAACGACAAGACGCAGTTCCAGACCATCGCCGACCAGATGATCACGAACGGCGCCACGGTGCTGATGATCGTGAACCTGGACAGCGGCACCGGCAAGACCGTCATCGACAAGGCCAGGTCGCAGGGCGTGGCCACGATCGACTACGACCGCCTGACGCTCGGCGGCGGCGCCGAGTACTACGTCAGCTTCGACAACACCAAGGTCGGCCAGCTCCAGGGCGAGGGCCTGGTCAAGTGCCTGACCGACAAGAACGCCGACAAGCCGATCGTGGCCTACCTGAACGGCTCGCCGACCGACAACAACGCCACCCTGTTCAAGAACGGCTACGACGGCGTGCTCAAGCCGAAGTTCGACGCCGGCGAGTACGTCAAGGGCCCCGAGCAGTCCGTGCCCGACTGGGACAACACCCAGGCCGGCACCATCTTCGAGCAGATGCTGACCGAGGAGCCCGACATCGCCGGGGTGCTGGCCGCCAACGACGGCCTCGGCAACGCCGCCATCACGGTGCTGAAGAAGAACAACCTGAACGGCAAGATCCCGGTCACCGGCCAGGACGCCACCGTCCAGGGCCTGCAGAACATCCTCGCGGGCGACCAGTGCATGACCGTCTACAAGGCGATCAAGAAGGAGGCCGACGCCGCGGCCAAGCTCGCGGTGGCGCTGGCCAAGGGCGAGAAGCCGGCGGCGTCCAGCAGCGTCAAGGACCCGGAGACGGGACAGGACGTGCCGGCCGAGCTGATGGAGCCGCAGGCCATCTACGCCGACAACGTCAAGGACGTGGTGGCCGACGGTTACGTCACCAAGGAGGAACTGTGCACGGGTGAGTTCGCCGAGATGTGCACCGAGGCGGGAATTCAATGACAGTCATGGGTACGGCCCGCGCCACGAGCGGGGCCGTACCCATTGTTTAGGGAGCCACATGACCCCCCTCCTTGAACTGCGCGGGATCGACAAGAGCTTCGGTCCGGTGAAGGTCCTGCACGACGTCGGGTTCTCCGCCTACGCCGGCGAGGTCACCGCGCTCGTCGGCGACAACGGCGCGGGCAAGTCGACGCTGGTCAAGTGCGTCGGCGGCATCTACCCGATCGACGCGGGCCGGCTGTTCTTCGACGGCCGCGAGGTCCACGTGCACAGCCCGCGCGACGCGGCCGAGCTGGGCATCGAGATCGTCTACCAGGACCTCGCCCTGTGCGACAACCTCGACATCGTCCAGAACATGTTCCTCGGCCGCGAACGCAAGAACGGCCTCCTCCTCGACGAGGACACCATGGAGGAGCTGGCCGAGCGCACCCTCAGCGGGCTGTCCGTGCGCACGGTCAAGTCCATCAGGCAGCAGGTCTCCAGCCTGTCCGGCGGGCAGCGGCAGACCGTGGCCATCGCCAAGGCCGTGCTGTGGAACAGCAAGGTCGTCATCCTCGACGAGCCCACCGCGGCGCTCGGCGTCGCCCAGACCGCGCAGGTCCTGGAGCTGGTGCGCAGGCTGGCCGACACCGGCCTGGCCGTGGTCCTCATCTCGCACAACATGAACGACGTGTTCGCCGTCTCCGACCGGATCGCGGCGCTCTACCTCGGCAGGATGGCCGCGCAGGTCAGGACCGCCGACGTGACGCACGCGCAGGTGGTCGAGCTCATCACCTCCGGCCGGAGCGGCGACCTGGGCCTCAAGAACGGGGTCACCCCATGAGCAAGGTCAAGGAACTCCCCGGTGAGGCCATCGTCGCCGCGACGCAGGCCCCCTCGGTCAGGAACACCGTCGTCGCGTACGTCCAGCGGGTGCGCGGCGGCGACATGGGAGCGCTGCCGGCCGTGCTCGGCCTGGTCGTGCTCTGCGCGGTCTTCACCACGGCCCGGCCGTCCTTCTTCACCGCGATCAACTTCGCCAACCTGTTCACGCAGGGCGCCGCGGTCACGCTCATCGCCATGGGCCTGGTGTTCGTGCTGCTGATCGGCGAGATCGACCTGTCGGCCGGCTTCGCCAGCGGCGTCTGCGCGGCGGTGCTCGCCGTCACGCTCACCAGCGCCGGCCTGCCCTGGTACGTGTGCATGCTGGCCGCCGTCCTCACCGGCGTCGTCATCGGCACCGTGCTGGGCACGCTGGTCGCCAAGGTCGGCATCCCGTCGTTCGTCGTCACGCTGGCCGCCTTCCTCGCCTTCCAGGGCCTGGTGCTGGTGCTGGTGGACGAGGGCACGAACATCTCCATCCGCGACGAGATGATCGTCGCCATCGCCAACAGGAACCTGCCGCCCTGGCTCGGCTGGGCGCTCTACCTCGTCTGCGTGGCGATCTACGCCGCCGTCCAGCTCCGCCGCGCCAGGAGCCGTACCAGGCGGGGGCTGGTGGCCGACCCGCCGTGGCTGATCGGCGTCCGCGTCGGCGCGCTGGCGCTCATCGCCGGGCTCGCGGTCGCCGCGCTCAACCTCGAGCGCAGCCGCAACCCCAACCTCGTCTCGCTGACCGGCGTGCCGATCGTGGTGCCGATCATCCTGGCGCTGCTGGTCCTGTGGACGGTGGTGCTGCGCCGCACCTCGTTCGGCCGTCATCTGTACGCGGTGGGCGGCAACACCGAGGCGGCCCGCCGGGCGGGCATCCCGGTGGACCGGATCAAGATCATGGCGTTCGTGATCTGCTCCTCGATGGCCGCGATCGGCGGCATCGTGGCCGCCTCCAGGGCCAGCTCCGTCGACCCGAACACCGGCGGCAGCTCCGTCCTGCTGTACGCCGTCGGCGCGGCCGTCATCGGCGGCACGAGCCTGTTCGGCGGCAAGGGCCGGGTGCTCGACGCCGTGATGGGCGGCGCCGTGGTGGCCGTCATCGAGAACGGCATGGGCCTCATGGGGTACGGTGCCAGCGTGAAATACCTGGTCACCGGGTCGGTCCTGCTGCTCGCCGCGGGCGTCGACGCCCTGGCGCGCAAACGGGCGTCCGCCGCCGGGCTAAGGTGATCAGCGACCCACGGCCCTTCAAGGAACCCCAGACCATGCGTGCCGGCCCCTCGCAGGAGGACATCAGGCGCCACAATCTCGGCGCTCTGCTCCGCCATGTCCACCTCGGCGGGCCGATCTCGCGCTCCGAGCTGACCAACCGGATGGGGCTCAACCGCAGCACGATCATGGCGCTGACCTCCGACCTCACCGCCGCCGGGCTGGTGCGCGAGGAGCTGCCGCGCGAGACGGGCCGCGCCGGGCGGCCCTCGCTCGTGGTGCGCCCGGAGTCGGCCCGGGTCTACGTGTTCGCCTTCGACGTGGGCCCCGACCGGCTGGCCGCCGCCCGCGTCGGGCTCGGCGGGGTGATCCTCGACCGCCGCGAGGCCGTGCGCGAGCGGGGCGCGTTCGAGCTGGACGAGCTGACCGAGGTGCTGGCCGGCTTCGCCCGCCAGATGCGGCGCAAGACCACCGCCGACACCGTCTGCGTGGGCGCGGCGGCCGCCGTGTCGGGCGGGGTCCGCAAGGGCGACGGCGTGGTGCGGTTCGGGCCCAACCTGAAGGCCGAGGAGGTGCCGTTCGGGGAGGAGCTCGCCCGCCGGCTCGGCCTCGGCCTGCCGGTCAGCGTCGGCAACGACGCCAACCTGGGCGCCCTGGCCGAGCACAGCCGCGGCGTCGGGGCGGCCGTGCGCGACCTCATCTACCTGCACGGCGACGTGGGCATCGGCGGCGGCATCATCGCGGGCGGCCACCTGCTCGGCGGACACGAGGGCTACGGCGGCGAGGTCGGCCACATGGTGGTCAACCCCGGCGGCCGGGCCTGCGGCTGCGGCTCCCACGGCTGCCTGGAGGCCGAGGTGGGGGAGCGGGCGCTGCTGGAGTCGGCCGGCCGCTTCGGCCGGCAGCAGGGCCGCGACGCCGTCCGGGCCGTCGTGGAGGCCGCCGACCGCGGCGACATCGTGGCCCAGGAGGCGCTCAACCGGGTCGGCGAGTGGCTCGGCCTCGGGGTGGCGAACCTGGTGAACATCTTCAACCCCGAGATGGTCGTCTTCGGGGGCATGCTGCGGGAGATCTACCTCGGCTCGGCGGCCCAGGTCCGCAGCCAGCTGGCTCTGCACGCGATGGCGCCGCAGCGCGAGCGCCTGCGCCTGCGCACCTCCTCGCTGGGCGACGCCGCCACCCTCGTGGGCGCCGCCGAGCTGGCCTTCTCCAACGTGCTGTCCGACCCGCTGGAGGTGCTGGCGCGGGCGCACGCCTGAGATCTCAGGTGATCTTGTCGCGGCCGGCCGTCCACGTGTTGCAGAAGCCCGTGGCACCGCCCCGGTAGCCGCGGTTCTGCCAGAACGCCAGGTTGCGCGGCTTGCCGTGGATGTCGCTCTCGTCGGCCAGGCGGACCGCGTCCATCCACGCCTCCCACCCGATGCCGGGGTCGATCGAGTCGAGCGCGGCACTGTAGAAGACGCCGGCGAAGCACTCGGCCTGCATCTCCAGCCGGTGGTTCAGCAGCCGGCGGGCGTCGTCGGAGGCGGCGCCGTACAGGGCGCTCTGCGCGGACAACACCCCGATGAGGCCCTGCACGTGGTGGCCCCACTCGTGGGCGACCGAATGCGCCAGGTTCATCCTGAACGGCTCGCGCACGTCCTCCTCGGTGACGCGGATCACGATCGTGCGCTGCTGCGGGCAGTACTGCGCGCCGCTGCCGGTGATCGCCCCGCAGACCGAGTCGTCCCCGGTCGTGATCTGCACCGCGGGCGGCGTGTACGCCAGCCCGGCCGCGGCGAACCGCCCCGCCCAGAAACGGTCGGCGCACTCGGCCATCGCCCGGTGGAAGGACCGGAGCGAGGTCATCCGGCCCGCCCGGATCGCGGGGACCGCGCAGTCCTGCGGGACCACCTCCCCGCCCATCACGCCCATCAGCCCGCCGCCGCGCCCGGGCCCGGGGGCCGCCAGGGCCGGCGCGGGCACGGTCACGCTCAAGATCACCGACAGGATCGCGCCCAAGGTCGCGGATCGGCACAGGAGCGGCGCCAGGAGGAAGGTGCGCACGATCGCGGATCTTAGACGTTTCCCGGCCGATCGTGGAGCGGGCGGCTCACGTCACGTTGCGGGGGCTGGCGGCCCAGGTGTTGCAGGCGCCGGGCGTGCCCCGGTTGAAGCCGCGCGTCATCCACGCCGCCTGCGTGGGGCCCTTGCCGTGGTCGTTCTGCGGCCAGCCCTTGGCGCCGTTCTTCCTGAACCAGTCGACCGTGTACGCCCAGTCGGCGTCGGTGACCAGCGGCGTGCCCTTCATGGTGCTCATGAAGACCGCCGAGAAGCACTCGGCCTGCAGCTCGGAGTTGCGCGACAGCTGCAGCCGCCTGGCCTTGCCGGCGATCGTGCGCGCGGCCCAGTAGTAGCCCCAGATGCCGGAGACCTGCTGCACGTGGTGGCCGTACTCGTGGGCGACCAGGCGGCTGATGCCGAGCGGGAAGGGGTTGCGTAACTGGTCCTTGCCGATCATCAGGTAGATCGTGCGGTCGGTGGAGCAGTAGACGCCGTCGGCGCCGGTGTTCCACGTCCCGCAGAGCGTCCTGACCCGGCTGGTGATGATGCGCAGCTTCGGCTTGGTGAACGGCAGCCCGGCCTTGCGGAACTGCGCGCCCCACGCCTTGTTCAGGCACTGCGTCACCCGGGTCAGGAACCGCCGGTACGCCGTCATGCTGCCGGCCGGCAGGTCGCCCGGCCGGCAGTTCACGTCCGTGAGCCGGCCGGTCCGGTAGAGGGGGTTCGCCTTCGCGACCTGCGCGCCCTGCGCGGCGCCGCCCCCCTGCCTCTGCCCCGCCGGGTGCTGCGGGGGCGGTGCGGCGGACTGCCCGGCCGCGGCCGACGGGCCCGCGGCCGAGGTCGTGGCCCCGTTGGCCATCACGTCGGCCAGCACCACCACCAGGGCGGCCGACGCCACGGCCAGAGCCGCGACGGCGGCCACGATTGCTGCCAGTTTGCCCTTGGTGACGGAATTCATATGGTCCGCAAGACTAGGTCAAGATCGGACATACGTGTGCGCACTTTGACGCGATGGAGTCAACGGGGTCTTTGCGAACTAGACTCTGGGAGGTCGGCGAACAAGAGCAGAGGGGAGTCGGATCCGTGAGCGGGTTGCTGGGCTCGATCAAGGGACCGCAGGACGTCAAACGGCTGACTGTCGAGGAGTTGCCGCGGCTCGCGGGGGAGATCCGTGACCTGCTCGTCGACTCCTGCGCCAGGTTCGGCGGCCACCTGGGGCCCAACCTCGGCGTGGTGGAGCTCACCATCGCCGTCCACCGCGTCTTCGACTCGCCGTACGACCCCGTCGTGTGGGACACCGGCCACCAGGCGTACGTGCACAAGCTGCTCACCGGCCGCGCCGCCGGCTTCGAGGCGCTCAAGCAGGAGGGCGGCCTGTCCGGCTACCCGAGCCAGGCCGAGTCCGAGCACGACTTCGTCGAGAACTCCCACGCCTCCACCGCGCTGTCCTACGCCGACGGCCTGGCCAAGGCCTACAAGCTGCGCGGCGAGCGCGACCGCACGGTCGTCGCGATCATCGGCGACGGCGCCCTGACCGGCGGCATGGCCTGGGAGGCGCTCAACAACATCGCCGCGATCAAGGACCTGCCCGTCGTCATCGTCGTCAACGACAACGGCCGCTCCTACTCGCCCACGATCGGCGGCCTGGCCTCCCACCTGTCCTCCCTGCGCGTCAACCGCCGCTACGAGGACGTCCTCGAGTACGTCAAGGACAAGCTCGGCAACGTCCCCGTCATCTACGACGCCCTGCACGGCTTCAAGAAGGGCGTCAAGGACGTCCTGGCGCCGCAGGTGATGTTCGAGGACCTCGGGCTCAAATACGTCGGCCCCATCGACGGCCACGACGAGCAGGCGATGGAGGCGGCGCTGCGCAAGGCCCGCGACTTCCGCGGCCCCGTCATCGTGCACGCCCTCACCCAGAAGGGTCGCGGCTACACGCCCGCCGAGAACCACGACGAGGACCAGTTCCACTCCCCGGGCGCCTTCGACCGCGCCACCGGGGCGGAGAAGCCCAAGGGCCGCAGCTGGACCAACGTCTTCAGCGAGGAGCTCGTCCGGCTCGGCAAGGAGCGCGACGACCTCGTGGCGATCACCGCCGCCATGCTCCACCCGACCGGCCTCAACGCGTTCGCCGAGGCGTTCCCCGATCGCATCTACGACGTCGGCATCGCCGAGCAGCACGCGCTGACCAGCGCCGCCGGGCTCGCCCTCGGCGGCATGCACCCGGTCGTCGGCGTCTACGCCACGTTCCTCAACCGCGCCTTCGACCAGCTGCTGATGGACGTCGCCCTGCACCGGCTGCCCGTCACGGTGGTGCTCGACCGGGCCGGCGTCACGGGCGACGACGGCGCCAGCCACAACGGCATGTGGGACCTGTCGATCCTCCAGGTCGTGCCGGGGCTCAAGATCGCGGTGCCGCGCGACGGCGACCGGCTGACCGAGCTGCTGCGCGAGGCCGTGGCGGTCTCCGACGGCCCGACCGTCGTGCGCTTCCCCAAGGGCCCCGTCGGCGAGCCTCTCGAGGCCGTCGGCAAGCTGGGGGAGATGGACCTCCTGCGCGCCGCCGAGGCCGAGCCCGACGTGCTGCTGGTGGGCGTCGGCCCCATGGCGCAGGTCTGCATGGACGCCGCGGTCCTGCTCGACGCCCAGGGCATCGCCGCCACCGTGGTCGACCCGCGCTGGGTCAAGCCGCTCGACGACGCGCTCGCCCTGGCCGCCGGAGCCCACAAGCTGGTGGCCGTGGTGGAGGACAACGGCCGCGTGGGCGGCGTGGGCGACGCGGTGGCCCGCCTGCTGCGCGACGCCGACGTCGACGTGCCCGTGCGCACCTTCGGCATCCCGCAGCGCTTCCTCGACCACGCCAAGCGGGCCGCGATCCTCGGCCGCATCGGGCTGACCGGGCAGGACCTCGCCCGTCAGATCACCGAGGCCGTCGCCAAGCGCACCTCCCCCGTGGAGCCCGCCCGCAGCTGACGAACCAGCCGGGGCCGGTCCGACCGGTCCCGGTCTCGGATCCCCGAGAGACAAGGGAATCCCGCGCTCCCAAGGGAATGATCACCCCCGGTGTGGGAAGGATCGCCGAGCGTGGACATCTTTCGCACGAAGACCGTCGAACAGTCGATCCGCGACACAGAAGACCCCGAGCACCAGCTGCGAAAGCGCCTGACCGCCACCGACCTCACCGTCTTCGGCATCGGTGTGATCGTCGGCACCGGAATCTTCGTGCTCACGGGGCAGGTCGCCAAAGAGCTGGCCGGGCCCGCCGTGGCGATCTCGTTCATCGTCGCCGGCGTCGTGTGCGGGCTGGCCGCCCTGTGCTACGCGGAATTCGCCTCCACCATCCCCGTCGCCGGTTCCGCCTACACCTTCTCCTTCGCCACGCTGGGCGAGTTCCCCGCCTGGATCATCGGCTGGGACCTGCTGCTGGAGCTGGCGCTGGCCGCCGCCGTGGTGTCGGTCGGCTGGTCCGGCTACGTCGCCTCCATGTTGTCGTCCATCGGCCTCGACCTGCCCGCCTCCATCGCGGGCGAGAACCCGGTCGTCAACGTGCCGGCCATGCTGATCGTGCTCGCCCTCACCGTGATCCTGGTGGCCGGGATCAAGCTGTCCTCGCGGGTCAACCTCATCCTGGTGATCACGAAGATCGCGGTGGTGCTGCTGGTCATCGTCGCCGGCCTGTTCTTCGTCAAGGCCGCCAACTACACCCCGTTCATCCCCGAGGCGGTGGCCACGCAGCGCGTGGAGGGCCTCAAGGCGCCGCTCATCCAGCTGCTGTTCGGCATCACGCCGGTCGCGTTCGGCGTCATCGGCATCTTCTCCGCCGCCGCGATCGTGTTCTTCGCGTTCATCGGCTTCGACATCGTGGCCACGGCCGCGGAGGAGACCATCGAGCCGCAGCGTGACGTGCCGCGCGGCATCCTCGGCTCCCTGGCCATCTGCACCGTCCTGTACGTCGCCGTCTCCCTCGTCGTCGTCGGCATGCAGCGCTACACCGAGCTGAGCACGTCCGCGCCGCTGTCGGACGCGTTCACCGCGGTGGGCCACGCCTGGCTGGCCACGATCATCAGCGTCGGCGCGATCGCGGGTCTGACGACCGTGGTGCTGGTGCTGCTGCTCGGCCAGACCCGGGTGTTGTTCGCGATGTGCCGCGACGGGCTGCTGCCGCGCTCGCTGGCCACCGTCAACCCGCGCTTCGGCACCCCGGCCCGCCTCACGATCATCATCGGGGCGGTCACCATGGCGCTGGCCGGGTTCGTGTCGTTCGGGGAGCTCGCCGAGCTGGTCAACATCGGGACGTTGTTCGCGTTCGTGGTGGTCTCGGCGGGGGTGATCGTGTTGCGGAAGACGCGCCCCGACCTGCCGCGGGCGTTCAAGGCGCCGCTGGTGCCGCTGCTGCCGATCCTGTCGGTGCTGGCCTGCCTCTATCTGATGCTCAACCTGCCGGCGCAGACGTGGGTGAGGTTCCTCGTGTGGATGGTCATCGGCGTGGTGCTCTACTTCACCTACGGCTACTGGCACAGCCGGACGGCGATGCCGTGGCAGAAGACGCGCTCATGACGCCGTGCCCATGACGCCGTGCTCATGACGCCGTGCTCATGACGCCGTGCTCATGACGACGGGCCGGCGCCCGCCCCGGGGGGAGAACCGGGGGGCGCCCGGCCCGCGTCAGAGCGCGAAGAGCGCCCCGGTGGCCGCCCGCATGTGGCAGGCGTTGGCGTAGACCTTGCCCCACTTCAGCACCTGGCCGTTCCACCGGCCGACGACCGCGGCGGCGTGCGGCTTGAGCTCCTTCTTGCAGGCCGCGGCCGTCTTGAGGTTGAGCTCGCCCGGCTGGCCCTTGACCTTCTCCAGCAGACGGCAGGCCGCGCGGGCGTGGGGGTGGTCGCCGCCGGTGGGCCCGCAGTGCAGCCAGACCGACTTGGTCTCCCCGCCCTTGACCGCGTAGACGACCTTGACCTGCACCTTCGGCGGCGGCGCGGCCAGGGCGGGGGACGAGCCCAGCAGGACGGCTCCGCAGATCGCGATCGCACCGGCTGCTCTCAGCATGGTTACTCTCCGTTCGTAGGTCGGCACGGAACGCTACGAGAGAGTACACAACCCGGAGCGGAGGCCCGCCGCGCGAGCCTCCAAAACCGGGAGCCCCAGATCAGGCGGGGACGGACGCCACCCCGGGCGCGAGGAAACGGGGCTGGGAGATGCCCGTCCTGTCCAGGTACGGCGTGATCCCGCCCAGGTGGAACGGCCAGCCGGCGCCGAGGATCATGCACAGGTCGATGTCCTCCGGCGCGGCCACTACGCCTTCGTCCAGCATGATGCGGATCTCCGTGGCCAGCGCGCGCAGCACCCGCTCGCGCACCTGCTCGGCGGTGGACGGGGCCGCGCCGCCCTCGAACAGCGCCACCGCCTCCGGGTCGAGCGTGAAGTCCGGCCGGTAGACGCCCGGCTTGCCCGCCGCGACCAGCTTGGCGAGGTTCTCCGACAGGCCGAAGCGGTCGGGGAACGCCTCGTGCAGCGTCTCGGCCACGTGCAGGCCGACCGCCGGGCCGACGAGCTGCAGCAGCGCGAACGGCGTCATCGGCAGCCCGAGCCCGTCGAGCGCGTGCTCGGCCGTCTCCAGCGGAGTGCCCTCGTCCACGGCGCTGATGACCTCGCCCATGAAGCGGGTCAGCAGCCGGTTCACCACGAACGCCGGGGCGTCCTTGACCAGCACCGACGACTTCTTCAGCGACTTGCCGACCGCGAACGCCGTGGCCAGCGTGGCGTCGTCGGTCGCGGCGCCGCGGATGATCTCCAGCAGCGGCATGACGGCGACCGGGTTGAAGAAGTGGAAGCCGACGAGCCGTTCCGGGCGGGCGAGGTCGGCGCCCATCTCGGTGAGCGACAACGAGGAGGTGTTGGTGGCGAGCACGCACTCCGCCGACACCACCGCCTCGACCTCGGCGAACACCTGCTTCTTGACCGCCATGTCCTCGAAGACGGCCTCGATGACGAAGTCGGCGTCGGCGAAGGCGTCCTTTGTCAGCGAGCCGGTCACCAGCGCCTTGAGCCGGTTGGCCTGGTCGGCCGAGACGCGGCCCTTGGCCAGCAGCTTGTCGACCTCGGCGTGCACGTAGCCGACGCCCTTGTCGAGCCGGGCCTGGTCGAGGTCGGTCAGCACGACCGGGACCTCCAGCCGGCGGGCGAACAGCAGCGCCATCTGCGAGGCCATCAGGCCCGCGCCCACCACGCCGACCTTGCCGACCTTGCGGGCCAGCGACCTGTCCGGCGCGCCCACCGGCCGCTTGGCGCGGCGCTGCACCAGGTCGAAGGCGTAGAGCCCGGCCCGCAGCTCGTCGCTCATGAGCAGGTCGGCCAGCGCCTCGTCCTCGGCGGCGAAGCCCTCGTCAGGGGTGGCGGTCTCGGCCAGCGCGATGAGGTCGAGCGCCCGGTACGGCGCCGGCGCGGCCCCGTGCAGCTTCATGTCCACCAGGAAACGGGCGTCGGCGACCGCCTTCTCCCACCCGTCGTGGGACGGCCGCTCGACGCTCACCTCGCCCTTGAGCACCCGGGCGGCCCAGCGCAGCGACTCCTCCAGGAAGTCGGCCGGCTCGAACATCGCGTCGGCGATGCCCAGCTCGTACGCCTGCGCGCCCTTGATCATGCGGTTCTGCGCCAGCGGGTTCTCGATGATCAGCTTGATCGCGTTCGCCGGGCCGATCAGGCGGGGCAGCAGCTGCGTGCCTCCCCAGCCCGGCACCAGGCCGAGCGAGCACTCCGGCAGCGCCAGCGCCGGCACGCCCGAGGAGATCGTCCGGTACGCGCAGTGCAGCGCGACCTCCAGGCCGCCGCCCATGGCCGCGCCGTTGACGAACGCGAACGACGGGATCGGCAGCTCGCCCAGCCGCCGGAACACATGGTGGCCGAGCTGCGCGATGGCCAGCGCCTCCTCGCGGGAGGTCACCTCGGCCGCGCCCTTGAGGTCGGCGCCGACGGCGAAGACGAACGGCTTGCCCGTCACGCCGACCGCGGCCAGGTCGGTGCGGGTGGCGATCTCCGACAGCGCGCCGTTCAGCGCGAGCAGACCGCGCGTGCCGAACGTGTTGGGCTTGGTGTGGTCGAAGCCGTTGTCCAGCGTGATCAGCGCCATCGTGCCGGCCCCGCCGGGCAGCTGCACGTCGCGCACCAGCGCCGTGGTGACGACTTCGTCGGGGTTGCGCTCGCCGAGCAGCGCGCGCCAGGTCTCGATACCGCTCATGCCAGGTTCTCCCAGATCACAGTGCCGCCCATGCCCATGCCGACGCACATGGTGGTGATGCCGTAGCGCACGTCGGGACGCTCGCCGAACTGCCGGGCGAGCTGCGTCATCAGCCGCACGCCGGAGGAGGCGAGCGGGTGGCCGTAGGCGATCGCGCCGCCGTACGGGTTGACGCGGGGGTCGTCCTCGGCGATGCCGAAGTGGTCGAGGAATGCCAGCACCTGAACGGCGAACGCCTCGTTGATCTCGAACAGCCCGATATCCGAAATATCAAGACCCGCCAGGCGGAGCGCCCGCTCCGTGGACGGGATCGGCCCCACGCCCATGACCTCCGGGTCCACGCCCGCGAACGCGTACGACACCAGCCGCATCTTCGGCGTGAGGCCCAGTTCGGCCGCGACGTCGGCGGCGGCCACGACGCAGCCGGTGGCGCCGTCGTTGATGCCCGAGGAGTTGCCCGCCGTGACGTGGCCGTGCGGCCGGAACGGCGTCTTCAGCCCGCTCAGCGCCTCCATCGTGGTGCCGGGTCGCGGCGCCTCGTCCTCGACCGCCAGACCCCAGCCCTTCTCGGCCGTCCGGATCGCGGTCGGCACCAGGTCCGGCTGGATCTTGCCGTCGGCGTACGCCTTGGCCGCCCTCTCCTGCGACAGCACCGCGTACGCGTCCGCGCGCTCCTTGGTGATCTGCGGGTAGCGGTCGTGCAGGTTCTCCGCGGTCATGCCCATGACCAGCGCGCTCGGGTCGACGAGCTTCTCCGACAGGAAGCGCGGGTTGGGGTCGACGCCCTCGCCCATCGGGTGGCGGCCCATGTGCTCGACGCCGCCCGCGATGGCGACGTCGTACGCGCCGAACGCGATGCCGCCCGCGACCGTGGTGACGGCGGTCATCGCGCCCGCGCACATGCGGTCGATGGCGTAGCCGGGCACGGTCTTGGGCAGCCCGGCCAGCACCGCCGCCGAGCGTCCGATGGTCAGTCCCTGGTCGCCGATCTGGGTGGTCGCGGCGATGGCGACCTCGTCCACCCGCTCGGGCGGCAGGTTGGGGTTACGCCGGATGAGCTCGCGGATGACCCGGACGACCAGGTCGTCGGCGCGGGTCTCGGCGTACAGCCCCTTCGGCCCCGACCTGCCGAAAGGCGTGCGAACGCCGTCGACGAACACGACGTCACGAGAGGAAGGCACGGATTCGCTCCTCGTTGCTGGATGTGGTTCCGCGCCCAATGCTACTCGTCGGTAACTACCGCGCAGACGAGGGCCGCCGTGACCAGCAGGTAGACCAGCCACGAGGCCGGCTCCCAGAGGTGCGCGCGGGCCGCGACCAGGGCCGCGACCACGAGGACCGCGCCCGTCCTGAGTGCCGGGCCCACGCGGGGGCGCGCGCCGCGACCCGGATCCCACGGATCGCCAGGTGATCCGTCCGAGCGCACGGCACGCGCCAGTATCCCCACGACGTCCCGTGCCCACCACAGCGCGAACGACACCCCCGCGCCGACGCTGACGACCGACAGGGCCTCGACGGCCCAGCTCAGCGCGTCGGCGAAGGTGTGCAGGGCGGACTCGTGGAAGAAGCGCGGCAGGGTCCAGCCGAGCAGCAGCGTCACCGTCCAGCCGCAGGCGACGGCCAGCCGGGTCAGCGGGCGGGCCCGGCCCGAACGGGCCATGCCGTACAGCTCGTGTTCGCGCCGCCGGACCCGGCGGGCGCGCAGGCCCCAGACGTACTGGGTGACGGCCAGCGCCGGGAGCGCGGCGGCGAAGACGGCCAGCGCCAGCACGGCCAGCGGCAGCGTCTGCTCCCTGGTCGGGGCCCGCTCGGCCAGTAACTGGGTGGTGGCCAGCAGCGCGATCGAGGCGATGACGGCGACGAAGGCTCGGCGGCGGGCGGCGTCGGCCCCGGCCCGCAGGCCGGCGACGTCGCGGGCGCCGGGGAGGGGCGTCATCTCGGTCAACAGCATGAACGTCATGATGACGTCACCGTGTGTCATGGCGCCTGGAATTCGTCGGCTTTGCATGGAGCCCTCGCTGATCGCGCGGCGCGCGTCTACCATCGGCGCGGGGGGACTTCCCTTCGGACCTGGTGACGGAGGGGTGTCCGGGCAGCCACGTTCCTGGTGATGACGGAGCGGCGGGCCGGCTTTGTCGCCGGAGTCGCCCTCGCGCGCTCCGGCCGGTGAGTATGCTTCGCGATCATGGTTCGAGGAGTGGACAGCGTGAGAGGGCAGCGGGACGACGCGGACCTCGGCCGCCGGGTCGCTCCACCGCCTGCGCCGCCGGAGCGACGGGGCAGAGGCCGACCCGGGCCGCCGCGCAACCGGCTGACCCCGCTCGGGTGGGTGAGCGTGGTGATGACGGTCGTGCTGGTGGCCGGCCTGCTCGGCGCGTACGGCTACTACCGCTACCTCCTGAGCGGCCTGGTCACCGTGCCGATCGAGCCGGGCTCGAACCGTCCGCCCGAGACCGGCGCGCTCAACGTGCTGCTCGTCGGCTCCGACTCCCGCGACGGCGACAACAAGGTGTACGGCGCCAAGTCACAGGGCACGGGCGAGCGCACCGACACGATCATGCTGCTGCACATCGCCCCCAACCGCGACAACGCCACGGTCATCAGCTTCCCCCGCGACACCATGGTGCAGATCCCCGAGTGCGAGGGCCGGAGCGGCGCCGTGCTGCCGGCCGGCATCCGGCAGATCAACTCCGCCTTCAACGACGGCGGCATCAACTGCACGATCAAGACCCTCGAGTCGCTCACCAACATCAAGATCAACCATTTCGTGAAGGTCGACTTCACCGGCTTCAAGTCGATCATCGACGCCATCGGCGGCATCGAGATCTGCCTGCCCAAGGCGGTCAACGACCCGCAGGCCAAGCTCCAGCTCGCCGCCGGCAAGCACGTGGTCAACGGCGAGCAGGCGCTCGGCTACGTCCGTACCCGCTACTCCCTCGGCGACGGCAGCGACCTGAGCCGGATCCAGCGCCAGCAGGTCTTTCTCACCAAGGTGGCCGAGAAGGTCACCGACGGCGGCCTGCTCACCGACCCCGTCAGGCTGAACGGCTTCCTCCAGGCCGCCATCGGGGCCGTCACCGTGGACGAGGAGCTCACGGTCGACCGCATGCTGGAGATCGCCAACAGCGTCCGCGGCCTGACCGCCAAGGAGCTCAAGGGCATCACGGTGCCCGTCGAGCCGTACCCGCCGGACACCGACCGGGTGCAGTTCGCGCAGCCGGCCGCCGACAACTTCTTCGAGAACGTGCGCAACGACGTCGAGGTCACCGCCGCCCCGGTCCCCGGCAAGTCCGCCGCGCCCAAGATCGAGCACAGCCAGGTGCGGGTGCAGGTCCTCAACGCCACCGGCGAGCAGGGCAAGGCCGGGCAGGTGGCCGAGGAACTGGCCGCCCAGGGCTTCGTCGTCACCCACGTGGGCAACGCCGCCCCGGCCGCGACCACGACGATCCGCTACGCCAAGAAGGACGCCCAGGACGGGCCCGCGTACGGCGACGCGGTGGCGGCGCGGCTGTCGAAGGACAAGCGCACGCCGGTGGAGGGCAAGATCAAGCCGCTCACCATGGAGCCGTACGGGGCGAAGGCGGCCAAGGCGCCCGGCGGGCCGGTCGTCCAGCTCGTCATCGGCGCCGACTGGCCGGGCGTGCGGGTGCAGTCGGCGATCCCCGACTCGCTCAAGGACAAGGTCGTCGACACCAGCACCAATCCCTGCCTGTGACCTCGGTCGCGGGGCGCTGATCGGGCACGTCTCCGTCATGCCACACGAAACCCATGCCATTGGGGCGTGTGTTACGGAGAGTGACTTTAGGGAAACAAGTGAAAATTCCGGACAATGTGTGGTTGATTCTGCTAGGAAAGGGCGCTGTCCGAATACGTGTGAGAGAGGTTCCATCGTGGCGCGCGACGAGAACGACAGGTCGTACGAGGATGGGCAGGGTAGGTCGTCGAACCCCGACATGACGGGGGACGTGCTGTCGCCGCGGTGGAGCACCGAGGACACCGACGAGCAGCCCGCCATCCAGGTCTCCGGCAACGAGACCTACATCCTGCCGCCGGACAAGCCGGCCGAGCCGCGTCCGGGTGAGGGTGTGCGCGACGTGCTCGACGGCCCGGCGCCGTACGACGTGCTGGGGGGCGGAAGTTCGTCCCACGACGTGCTGGGCGGCGGGAGCGCGTCGCATGACGTCCTGGGCGGTGGCAATTCCTCTCACGACGTGCTGAGCGGTGCGAGCTCCTCTCCCGACGTGCTGAGCGGAGGGAACCCGTCCCATGACGTCCTGGGCGGCGCCGGCGGAGCTCATGACGGGCCGAGCGGGCCCCATGACGTGCGGGGCGCGGGGAACGACGACGTGCTCGGCACGAGCATGATGCCGGGCGCGGGCCACGACCCCGGCGACTCCCGCGAGTCCGGGCGGCGCGACGAGGACAGCGGGGCGTACCCGGTGGAGGGTGAGCCGCACTACCTCCCGCTCGACCGCGGCTACGACGCCGATGACGACGACCGGCCCCGCCGCGGGTTCCTGGGCTCGGGCTGGTCCGACGACTCCTACGAGGAGCACCCGCGCGGCGAGCGTGAGGTGCGCCGCCGTACCAGGACGCTGCTGGTCGCCGCGGCCGCGGTGGTGGCGGTCGGCGTGGGCGTCGGCTGGATGCTCACCGGCACCTCCGCCGACGACCCCTGCGCGGGCGGCCGGTGCGCGAGCGTCGGGGAGGTGAGCGCACCCTCCGAGTCGGCGTTCCCCGAGGACACGCCCGTCGAGGACGAGGAGGAGGTCGCCGAGGAGCCGACCGAGAGCACGGAGCCGACGAAGCCGTCCAGGCCGCGCGAACAGGTCGCCGACCAGCCGGACAACTCCGCCTCCACCCCGCAGACCCCCGCCGAGCAG
>NZ_POUD01000439.1 GCF_003236395.1 Nonomuraea aridisoli | reverse complement strand
GTGCGCAGCCCCACCTGGGGCATCGCCCTGGCCGGGATCGGCGGCGGCGTGCCGGTCTCCATCGCCGGGTTCGCGGTGACCGGGCTGGCCCTCGGGCCGCTCGTGCCCGCCCTGCTCAGCCACGCGGCGGCCGGCGACTCCAGCGGGACGCTCGTCTGGGGCGTCTCGACGATCTCGTACACCGGATTCGTGGTGAGCCCGCTGCTCGTGGCCGGGCTGAGCGGGTGGCTCGGGCTGCCCGCCGCGCTGGCCGTCCTCGGGCTGCTCGGGCTGCCGCTCGTGGCGCGTTTTCTGGCCGAACGACCATGACGGGCGGAATATGGCCGCCATTTGGGGAAATGGGACCACGGAACGGGGTATCCCGACGGCGGATCGACGGCGAAGGGGATGATCATGGCGATCTGTGAGACGTGTGGCAACGACTACGACATGGCGTTCGAGGTGCACGCGCAGGGGGCTGTGCACACGTTCGACTGCTTCCAGTGCGCGATCGAGGCGATGGCGCCCATCTGTGAACACTGCGGCACCAAGGTCATCGGCCATGGGGTGCAGTCCGGCGAACACTGGTACTGCTGCGCCCACTGTGCCCGTGCCGAGGGCACCCAGGGCCTCGTGGACCGCGTGACCGCCGGCGCCTCAGCCTGACCCGGGCCGGCCTGACCCACACCATCCCCGGCCCCGATCGGCCGGTCCGATCTCGCCGGTCGGGCGGGGGTGGACGCGCTCTATGCGGTGAGCAGGCGGCGCATGCGGTCGACCGCCTCGGCGAGGGGCTCGCGCGGCACCGGGGCGGCCAGGTCGAGGGTGATGTCGCCGCCCTTCGCCTCCCACACCCCGGCGACGCGTCCGGCATGCACGACGACGGGCGAGATCCACCCCGCCTGCCTGCTCACCTTGGGCTTGAGCTCCGGCGGCAGCAGCGGGGTGAGGGAACGCGGGGCGGCCAGGACGTACTGGTCGAACCCCGGCAGCAGGTGGACGGCCGAGGACTCGGCGGTGCCGGCGAGGTCGTCGACGTGCTCGGCCGGGATCAGCAGGGTCATGCCGTCGTCGGTCTCGACCTCCGCCAGCTCCGGCGCCAGGTCGCGGAACCAGCCCTTGAGCACGGCCTTCCTCGCCACCCCGCCGAACAACCAGGAGTCGAACATCTCCGGCGTGGCCGGCCCGTGGGCCCCCAGGAACGCCCGGAGCACCCGCACCCCCGCCTCCTCGGGCGACGGCGGCGTGCCCGGCCGGCCCGGCACCCAGCGGGCCGGTGAGGTGAAGGTCACCCGGCCGTCGCGGGGCGGGCCGTAACACAGCTCGCCCAGCCGGCTCAGCGGCTTGAGCAGCGCGCCCCACCCGGATGTGAGCGCCTCACGCAGATGCGCGTCACCCGTCGCCGCCACGACGGCGTCCACGAGCTCCTCCCGCGTCAGAGGATCACCGGTCAGCACCCGGGGGACGGCGTCGATGACGGCCGCGATCTCATCGGCGGTGACGCCGTGGCCGCGTTGCCACGAGCCCTTCTCCCAGAAGCGCAGGGTGGCCAGGGCCGCGCAGTGGTCGGCCAGCGCGTCGGCGGGCAGCAGGTGGAGGGTGCCGCGCATGAGCCACGTCCTGACCAGCGTGCGGTCCGACCACAGGGCGCGGCCGATCTCGCCGGGATCGGGGCGGGCGCTCCTGACCGCCACCGCGAGCTGCGCGGAGGAGGCGACCTGCGCCTGCACCCCGCACAACCGCCGCACGACCGCCACGGCGTCAGGCCCGTCGCCTCCGCTCACGAACTGCCGCCGCAACCTCCAGGCGAGGATCCGCGCCCACGTCACCTTCGTCACCCGCCCAGTCCTACACCCTGCCCCCGACACTTTCCGGCCGCCCGTCGCAGGGTCAGCGGACGAAGCCGATGTTCTCGTACTGGAGGTCGTAGAAGCCGCGCGCGCCCACGTTCGCCAGCGTCTCCTTGACCGCGACGTTCTGCGGCCGCTGGTACAGCGGGAGCACGTTCACCTCCTGCCAGATGAGCTTGTCGGCCTCGTTCGTCGCCGTGCGGGCCCGCGCCGGGTCCAGGCTCTGGGACGCCCGCTTCATGGCCGCGTCGATGGCCGCCGACCCGGTACGCCCGAAGTTCGCGTTCCACCGCCCGTCCGTGGCGTTGGCGTAGATGCCGTAACTGCTCGAAACCGGGAACGGCGTCCCGATGTACGCGAACGGCGTGATGTCGAAGTTGCCAGGAATGACGTACCTGGTGAAGAAGTCGTCGTTGGGCACCGACCTGATCGTGAGCTTCACCCCGATCTGGGCGAGCATGCTCTGCGCCAGTTCACCCTCGGCCTTGCTCACCTGCACCCCCGACGGCACCACGAACCGCAGCTCCAGCGGTTTGCCGCCCTTCATCCGGACGCCGCCGCTCAGCCGCCACCCGGCGGCGTCCAGCATCTGCTTGGCCCTTTCGGGGTTGTAGACGCCGAGCGCCCCCGCGTTGTCCTGGTAGCCCTCCTGCGTGTTCATGAAGAAGTGGTTGTTCAGCAGCGTGATCGGCCAGTCGAGCCCCTGCAGGTCGGACTGCGCGATGGCCTGCCGGTTGATGCCGAGCTGCACGGCCTGGCGCACGTTGCGGTCACGCAGCAGCTCGCTGGAGCCGTTGAAGGTGAAATGCCGGAAGTCGGGGCCGGCGGCCTGGCGGACCTGCGCGCCCGGCGTGTTCTTGGCGCGCGCGTAGTCGGGCGCCGACGGCCCCACGTCGATGACGTCCAGCTCGCCGTTGCTGAACGCGCCGATCAGGGAGTCCTGCTCGGACGCCCGGTAGACGATCCGGTCGAGCTTGGCCCGCTGCCCCCACCACGCGTCGTCCCGTACCAGGGTGATGGTCTTGGCCGTCTGGTCGAACCCGCCGAACTTGAACGGCCCCGCCGTCACCGGGATCTTGTTCAGCCAGGCGTTGTTGAACGCCTGCGGCGTCTTGTTGGTCGAGGCGGGCAGCAGCGGCCCGAACAACGACTGCCAGTCGCCGAACGGCCGCGCGAACGTCACCACCACCTCGTGGTCGTCCTTGCCCTTGGCCACCTTCTCGATGTCCTGGTAACCGGTCGAGGAGGCGATCCGGTAGCCGGGGTCGCGCCCGTTGAGCGCCTGCCACTGCGCCTGGTAGTCGGCCCACGTGATCGGCTTTCCGTCCGACCACTTCGCCCGCGGGTTCAGCGTGTACGTCACCACCTGCTTCGGCCGCCGGTCGGTCACCTTGGCGTCCAGCACGTAGTCGCGGTCGACGGAGATCTGCGCCTTCTCGTCCGACACGAACGGCGCGGGCAGCAGCGCGTTGCTGACGGAGGCGGCCACCGCGAGGTTGCCGTCGACGTGGTTGCGGTTCCACTGGGCGGGGAACTCGTTGATGCCCCAGCGCAGCGTCCCGCCGTCCTGGACGTTCTCGCGCGGCTGCGGATTGATGTCGTACGCCTTGATCGTGCCTTCGTCACCCGGACTGCCCTGGACGCCGGGCATCGCCCCCTGGCCGTCGCCGCAGCCGGCCAGCAGCAGCGACCCCGTCACCGCGACGGCCACGACACGACGTGATGCTCTCATCGAACGTATTCCTCCTGGTCAGCACGGCTGGTCAGACGACTTCCCGGCGCTCGGCGTAGTGGCAGGCCGCCCCGTGGTCCTCGCCCACTGGCCGCACCTCGGGCTCGACGTCCACGCAGAGCCGGCGTTCGGCGTCGGTGAGCTCGCCCCGGAACTTCGGGCACCTGGTGCGGAACCGGCAGCCCGACGGAGGGTCGGCCGGGCTGGGCAGGTCGCCTTCGAGCAGGATCCGCTCACGCGAGCGCTCGCGCACGGGGTCGGGCAGCGGGATCGCCGAGAGCAGCGCCTGCGTGTACGGATGCGCGGGAGCGTCGTAGACGGCGCCGACCCGGCCGATCTCGGCGATCCGGCCGAGATACATCACGGCCACCCGGTCGGCGATGTGCCGCACCACGGCCAGGTCGTGCGCCACGAACAGGTACGACAACCGCAGCCGGTCCTTCAGCGAGCCGAGCAGGTTGAGCACGCCGGCCTGGATCGACACGTCGAGCGCGGAGACGGGCTCGTCCAGCACCAGCAGCCGGGGCTCCAGCGCGAGCGCCCTGGCGATGCCGATGCGCTGCCGCTGCCCGCCCGAGAAGCTCTGCGGGTGGCGGGCGGCGTGGGAGGGGTGCAGACCGACCAGGTCGAGCAGCTCGGAGACCCGACGGGCGGGGTCGCGCCGTCCGTGCGTGCGCAGCGGCTCGGCCAGGATGTCGTAGACCGTCATGCGCGGGTCGAGCGCGGCCAGCGGATCCTGGAAGACCACCTGCATGTCGCGCCGGATCGCGGTGCGCCGGGCCCGGTCGAGCCGCGCGACGTCGTGGCCGAGCACGACGATGGAGCCCTCCTGCGGCGCGGTCAGCTCCAGGATCTGCGTCAGCGTGGTCGTCTTGCCGCTGCCGGACTCGCCGACCAGCCCCAGCGTCTCGCCCTCGCGGATGTCGAAGTCGATCCCGGCCACCGCGTGCACCGTGCCCACCCGGCGCTTGAACACCGCCCCCTTGAACAGCGGATAGTCCTTGACCAGGCCGCGCACGTCCAGCACGGTCCGCTCGCCGCGCGGCCGGGGCGCCGCTTCCTCCTCCGGCTCCGGCGCGGCCGCGTACGGGCGCACCTCCTGCCAGCGGATGCACGCCGCGCCGTGTCCCTCGCCGACCTCGAACAGCGGCGGCTCGCCCGCGTCGCAGGCGTCGATCCGCAACGGGCAGCGCGGCGCGAACGGGCACCCGGGCGGCAGCGCGGCGGGGGAG
>NZ_POUD01000438.1 GCF_003236395.1 Nonomuraea aridisoli | reverse complement strand
GGGCTGGGGGGAAGGTTCTGTCACGGTGTTCCTCGGCGACATGCTGGGGTGCTGGGCTGAGGTCTGATTCGGGGTCTGATTCTGTGGCTGGTCTGGGGACTGGACGGCGCCTTCTGCCGGCCGCGGTGAGGACCCGGGTAAGGCGTCCAGGACGGCCGTTGCCGCGCCGGGGGTGGCGGTTCGCGGCATGCTCAGCACGTGACCGTACCCGCCCTCAGGATGGGCGTCGAGGACGGGTCGGTGGCCGTAGGGCAGGCGGGAACGCCCCGGCGGCCTGAGCCAGGCAGTCCGATCATGATCTCGATCTTCTCACGGTACGCTGCGCCCGCGCGCGCTTCGCTACGATGATCGGCCATCTACCGGGACGAAACGGGGAGATCATGGCGGACTTCGGGCTTCTGTGCGTGCACGCCCATCCCGACGACGAGGCCGTCTGGACGGGCGGCACCCTGGCCCGCTACGCCGACGAGGGCGCCAGGACCGCCGTGGTCACCTGCACCTGGGCCGAGGGCACGGTACGCGCCGGCGAGCTGGAGCGCTCGCTCGCCGTCCTCGGCGCGGGCGAGCCGCGCCTGCTCGGCTACGCCGACGCCCGCAAGCCGGAATCGGCCCCCGGCCGGCCCCGCTTCCTCGACGTGCCGCTGGAGGAGGCGATCGGCCGCCTGGTGGCGCACATCAGGGACGTACGGCCCGACGTCGTGCTCACCTACGACGGCTACGGCTCCTACGGCCACCCCGACCACGTGCACGCCCACCGGCTCACGCTGGCCGCCGTCGAGGCGGCCGGGTACGACCAGCTCTACCCGGAGGCGGGCGAGCCGTGGCGGCCCCGCGCGCTCTACCTGGCGACGATCCCGCGTTCGGTCGTGGTCTCGCACTGGCGGGCGGTCTTCGGCGACGACCCGCCGGCCGGCCAGGCGCTGCCGGGCGTCCCCGACGACCAGATCGGCGCCCGTCTGGACGTGGCGGCGTGGGCGGAGCGCAAGTGGGCGGCCATGCACGCGCACGAGTCGGAGGTCGGCCGCGGCGCCTCGATGACCCTGCTGACCTCGCTGCCCGAGCCGGCCCGCGCGCAGCTGCTGGGCAACGAGTGGTACCGCCGGGTCTCCTACACCGGAGGCGCCGAGGTCGCGCTCGGCTGACTAGCCCGCAGAGCGGGCGTGGGCATCGAGGAGGTGGGCTACTGCTTCGGTCACCTGGGTGGCGAAGGGGATGTTCAGCCATTCGTCCGGCACGTGCGCGTTCGAGTCGGCCCCGAGTGCGCCCGTGACGACGAACTGCGCGTGGGGATACCGCCTGCCGAGCATCTCCATGAACGGGATGCCGCCGCCGATGCCCATGTTCCGGCACGGCTTCCCGAATACGCGATCACCGACCTGCTCCAGCGCCGAGGCCAGCCATGGCGCCGGTGTCGGCGCGTGCCAGCCGTTCAAGGTCATGAAGTCGCCGACCTCGACCTGCGCCCCGTACGGCGTGTCGGTCGTGAGGATCTTCTCCAGGGCGGTCCGCGCCGCCTCGGCGTCGACCGAGGGGGGAAGGCGGAAGCTCAGCCGGAAGGACGTCCAGGGGCGCAGGACGGCGCCCGCCACCGCGGGCTCAGGGAGTCCGGCGGCGCCCGTCACCGACAGGGTGGGCCGCCAGGTGTTGTTGAGGACGAGCTCGACGTCGTCGTCCGACGCCCGCCTCATCCCCCGCACCAGCGGGAGCCGGGGCACGGCGACCTCCGGATGGAGCGCGACGAACTCCGCCGCCTCCGCGCGCCGTTCCTGCGGGATCGGCGCGAGCATCTCGGGGATTTTGACCTCGCCGGTCTGCGCGTCCTCGATCCGGTCGAGCAACTGACGCATGACGCGGAACGAGCTCGGCACGACGCCGCTCGCGAGCCCGGAGTGGACACCCGTCTCAAGGACGCGCACCGTGACGGTCGCCTGCAGCGCGCCGCGCAGGCTCGAGGTCAGCCACAGACGCTCGTAGTCTCCGCCGCCCCCGTCCAGGCAGATCACCAACGACACGTCGCCGAGCCGGTCGGCGAGGTGCTCCAGGTACGCGGGCAGGTCCGGGCTTCCGGATTCCTCGCCGGTCTCCAGCAGCACCACCGCCCGGGAATGCTCGCCGCCCGCCGCGCGTACGGCCTCCAGCGCGGTCGTGGCGGCGTAGCCCGAATACCCGTCATCGGCCGAGCCACGGCCGTAGAGCCGGCCCTCGCGGATCACCGCCTGCCACGGTCCCAGCCCTTCCGACCAGCCGCCGAGGGGCGGCTGCTTGTCGAGGTGCCCGTACAGCAGGACGGTCCCGCTCGCGGCCGCGCCCGGCGTCGCGGGCACGTCCATGAAGAGGAGCGGGGCGCGGCCGTCGAGCTGGACGACGTCAACCCGCGCGCCGGGCAGGGCCCGCGTCGCCACCCAGGCCCGCACGTGTTCGACCGCGGCCCGCAGATGGCCGTGCTCCTCCCAGGCGGCGTCGTATGCGGGCGACACGGCGGGAATCTCGATCAGTCCGGAGAGGCTGGGCAGCACGGTGTTCGCCCAGGCGTCGGTGGTCGATTCGCGAAGTTTCTCGTAATCCATGCGGTAATACTGTCGTACGGCGGGGCGTGACCGTGGTGTTCGACAGAAGCGGGCCTCCTGGCGATGGCGCTGGCGGTCGCCGTGCTCCACGAGGGAACCCCACCCCCGGAAACCGGCACGTGCCGGCCTGTATATATTGAGACTCCTTGAGGGTTTCCTTGCGTCGGATGAGTTCCCCCGACCGCCGAACATGATGTCTGCGAGACGCTCCCCCCAGTCCCCTACGGGCAGAGACGGTGCGGCAGGGCGCGATCATGAGAGGTGGGTCACCGTGACGGATGTTCGTGTGCCGAGATCCGAAGCTCCGGTGCGGATCGGCGGATACGGCGTGGTGCGACGGCTGGGCGAAGGCGGCCAGGGCACGGTCTTCCTCGGCGAGTCGCCCGGCGGGGCGCAGGTCGCCATCAAGATGTTGCACTCGTGCGTCGCGGCCGACTCCCACGTCAGGAACGGGTTCTGGTGCGAGGCGGAGATCGCCGCGAGCGTGGCCGCGTTCTCCACGGCCCGAGTGCTGGAGACCGGATTCGCCGAGGAGCGTCCGTACATCGTCAGCGAGTACGTGCCCGGCCCGTCGCTGGAGGAACTCGTCAAGGGAGACGGGCCGCGGACCGGCAGCGGGCTGGAGCGGCTGGCGGTCACCACGCTGACCGCGCTGACCTCGATCCACGCGGCCGGGATCGTGCACCGGGACTTCAAGCCGGCCAACGTGATCATGGGTCCGGAAGGTCCCGTGGTGATCGACTTCGGGATCGCACTCGCGGCGAACACGGCCGCGGGCACCACCGGACCCCTGGGCACGCCGGCGTACATGTCACCGGAGCAGTTCGACGACCAGCCGCTCACTCCCGCCTCCGACATGTTCTCCTGGGCGGGGACCATGGTCTTCGCGGCGACCGGGCGGCCTGCGTTCGCCAAGAGCACCGTGCCGGCGACGCTCAACGCCATCTTCCATGCCAAGCCTGACCTTTCCGGCGTGCCGGAAACGCTACGACCTCTGGTGGCGGCCTGCCTGGCGAAGGATCCGGCGGCTCGTCCGGCGGCCGTGGACGTTCTGTGCGAGCTCGTCGGAGGCGGCCGCGGGCTGTCCCCGTCCTCCACGAGCGTTTCGGCCTCCTGCCACGTCAGTGCCGCCGGTCGGCCCCGGCAGCAGTCCGAACCGCCCGCTCACCGGCACCGGCGCACCCGCGTGGCCGGCAGGCACGCGGGCTCGCCGCTCCACAGGCCGGCGAGGCCGATCATCGCCCTGTCCCGTCTGCGTCGCGGCGTCGCGGCCCTGGTCGGCGGCGCGGCGCTGGCCGTGACGGCCGGCACGCTGTTCCTCACGCCGGTGTTCGGCGACGCGGCCGGCGCGCAGGGCCGCCAGGTGGACGGCTCCACCGCCGTGTCGGAATGCCCTGCTCCCTCCAAGCCCTCGCCTCATCGGCCGCCCGCGGCGCACCCGGCCGGCGTGAACTGTGACGTCGAAGTGAGCGGGAGCAGGTGACCACCGAAGCGTTCATCATCGTGCCCGGCCCTGGACCCGCCGGCGCAGGCGGCCCCGGTCGGCCTTGCTGGTGTGGGCCTTGTCTGGCCGTCACCATTTCACGGTGCCACGCCTGTGACCAGGTCAAACTCGTACACCACTCCCGTGGACGCAACCCCCCCGCGAACGCCCTAGGTAGCCGGTTCGCGCTGCATCACGCCGGGCGGTTCCTTCTGTGCGTCATCGTCCCGGCGTGCACCGGCCGCGTGCTGGTGCGTCCGGACGATGGTGGGGTCCACGTCACCGTCCAGCCGATCTTCCACGCGGCGTGCGCCCACCCTGCAAGGCTGGCAGGATCCGCGCCCGGTCCCTAGCCGCGTGGCGCGTACATGATCACTGCCACGCCCACCAGGCAGATCAGCGCGCCGGCGACGTCCCAGCGGTCGGGGCGGAAGCCGTCCACGACCATGCCCCAGGCCAGGGAGCCGGCGACGAAGACGCCGCCGTACGCGGCCAGGATGCGGCCGAAGTGCGGGTCGGGCTGGAAGGTGGCGACGAACCCGTACGCCGCCAGGGCCAGCACCCCGGCGCCGATCCACAGCAGGCCGCGCTGCTCGCGCCAGCCCTGCCAGACCAGCCACGCGCCGCCGATCTCCGCGACGGCGGCCAGGACGAACAGGGCGATCGAGCGCAGCACGGTCATGCGGCTCACCCTAGGTGAGGCGCGAGGCCGGCCGGGGTCGCGGTTCCTCGCTCGGCGGCCACGCCGGGGGTCAGGCCGGGGG
>NZ_POUD01000437.1 GCF_003236395.1 Nonomuraea aridisoli | reverse complement strand
GTGGGGCGTGGGCCATGGGGGCTCCTTCTCGGCCCGCGCCCGCGCCGGGGGCGGGCCACCGTATCGCAGTCCGCACCTTGACGGTCTCTCGTGTACGCCGCATGGTCGAGAGCACGACGATGTGAAGCGATGTGAAGATGCCATGCCGCCACGGCGTACCCGCCCCGTCGCCAACCGGGCGCTCGCCGCGATGATCGAGCAGACCGGCTGGACGCACGCCGCCATCGCGCAGCACGTCAACGCCGTAGCCGCCGAGAGCGGGCGCGCGACGCACTACGACCGTTCGGCGGTGGGGCACTGGCTGAACGGCACGGTGCCGCGCCCCGAGGCGGTGCACGCCGCGGTCGAGGCGTTCCGCCGCCGCCTCGGCCGTCCCGAGCTCACCCCGGCCCACCTCGGCTGGCCGGATCCGGCGCACGCGCCGCCGCCCGATGACCCGTGGCGCGGCGACCCGGTGGCCCGGCTGGCCACGCTGGGGGAGGACGACCTGCTCAACCGCCGCACCGTGCTGACCGCGGGCACGTTCACGCTGGCGGTGTTGTCGAGCCTGTCGGCGCGCGCCGGGCGGCACCGCCGCGTCCCGGCCCGCGCGGGGGCGGGCGACGTGGCCCGCATCCGCGCCGCCACCGCGGGCTTCGCCGACCTCGACGACCAGTACGGCGGCGGCCACGCCCGCTCCGCCGTCGCCGCCTACCTGTCGCGCGAGGTCACGCCGCTGCTGCGCGAGGCGACCGGCCGTGCCAGGCCGGACCTGTTCACGGCCGCCGCCGAGCTCGCCTACCTGGCGGCGTACATGGCCATGGACGCGGGGGCCAACGCCCTGGCGCAGCGGTACTACGTCAGCGCCGTCCGGCTCGCGGACGAGGCCGGCGACCTCGTCCTGCGCGCGACGGCGTTACGCAGCATGGCCGTGCAGGCCGCCGAGCTGGGCCACGACGGCGAGGCGCTGGCGCTGGCCGAGGCCGCCGCCTCCGCGCTCGGCCGGCACGGCCCCCGGCGCACGCTGGCCTGGATCACCGGCATGCGCGCCGAGGCGCACGCCGCCACCGGCACCCGCCGGGACGCGCTCACCCTGCTGCGCCACACGGAGACCCAGCTCGAACGCGCCGACTCCCCACCCGAGAGCGAGTGGACGGGCAACTACCGCCGCGAGTCGCTGGAGCACCAGATCGGCCTCACGCTCACCCGGCTCGGCGACCACGCCACCGCCGCCCGCCACTTCGAGGCGTCCATGAACGCCCGCCGCTCGGTCGAGCTGCGCACCCGTACGCTGATCGGCCTGCGGGCCGCGCACGCCCGCCTGCGCGCGGGCGACCTCGACCGGGCCGCCGCCACCGCGCTGGGGCTGCGCGACGACGTACGGCTGATCGCCTCGGCCCGCGTGCGCGACGAGCTGCGCCGCCTGCGCGCCGGCTGGCAGCCGCACCGCGCGAGCCCCCTGGTGGCCGAGGCCGACCGCGTGCTCGCCGCGGCCGGCCGCACCCGCCTGGCGTGAGCCGGTCGACCCCGTTCAGAGCCCGTTCAGAGCGGCCCGTGAGCAGCAGCCCGTGAGCGGCCCGTCAGAGCGGCCCGGCGAGCCGCGTTCGACGTGACCTCACACCGGCACGACGGTGCGTGCCGCGACCAGTTCGCCGTCCTGGAAACCCGCCACGCGGATCACCCGGGCCGATCCCGCACCCGTCACGGGCACCGTCACGACCTCCGCCGTCACGTCCGCCGACGCGCGGGGCCGGCCGTCCACGTAGACGTCGGCCCGGTCCACCAGGCGCGTCGTGAGCGTCAGGTCGTCGGCGCCCACCCGCACGTCCAGCCGCCGTACGGGACGCGCGCTCAGCAGCTCCGCCGCGCGGGCCAGCAGGTCGGCGTTGTCCTCCAGGACGTCGCGGCGGGTCATCCGGTGGCGGTGCGAGGGCACCACGCCGAGGTCCTCGACCGGGGTGCCGGCCAGCGCGTGCACCCGCAGCGTCCGCCGGATCGACACGCGCATGTTCGCCTGCCCGGGAAGCGGCAGGTACGGGCTGCCCTCCTCCGGCGAGGGCAGTTCCATGAGCAACTTGAGCAGCTCGTGCGTCCACACGTTGGCGCCGCCCGCGCCGGTGTTGTCGTCGGCGCCGAGGACGTCGCCGATCCCGTGGTCCTGGAAGCCGGCCGCGAAGATGTCGGTCGCCGAGTAGCAGCGGGCGTCGGTGATCAGCACGACGGGGCCGAAGTACTGCTGGCCGATCGCGTTGGCCCCCGCCACCGGGGTGATCGGGAAGCCACCGGAGTAGACGGAGCCGGTCTCCAGCGCCTGGTTCATCGACGGGCACCACGGGCCGAGGTCGATCTCACCGGTCGGGTTCTCCTCGTGCCGGCCGCACAGGCGCACGTTCAGCGGCGTCGTCACGAACTGCGCGGGCTCCGGCGTGATCGGGTGCGGCGTGAGCGTCTGCAGCAGGAACTCGGCGGCGTGGATGTGGCCGCCGCCGTTTCCGCGCACGTCGAGGACGAGCCCGTTCTGCGGCAGCAGCCGCGCCAGCCGGACGAACTCGGCGACGAACTCGCCCGGGTCGTTGACGTTGAAGCTGAACACGCGGAGGTGCCCGAACGTGCCCGACGGCGTGACGATGCTCCTGGCCCGGAAGATCGACGGCATGGTCGTCGGAAGCTCGGCGCCCGGCTCGGCGGGCTCGGCCGTGAGCCGGGCGTCGGGCACGGTCTCGTGCGCGGTGGCGACCTGGGGGACGTACAGCTTCCTGACGGCCCGGCCGATCTCGTCGGTGCCGAGGTCGAGGCCCTGGGCGACGGCCGCGGCGGTGAGCCGGTCGGCGTCCACGAAGGACGGCAGGTTGTCGGTGACGCGCCAGCCTTCGCGCAGCTCGCGGACGATCCCGTCGGCGTCGACGTAGGTGAGGACGACCCACGACTCCTCCGGCGGCACGTGCAGGACCAGCGGCCGGATGGTCAGCGACTCCAGGCCGCGCGCGTGCCGGGCCGCCGGGTTGCCGCCCGCGCACCTCGCCGCGTTCGCCTCCACCGCCCGGTCGATCGGCACGCCGTTCCAGTGGGTCACCGCCACGCCCGGCCCGAACCCCGGCGCCTCGAACCCCTCCACGGTCATCGTCACCACGTAGTGGCGCTCTTCGCCGGTGTGGTACTCCTCGATCAGGTACGGCAGGTAGGCGACCTTGCTCGCGTACGGCTCGGGGAGCAGGTAGTTGGTGTGCAGGTCGCGTACGGAGTGGAAGACCTCCGACAGCTCGGCGTGGAAGCGCCACTCGGGGCCCATGGTGGCGGGGGTCTGCCGGTTGAGCCGCTGGGCCAGCAGCCGCAGCCGCTGCACCGGGTTGACCGCGTGCATGGCCTCCTTCAGCGGCCGGTGCACGTAGTTGTGCTCGACGAGGACCAGCGCCTGCTGGACGAGGAGCCGCCTGTCGTCGAGCGTGAGCGTGTCGGCCGTGCGCAGGAAGTCCTGGAGCTCCTGTTTGGCCACCCCACCTGCCGGTTCGGTCATCTCGGCACCCCTCCTGGTCGTCGCCCGTCGCGATATCCGGAACGGTCTCACGGCACGGGGTGCCCCGCCATGGGAACGCAGTTATTTTACGAGTAAAACACCTGATAAACTTGGCGGCGATGAGTTCCCTCCCCTTTCGCCTGGTCAGGCCCCGTGTCCGCATGCCCGTCCGTTCGGCCCTGCGCCTGAGGCCGCTCGGCGACGTCTGGCACAAGCACGCCGTCAGCGCGGTGGTGGCGCTCGCCCTCGCGATGCTCACCCTGTACGCGCTGGACCGACTCGACCTCGTCCTGTACGCCGCCGGCGGGGGCATGTGCGCCCTGTACGCGCACGGCCTGCCGTACGCCGCCCGTGCGCGGGCGCTGGCCGGGGTGGTGGCCGGGATGGCCGGCAGCATGGCCGCCGGGCTCGTCACCGCGGCGCTCACCGACTCGGTCGCCGTACGGGTCCTGGTGGCGGCGCTGCTCGCCGGGCTGCACAAGGCGGCCTGCGACGCCACCAGGATCGGACCGCCGGGGAACGTCGTGCTCACGTTCATCACGGCCGGCGCCGTCTTCGTGCCCGAACAGCGGCTCGCCGACGTCCCGCCGCACGTGGGGGTCTGCCTGGCGGCCGGCGCGGTGGCCTGGCTGGTCGGCATGTCCCCCTGGCTCGCCCGCCCGGACGGCCCCGAACGCATCGCCGTAGCCCGCGCCCTCGAATCCACCGCCCACCTCCTCCACACCCGCACGGATGCCGCCGCCGGTTCCGGCAGTTGGGCTGGCGGCGGTGGACCTGAGCGGAATGGTGTCACCCCGCCTGGATCTGAGCGGGATGGTGTGCCTGCGGGTGAAAGGGAGCGGCATGACGCTCTGTTGCGGGCTCGGCATGACGCTGCTGCCGCCGTGAATGCGGCCTGGCAGACGCTCTTGCGCGCGGGCGTTCCCCGGGACGGGCTCCGGCGCATCCTCGTCCGCGCCGAGTCGGCCGCCGCGGGGTCGCCGGCGCTCGCCGTCGACGCCGACACGCTCATGACGTGGGCGTTCGACCTGCGCAAGGGGCGCCCCCTCCCCGAGCCGCCGCCCGGAGACGCGCTGACGACCGCGACCGAGCAGGCCGAACTGGCCGGCATCGCCGCCGAGCACCCCTCCACGGAGCCCGCCACCGCCGTGCGTCCGGTGCGTCGCACCGACGGCGGGGAGCCCCGGCGGGCCCGCGATGGCGTCGCCGCGGGGGAGACGTGCGGGCGCGGTGCCCGTGCCCACCTGGCGCATGCGATGGCGCGCAACCGGGCTGTGGTGTCGCGGGTGTGGTTGGGGATGCGGGCCGGTGGGGCCGCCGGGACGAGGGCTGCGGTGGACGTGCCGCGGGGGATGGCTGCCGTGCGCTTGGGGATGACGCGGTCTGTGGTCTCG
>NZ_POUD01000436.1 GCF_003236395.1 Nonomuraea aridisoli | reverse complement strand
GCCGTGCGCAACCTGGTCGTCAACGAGGGCGACCGGATGATCGGGCTCGGCATCGCCGGAGCGCTGGTGATCGGCGTGCTCGCCGTCTGGCTGCGGATCGACACCGTCGACCAGCGGCGCAAGGAGGAGCGCAAGGCACAGGTCGAGGCCGAGTTCGAGGAACTGTCCAGCGAGCCGGCGGCCGGCGGCTTCCCGGTGCCGCCGCTCGACCTGCCGCACTACCACGGCGTCCGGCAGGCCATCCCGGCGTCGCGGCCCACGGAAGGAGACCGTTGAACGCGGCGGGAACGGGCAGGGGTGTCCGTACCGGTTCGGTCAGCGGACCAGGCGGCCGCGCACGATGACGCGGCTCGGCCGGTCCAGGACGTCGAGCCGGCGGCGGGGGTCGGTGTCGAAGGCGAGCAGGTCGGCGGGCGCGCCTTCCTCGATGCCCGGCAGGCCGAGCCACGCGCGCGCCGTCCACGACGCCGCGCCGACGGCGACGTCACCGGGCAGGCCGGCCTCCGCCAGCCACCGGATCTCCTCGGTGAGGTGACCCGGCGGCAGGTCGGTGCCCGCCAGGACGGTCACCCCGGCCTCGTACGCGGCGCGGGCCAGGCCGGGATGCCGCCGCCACCCCTCCCCGAACCACGTGCGCGTGCCCGCCGGCACCTGCGGGTCGGCCATCAGCGGCGCGAGGTGGGCGAAGGCCGTCGCGGTGGGGACCAGCGCCGTGCCCTGGGCGGCCATGGTGTCCAGAAGGTCCTCCGGCAGGTGCATGCCGTGCTCGACGGAGTCGACGCCGGCCAGCACCGCGGCGGCGCCGCCGGCGGCGTGCTGGGTGTGCGCCGCCACCCGGCCGCCGGCCCGCCGGACCGCCCGCGTGGCCGCGGCCACGACCTCGGGGGACATGGTGGGGGCGTACCCGCCGTCGTCGGTCAGCCAGTCGACGATGAGCTTGCACCAGCCGCCCGAGGCTCGTGACTCCTCGGCCGCGGCGGCGGGGATGCGTTCCGGCGGGAGCTGGCGGCCCCAGCCGGGGAAGAAGCCGCCCTCCGCGGCGACGGCCAGACCGGCCTCCCGCACTCGTGGAAGATCGGGGTCGGCGCCGAACCAGGACGGCAGCCGGCCCGCCGACCCCGGCACCCGCACCGCGGACACGCCCGCCGCGCGCAGCTGCTCGCCGTGGGTGCGCAGCAGGCGCTCGTCCAGCGGCTCGCCGATCCCCGACGTGCCCGGATGGCAGTGGACGTCGACGAGGCCCGGCAGGAGATAGCCGCCGTCGGCGACGGTCTCGGCGCCGGCGACCGGCGTGAACGTGATCCGGTCGCCGTCCACGTAGACCTCGCCCGGCTCGCCGGCCGGCAGGATGATCCCTCGCAACCGCCACACCGGCACGCCGGCCCCCTTCCGCCGCGCCCCAGCCTACGTCGCGCGCCGGCGCGCCAGCCCGGCCAGCAGCTCCTTCACGTCCGTGGCCTCGTACGCGTCCCCCTCGAACGGCCCGATGATCAGGGGGCCGTCCTCGGCGGCGTCGGGCAGCCGGCCGTGGCTGCCCCGCACCGGCGCCGGGTCCAGCGGCACCACCGACATCGTGTAGCGGAATCCCAGGGTCTTCCTGGCCAGCGCCGCGGCGGCCCGGAGCTTGACGAACGGATCACGCGGGTCCATGAACAGCTCGGCCGGGTCGTAGCCGGGCTTGCGGTGGATCTCCACGAGCCTGGCGAAGTCCGGGGCACGGTCGTCCGAAAGCCAGTAGTAGTAGGTGAACCAGGCGTCGGGCTCCGCGACCGCGACGAGCTCGCCGGAGCGCTCGTGGTCGAGCCCGTACTTCGCCTTGCCCGCCTGGTCCAGCACCTCGTCCACGCCGGGCAGCTCGGCGACGACCGCGCGGGCGCGGGGCAGGTCGGCCGGGTCGCGTACGTACACGTGGGCCACCTGGTGGTCGGAGACGGCGAACGCCCGGGACGCCCACGGGTCGAGGTACTCCATCCCGTCCTGCGTGTAGACCTCCAGCAGGCCCGCGCGGCGCAACGCCCGGTTGACGTCGACCGGGCGGGACGCCGGCGTGATGCCGTACTCCGACAGCACGACCACCTCGGCGTCCTCGGCGAGCAGCGGGGCCAGCGCGGCGTCCACGGCGCGGGCGGCGGCGACCGCCTCGGAGCCGTTCGGGCCGTACCGCTGCAGGTCGTAGTCGAGGTGCGGGACGTAGACCAGCATCAGGTCGGGCCGCTCACGCTCCAGGATGCGGCGGGCCGCGCCGATGATCCATTCGGACGAGGCGATCCCCGCGGTCGGGCCCCAGTAGTTGAACAGCGGGAACGTGCCCAACGCGGATTCGAGGTCGTCGTGGAGCGAGGGCGGCCTGGTGT
Organism: Nonomuraea aridisoli; assembly: GCF_003236395.1. Taxonomy (GTDB): domain Bacteria; phylum Actinomycetota; class Actinomycetes; order Streptosporangiales; family Streptosporangiaceae; genus Nonomuraea; species Nonomuraea aridisoli. The sequence goes on along the minus strand of NZ_POUD01000436.1, from coordinate 2,605 downwards.
AGCAGTCGGGCGACTTGCGGCCGTCGGCGTGGTAGATCGGGCGCGGGGTGACGAGCAGGTCGGTGGCCGCGCCCATCGCGTACCACCAGCAGACGTTGGCGGTGCGCAGGCCCGGCACCGCGGTCCACAGCTGGTCGCCCTGGATGAGCGCGTTGTGCTGCCGCCACAGGAAGACCTCGCCGAGGTCGCGGAAGTACCAGCCGTTGCCGACGATGCCGTGCTCGCGCGGCATCGCGCCGGTCAGCAGGGTGGCCTGCATCGAGCAGGTGACGGCCGGGAGCACGGGCCGCAGCGTGGCCGCCGCGCCCACCTTGGCCACGTTCGGCATGTGCGCCAGCAGGCGCGGAGTCAGCCCCACCACGTTGATCACGACGAGCGGTGCCATCAATGCTCCTTCAGTCCCAGCGAGGCCAGCCGGCCCCGCATCCAGTCGAGCTCGGCCGCGATGCCGGCGGCGAGGTCCGGCGGCGCGTCCGGCAGCACGGCCCAGGTGTAGGTCTCCACCTCGACGTGCCGCGTCAGCGGGGCGGGGCCGCCGAGCAGCGTGCGCAGCAGGCCGCCGAGGTACGGCGCGCTGGTCGTGAGCGGGGCGGGCGGGTCGGCGTGCAGCGGGACGTGGAAGTGCACCCGCCAGCTCTCGTCCGCGGGCAGGCCGCCGGCCAGCGCCTCGCCGAGGTCGTCGGTGAACCCGCCGGCGGAGCGCGTCTGGTGCAGGAATTTGGGCTCGTCGAACGCCGCGAGCGCCCGCTGCGCCCCCGGCGGGGCCTCCAGGGCGCACGACGCCTGCAGCTTGACGATCGGCAGCCCCGTACCGGCGCCCGCGCCGGGCTCCTCGAACCCGACGGCCATGTGGCAGGCGTCCAGGCACAGACCCAGGTAGTCGTGGTCGACGTCGCCGAGCAGGGCGCCCGCCTGGGGCGTCGTCTCGATGAGGCAGCCGGGCTCCGGCTCGAACCCCAGCCGGATCACCTTGCCGGTCCTGCGGCTCAGCGCCCGCAGCCCCGCGGCGACCGCGTCCAGGTTCGCCATGACCGCCGCCGCCTTGTCCGCGGTCCATCCGGTACGCCAGGCGAGGGGGAGCGTCGAGATCGTGCCCTCGGTGACGTCGTCCGGCAGCAGCGCGGCCAGGATCTCGGCCAGCCCGAGCGTGTACCGCAGCCGCTCCGCGTCGGCCCAGTCCGGCTGGTACACGTGGTACTTCACGACCTCGTCGTGGAAGCCGCGGTACGGGAACCCGTTCAGGGTCACGACCTCCAGCCCCAGCACGGTCAGGTGCTCGCGCAGCGCGGCCAGGTCGGAGGGCCGGGCGAGCAGCCCGGCCGCGGCCGGCTGGGGCAGCCAGAGGCCGACGCCGAGCCGGTCGGCGCCGAGCAGCGCCCTGACCCGCGCGGCGACGCCGGACAGCTGGCGGCGGATGCCGGGCAGATCCTCCGCGGGGTGCACGTTCGTGCAGTAGGACAGGTGGACGACCGAGCCGTCCGGATGCCGCAGCCGCATGGTCAGCCCCGCTTGATCGTGTTGCCGGCGTAGTCGGGGCCCGCCTCGGCGTCCGCCTCCAGGCTGAGCCGCCCGCTCTGCCCGTAGAAGGCCACCGGGTTGCGCCAGAGCACCTGCTCCACGTCGTCCGCGCCGAAGCCGGCCGCCAGCATGGCGTCGGCGACCGCGCGCGTCTTCAGCGGATCGCTGCGCCCCCAGTCGGCGGCCGAGTTGACCAGCATCCTGGCGGTGCCGTACTGCTTGAGGACGGCCACCATCCGCTCCGGGTCCATCTTGGTGTCCGGATAGATGGAGAACCCCATCCAGCAGCCGGAGTCCGCGACCAGGCCGACGGTCACCTCGTTGAGGTGGTCGACGAGCACCCGCTCGGGAGGCGTTCCCGAGGCCCGCACCACGTCGAGCGTGCGGCGGGTGCCGGCGGCCTTGTCCCGGTGCGGCGTGTGCACGAGGACGGGCAGGTCGTTCTCCCGTGCCAGGGTGAGCTGCGCCTCGAAGGCGTGCTCCTCCTCGGCCGTCATCGAGTCGTAGCCGACCTCGCCCACCGCGACCACGGAGTCCTTCAGCAGGTAGCGCGGTAACTCCTCCAGCACGCCCGCGCAGCGCCGGTCGTTCGCCTCCTTCGGGTTGAGCGCGAGCGCGCAGTGGTGGCGGATGCCGTACTGCGCGGCGCGGTACGGCTCCCAGCCGAGCAGCGCGTCGAAGTAGTCGAGGAAGCTGCCCACGCTGGTGCGCGGCTGGCCCAGCCAGAACGCCGGCTCCACCACGGCCCGCACTCCCGCGGCGTGCATGCGCTCGTAGTCGTCGGTGGTCCGGGAGGTCATGTGGATGTGCGGGTCGAAGATGCGCATTCAGATCCTCTCCATGACGTCACGCGGGACGGGCCGGCCGGCCGCCCGCAGCTCCGCCGCGTAGTCCGACAACATCCGGGCGAGCTCGGCGTCGAACCGGCGCTCCAGGCCCGCGACCGAGGCCAGCGGGACGCCCATGAAGACGCACTTGAGCACGCCCTGGCGGAAGGAGTGGTCGTCCAGCCACGCCGAGCCGTACGGGCCGAGGGCCGCGGCGACCAGCCGGGCGTCGTTGGCGCGCAGCGCGTCCTCCACCAGCC
>NZ_POUD01000435.1 GCF_003236395.1 Nonomuraea aridisoli | reverse complement strand
CACGTTCGCGCACCGGGAGAAGGGCGAGACCGTGGACGGCGCGCCGCGCGACGGCGGCGGCACGGTCGCGCTGAGGATCGCCCGCTCGCTCAAGCCGGTCATCGGCGCGATCAACGGCCCGGCGGTCGGCGTCGGCGTCACGATGACGCTGCCGATGGACGTCCGGCTGGCCTCCGAGACGGCGAGGTTCGGGTTCGTCTTCGCCCGGCGCGGGATCGTCACCGAGGCCGCCTCCAGCTGGTTCCTGCCCCGCATCGTCGGCATCGCGCAGGCCATGGAGTGGGCCGCGACCGGCCGCGTCTTCCCCGCCTCGGAGGCGCTCGAGGGGCGGCTCGTCTCACGGGTGCTGCCGCCCGACGAGCTGCTGCCCGCGGCGTACGCGCTGGGCCGGGAGATCGCCGGCAACACCTCGGCCGTCTCCGTGGCGGCCGTCCGGCGGCTCATGTGGTCGGGCCTGTCGGCGGCCTCGCCGTGGGAGGCGCACGCGGCCGACTCGCGGCTCATGGCCGAGCTGGGCGGCGCTCCGGACGCGGCCGAGGGCGTGACGGCGTTCCTGGAGAAACGGCCGGCCGAATTCCCGATGAAGGTGAGCCAGGACATGCCGTCCGGCCTCCCGCAATGGCCGGACAATCCTTATGGTGTCTAGCGTGTACGAGGTCACCGTCCTGCCCATGCCCGACGACTTCGAGGGCGAGGTCGTCGCGACGCTCGTGTCGAGGAAGGCCGCGACCGGCTCCCGCAGGGCGGTCCTCTACCTGCACGGCTTCACCGACTACTTCTTCCAGGACCACCTGGCCGACCACTACGCCGAGCGGGGCATCGACTTCTACGCGCTCGACCTGCGCAAGTACGGCCGCTCACTGCTGCCCCACCAGACCAGGGGCCTGATCAGGAGCGTCACCGACTACTTCCCCGAGATCGACGAGGCCGTGCGCATCATCCGGCGCGACCACGACGAGCTGACGATCAACGCCCACTCGACCGGCGGCCTGATCGCGGCGCTGTGGGCCGACCGGGTCCGCGGCCGGGGCCTGGTGCAGGGGCTCGTGCTCAACAGCCCGTTCTTCGACCTGAACGTGTCCACGCCGATGCGGCTGGCCGCCGACCTGCTGAAGACGCCGCTGTCGTACACGCGGTGGGTGCTGCCGCTGGGCGTCAACACCGTCTACGGGCGGTCGCTGCACCGCAGCGAGGGCGGCGAGTGGGACTACGACCTGGAGCTCAAGCCGCTCGGCGGCTTCCCGGTGCACGGGATGTGGCTGGCCGCCATCCGCCGGGCGCAGCGCCGGCTGCACGCCGGGCTGTCGGTGGACGCGCCGGTGCTCGTGCTCGCCTGCGCCGCGGGGCTGCGCGTACGCGACTTCGTGCCCGAGGCGCGCTCGGCCGACGTGGTGCTCGACCCGCGGCAGATCGCCCGCTGGGCCACCGCCGTGGGGCCGCACGTGACGTGCGTACGCGTCAAGGACGGCGTGCACGACCTCGTGCTGTCGTCGGAGCCGGTGCGCAAGCAGGTCTTCGCCGAGATCGACCGGTGGATGCAGGCTTTCGTCTACCAGGGGAACGAGAACAACCCGTAGTAGGCCGCGGCCACCATCAGCAGGCCGGTGCCGCCGAGCACGCCTCCGACGGTCACGTACTGCCACCGGCTCGGCTGCAGGCCCTCGCGCAGCGCCGACACGTACGCCGCCACCGCCGTGACCTCCTGGATCAGCATGAGCACGGCCAGCAGCCGCACCACCAGCCAGCCGGCCAGCACCGCCGGCCAGGCGCCGGCCTGGTTGACCGAGAACAGCACCAGCAGCGTGATGAACGCCACCACCGAGGCCAGCAGGCCGAGGCTCGTCCACGCCATCCGGGTGAGCCGGCGCCGGATCGGCGGCCACAACCGGGCGTTGGTCTCCTCGAGCGTCTGGCCGCGATGGCGCAGGCGGACCACCATGGCCGCCACCGGGCCCGCCACGTAGCCGACGGCGGCCAGGCAGATCGTCAGGCCGAGCATGGTGCCGCCGGCGTACCAGGGGGCGGCGGGCACGTCGCTGGCCTCGAACCGCTGCACCGGCGTGGCGCCCGCCATGTGCACCGCCGGCTCGGCCGTGCCGGGCAGGCCGAGGATCCAGTTGGTCAGGGTCTCCAGGTAGCCCTCGGTGAAGTCGCCGCCGTTGACGCGCATGGCGTGGTCGCCGTTCGCCATGAAGCGGATCGTGTAGTCGTCGTTGCCCGCCTTGCCGAGCGCGGTGATGAGCGCCCGGGTCGACTCGACGAACGGGATCGAGGGGTCGGTGGTGCCGTAGAAGGCCAGGACAGGCTGCTTGACCTGGCTTAACGCGGGCATCGCGTCGTAGCGCAGGAAGTCGAAGCCGACCGCGCCCATCCCTCTCGTCAGCAGGTCGCGCGAGCCGATGGGGGCGCGCAGGCGCAGCAGCTGTTCGTTGAGCGCCCAGGCGACCTGGCGCAGCGGGGAGACGTTGGGGGAGGAGACCAGCACCATGAAGCCGACCGACGCGCTCTTGGCCGCCGCGATCGGCACCACCCAGCCGCCCTCGCTGACGCCCCACACCCCGACCCGCCCGGGATCGATCTCGGGGCGGGCGCGCAGGTATTCGACCATCCGCAGCGCGTCGTCGGCCAGCAGCGCGAAGTCGCGGTCGCGGAAGTTGTAGCCGATCGTGCGCTTGTCGAAGGCGATCGTCGCCACCCCCGCCTTGGCCAGGAACTCCGCCTGCGGCGTGAACTCCGTGCGCGAGCCGTTGCCCGACCCCGACACGAACACCATGGCCGGATGCCGTCCAGGCGTCAGCGGTACCCGGAGCGTGCCCTCCAGACGCTGGCCCTCCGCCGCGATCGAGATCTCCTCGTGGCGGATGGGGTGGACCGCCGCCACCGGCGTGAGCTCGGCGACCGGCTGGGCCGGGATGGACTGGAAGGCCGGATCGGCCTTGAGCGGCGGGGGGTCGAACGCGGGCGGCAGGACGTAACCGACGGCCGCAAGAGCCACCAGCACCAGACCGGCGGCGACGCTCAAGGTGCCACGGCCAGTGCGCATTGGCCTCCCCATGTGCGTTGGTTTGCCCGCTGATCATCCAGCCTACTCCCGGCGGGTGTGGCGGGAGGGGCCACTTTTGTCGGCGGGAACTGTTAGCTTCCTGCGACATGCGGATCCTGCACACCTCCGACTGGCACCTCGGGCGCTCGTTCCACCGTGAGAGCCTGCTCGCCGGGCAGGCCGCGTTCGTCGATCACCTGGTCGAGACGGTGCGGGCCGAGCGGGTCGACGTGGTGGCCGTCGCGGGCGACGTCTACGACCGGGCGCTGCCGCCGGTCGACGCGGTGGCGCTGCTCGACCAGGCGCTCGCCCGGCTGCGCGCGGCGGGGGCGCGGGTGGTGCTGATCAGCGGCAACCACGACTCGGCGCTGCGGCTGCGGTTCGGCTCGGCGCTGTTCGACGCCGCGGGGGTGCACGTGCGCACCGCGCCGGAGCAGTCCTGGGAGCCGGTGGTGGTCGACGACGTCGCCTTCTACGGCATCCCGTATCTGGAGCCGGAGCTGGTGCGGGCCGCCTGGGAGCTGCCCGACCGCAGCCACACCGCGGCGATCTCCCACGTGATGGGCCGCGTCCGCGCCGACGCCGGCCGCCACCGCGCGGCCGTGGTGTTGTCGCACTGCTTCGTCACCGGCGGGCAGGCCAGCGACAGCGAGCGCGACATCAGCGTGGGCGGGGTGGCCCACGTGCCGTTGTCCGCCTTCGACGGGGTCGACTACGTCGCGCTCGGCCACCTGCACGGGCGCCAGCGCATGTCCGAGACCGTCCGCTACTCCGGCTCGCCGCTGGCCTACTCCTTCTCCGAGGTCGGCCACGTCAAGGGCTCGTGGCTGGTCACGCTGGGCGGCGAGACCGAGTTCGTGCCCGCGCCGGTGCCCCGCCCGATCGGCCGGCTCCGCGGCGCCCTCGACGACCTGCTGACCGAGCCCCGCCACGCCGCCTACGAAGACCACTGGCTGCAGGTCACGCTCACCGACGCCGTCCGTCCCAAATCGGCCATGGAACGGCTGCGCGCCCGCTTCCCCCACACCCTGGCCCTCTCCTTCGACCCGGTCGGCGCCGTTCCCGCCGCCCAGCACGCGCGCGTCAGCGGGCGGCCGGAGACGGAGGTCACGCTCGACTTCGTCCGCGAGGTGCGCGGCGAGCCTGCCGCGCCCGAGGAGGAAACCCTGCTAAGACAGGCGATCGAGGCATCCCGGGTGAAGGAGACGATGGCGTAGATGCGGCCGCACCGGCTCTCGCTGACGGCGTTCGGGTCCTTTCCCGGCACCGAGACGGTCGACTTCGACGCCCTGGCGGAGGCCGGGCTCTTCCTCGTCCACGGGCCGACGGGGGCGGGCAAGACCACGATCCTCGACGCCCTCTGCTTCGCCCTCTACGGTCAGGTGCCCGGCCAGCGCAACAGCGCCCGCAGTCTGCGCTGCGACCACGCCCCGGCCGGGGCCGGGCCGTCGGTCACGCTGGAGGTGACGATCCGCGGCCGGTTACTGCGCATCCAGCGCTCGCCGGCCTGGCAGCGTCCCAAGCGGCGGGGCACTGGCGTCACCGAGGAGAAACCCAAGGTCATCGTCTCGGAGTGGCAGGGCTCCGAGTGGCGCGGGCTCACCACCCGGCTCGACGAGGCCGGCGACCTGGTGGGCGGGCTGCTCGGCATGAACGCCGCCCAGTTCTGCCAGGTGGCGATGTTGCCGCAGGGCGACTTCGCCAAGTTCCTGCGCGCTGACGGCGACGAGCGCGCCAAGCTGCTGGAGCGGCTGTTCAGCGTCAAGGTGTTCACCCAGGCGGAGTCGTGGCTGGCCGAGCACCGCAAGCAGGCCGGGCGCGAGGCCCAGGACCTGCGTCAGCAGGTCGACTTCGCGATCAGTCGCGTGGAGGAGGCCGCCGGCCCCGACCTCATCGCCACCCTCACCGCCACCCTCACCAC
>NZ_POUD01000434.1 GCF_003236395.1 Nonomuraea aridisoli | reverse complement strand
CTACGCGTCAGCGTCAGGCGCCTCCGCCGAGCCCGCCGCGTCGCGTGCGGAAGAGCGCATGCGGGATCGAGGAGAAGGCCGTCCGGGTGACCGGGCGGCGGGCTCGGCGGAGGCGCCTGACGCTGACGCGTAGCCGCCGGCGCGAGCCTGACCACCCCCAGCTCCAAACCCCCCTTGGAGGTCGTTCGCCATGGGAGTCGCCGTATGGGCGCTCATCGCCTACATCGCCATCATCGTCATCTGGAACGGAGTGCTGAAACGCAACATCGGTGAGGCGATGCTCATCGGGTTCGCCGGCGTGTGCCTGTTCGGCGGCACCGGCCTCTTCGACCTCGCGTGGGCCGGCATCGCCGACGCGCTGGCCGAGGAGGTCGCCTTCGCCGCCCTGGCGTTCGTCTTCCTGGCGCTCGGTGTGGTCGTCGTGCTCGTGCAGGCGGCGGGCCTGGTCGCCGGCAGCCCTGCTCTGGTGTCGGGCGCCGTCTCGGCGCTCGGCATGGCGATGACCGTCGCCGCGGGGCTGACCGGGCTGCTCGGGTTCGCGATGTCGTACCTGTTCCGCTGGAAGGCCGGCGAGGACTGACGGTCAGCGGACCGCGCCCGAGGGGAGCGGCGCCTGGTAGGCCCACTGCCAGGCCAGTTCGAGCGGGCCGCGCGGGAAGCGGCGCAACCACAGCGAGGCGAGCGCAGCGAACAGCAGGCAGATGCCCGCCCACGCCGCCGGCACCCACCAGGGGCGCAGCCAGTCGAGCTCGGCCGCCAGACCGAGGCCCCAGCCGTAGCAGAGCGCGCAGGCGATCAGGTTCTGCAGGACGTAGCAGGACAGGGCCGTGCGGCCGACGTTCGTGACGGCCGTGCGGACCGGGCCCGGCTCGCCGCGCAGGCCGAGCACGATCGAGGTGATCAGCCCGAGCAGGCCCAGGGCGACAAGGGGCGGCAGGATGTAGCGGTCGACGGCGAACCAGGCCGGGCCGGCGAAGGTCGTGACCAGATTCAGCGGCGCGGCGACGCCGAGCCCGAGGACGGTCAGCCGCCTGCGCAGGGCCGCCCCGCGTTCGTCGAAGACGCCGGCCCGCAGCAGGCGGGCGCCGAGCAGGAACAGCACGGTCCCCATCGGGATGATGAGGATCAGCTCCGACCGGTAGACGGCCAGGTTCTGCAGGCGGGCGGCGACCTGGTCGGGCCAGCCGCCCTCGGTGTAGAGGCCGGTCGCGGTGCCGGTGACCGCGCCGCCGCCGGCCAGCAGGGCCGCGGTCAGCAGCGTCACCAGCAGGATGTGCACGGCGCCCGCGCCGATCATCCAGCCCCTGATCACGCGGTCGCTCCTGCCGATCAGGTACGCCACGACCACGGACGTGATCGCGTACCCCATGAGCACGTCGAACTCGAAGACCAGGACGTAGTGCAGCGCGCCCTCGACGAACAGCAGCGTGGCCCGCCACAGATACCTGCCGGGCCACTTCAGGCCCTTGCGCACGGCGCTGCGGTACTGCAGTTCGAGGCCGATGCCGAAGAGTAACGTCAGCAGGCCGAGGAACTTGCCGTTGGACAGGAACAGCAGGAACCTCTCCACGACGCCGCCGCCGAGCGCCAGGAAGTTCGCCGGGCCGTTCGGATCGGTGAAGATCCAGATGTTCGAGGCGAGCGTGCCCATGATCGCCACACCTCGGAGCACGTCGAGAGCGTCGATGCGTTTCGTCACACCTCACAGCCTCCCGGCCGGGGCGGTCCGTGACCTCCTCACCTGGGGCGAATCCGGCCGTACACAGAACGATGTACGGCCTTACGTCTTTGGTCACGCCCCGCACGTCTTTGGTCACGCGGTGGACGACGCCGGCGAGGGGCGTCAATCCGGTGGACGGGGCCCGAGGGCCTTCACTAGGGTGTCGCCCGTGTCCAGTCCTGAGGCGTCAAGACGCTAGCCACCGGTCTCCGGTGGCCTGCCGAGGTGTCACGCGGACGCGCCGTCGCTGAGACGCGCGGTCTGCCGTCGTACCCGCCGCCGGATCACCGTCGTACGGACTGAATCCTGCCCGTGACTCCGCCACTCGAAAGTGGCGTCGAGCCGGGTCTTCCTTCACGCGGCGGCGTGCGCCCTGAGGCGCGCACGTGCTGCCGTTCTCTTTCGACGGCTCTGGAGTTTTCCGCTCATGCCTTTCGCCATCTACGTCCTCGGACTGGCGGTATTCGCCCAAGCGACCTCTGAATTCATGCTTTCCGGGCTTATTCCGGATATAGCTGCTGAAATGCACGTGTCCCTTTCGGCCGCCGGCGCACTGACGTCCGCGTTCGCCGTGGGAATGATCGTCGGAGCGCCGCTCATGGCGGTTCTCAGCCTGCGCTGGCCGCGCCGCCGGGCACTGCTCGTCTTCCTGACCGCGTTCGTGGTCGTGCACGTCATCGGCGCGGTCACCGCCGACTTCCCGGTGCTCCTGGCGACCAGGGTGGTCGGGGCGCTGGCCAACGCGGGCTTCCTCGCCGTGGGGCTCACGGCGGCCGCCGGCATGGTCGCGCCGGACGCCAAGGGGCGGGCGACCTCCGTCCTGCTCACCGGCACCACGCTCGCCTGCGTCGCAGGTGTGCCCGCCGGCGCCGTGCTCGGCCAGGCGTACGGCTGGCGGGCGGCGTTCTGGGCCGTCGCCCTGATCTGCCTGCCGGCCGTCCTCGCCGTGCTGCGCTCAGTGCCCGACACGACGCCTGCCGCGACGCCCGCCGCGACGCCTGCCGCGACGCCCGCCGCGACTTACGGTGGCGTCCGTCCCAGCGCGCGGCGTGAGCTGCGGGCGCTGCGCCGCCCCCGCCTGCTGGTGGTGCTGCTGGTCGCCGCGCTGGTGAATGCCGCCACGTTCTGCGCCTTCACCTACCTGGCGCCGGTGGTCACCGAGGTCGGCGGGTTCTCCGAAGGGTGGGTGCCGGTGATGCTGGCCCTGTTCGGCCTCGGGGCGTTCGCCGGGGTGACCGTCGGCGGGCGCCTGTCCGACACGCGGCCGATGTGGGTCCTGCTGCCCGGCGGGATCGCGTCGCTCGCCGGATGGGGACTCTTCGCGGCCACGGCGGGCAGCCCCGCCGCCGTGTTCGTGCTCGTCCTCGTCCAGGGCACCCTGTCGTTCGCGGTCGGCTCGACCCTGATCGCGCGGGTGATGTACGCGGCGCCGGACGCGCCCTCCCTCGCGGGCTCGTTCGCGACCGCGGCGTTCAACGTGGGCGCCGCCGCCGGTCCCGCCGCCGGGGGCCTCGCCCTCGCCGCGGGGCTGGGCTTCCGCTCGCCGCTGTGGGTCAGCGCCCTGCTGGTGGCGGCGGCGCTGGTCACAGCCGGTCTCGCCTGGGCGGTACGGCCCCTGCGCCGCGGAAAACCGGTGGACGGGCGGGTCAGCGGCGGGCTGTGATGGGTCGCGGCCGTCCGCCGTACGCAGCGGACCGATCGCAGGAGCCACTCCGTTGACGACCGCGGACACCCGCCCCTTGATCACCGCCGCCCTCGTCAGGCGGCTGGTCGGCACGCAGTTCCCGCAGTGGGCGGGGTCGCCGCTGCGGCTCGTCGACCCCGCCGGCTCCGACCACGTGATCTACCGGCTCGGCGACGAGCTGTCCGTCCGGCTGCCCCGCCACGCCGGCGCCATCGGGCAGGCCAGGAAGGAGATGGAGTGGCTGCCCCGGCTCGCCGCCCACCTGCCCCTGGCCGTCCCGGTGCCGGTGGCCGTGGGCGAGCCGGCGTTCGGCTACCCCTGGCACTGGGCGGTGTCCCGCTGGCTGGACGGCGAGGTGGCGACCGTCGAGGCGCTCGGCGGCTCCGCCGAGGCCGCCGTCGGGCTGGCGGAGTTCCTGACCGCCCTGCAGCGGTTCGAGGAGGCGCCCGCGGGCCTGGCCGGCGAGTCGCTCGCCGACCGCGACCGGGCGACGCGGGCCGCGATCGCGCAGGTCGGCGGCGTCTTCGACGGCGTCTTCGACAGGGCGGCGATGACCGAGCTGTGGGAGGCGGCGCTGAACGCCCCGGCATGGGGCCGCCCTCCGGTCTGGTTCCACGGCGACTTCCACACCGGCAACCTGCTCACCGTCGGCGGCCGTCTCAGCGCGGTCATCGATTTCGGCGGGCTCGGCGCCGGCGACCCCGCGTGCGACCTGGTCATCGCCTTCACTTTGATGTCGGCCCGGAGCCGCGCCGTCTTCCGGGCCGCGCTCGGCGTGGACGAGGCGACCTGGACGCGCGGCCGCGGCTGGGCCCTGACCACCGGCCTGAACGCCTACACCGCCTACGCCGCTACCGACCCCCGGGTGGCCGCGCAGACCACCCGCCAGATCACCGAGGCCCTCATCGGCTAGGAAACCCCGCGAAATGTTTCTGGCCGCTTTGTCCCAAAAGCGGCGGGCTGAATTCTCGTGTGTAACGATGAAATCACGCAGGTGTCACTCGAATGCCCGTAAGCCCTGAGCAGATGAGAGGTGGCCGACGATGCGCATTCTCGCCGCCGATCCCACCCTTGCCGATTTCGGCAAGGACCCGCTGTGGATCGTCATCGTCAAGGCCGTGATGTTGTTCCTGTTCCTCCTGCTGGGCGTCATGTTCGGCGTGTGGTTCGAGCGCAAGCTCATCGCGCGGATGCAGCACCGCTACGGCCCCAACCGGGCCGGCCGGTTCGGGCTGCTGCAATCCGTGGCCGACGCGCTGAAGATGGGCCTGAAAGAGGATCTCTTCCCGCGCACGGTCGACCGGGTGCTCTACTTCCTGGCGCCGGTGATCATGGTGGTGCCGGCGTTCCTGGCCTTCTCGATCGTGCCGTTCGCGCCGATGGTCGACCTGTTCGGCGTGCGGACGCCGCTGCAGCTGGTGGACCTGCCGGTGGCGGTGCTCTTCATGCTGGCCATGGGCGCGGTCTCCGTCTACGGCGTGGTGCTGGCCGGCTGGTCGTCGCGCTCGCCGTACGCGCTGCTCGGCGGTATGCGGTCGGCGGCGCAGGTGGTCTCCTACGAGATCGCGA
>NZ_POUD01000433.1 GCF_003236395.1 Nonomuraea aridisoli | reverse complement strand
GGGCGGCGTGGTGGCCTCCTACCGGGAGGCAGCGCAGGCCCTGGAGCTGGCCGACGGGCTCGGGCTGACGCTCGACGTGGTCAAGGCCGCCGACCTGCTCGTCTTCCCCGTGCTGCTGCGCGACAGGGGCGCCATCGAAGACCTGGTGACCAGCGTGCTGAACCCGCTGCTCGGCGCCCGCGGCGGGCACGAGCCGCTGCTGGAGACCCTGGAGGCCGTCTTCGCCTCGCACGGCAACCAGGCGGCCGCGGCCCGGCGGCTGGGGCTGAGCGTGCGGGCGGTGACGTACCGGCTGGAACGGATCCGGCGGCTGACCGGTTTCTCCCCGGACGACGCGACGCAGCGCTTCACCCTGGAGACCGCCGTCCTCGGCGCCCGCCTGCTGGGCTGGCCCAAGGGCTTCACGTCTCACTGACGGCGAGGCGGACGCCGAAGCCCACGATCACCACGCCGGTGAGCCGGTCGAGGAACAGCCGCACCCGGGGCGAGCGCAGGAACCCGCTCATCCACGACGCGAACAGGATCAGCAGCGCGCTCCACAGCACCCCCTCGGCCGCGTGCACGCCCGCCAGCGCCAGCCCCATCAGCGCGTGCGGCGCCCCCTCGGGGATGAACTGCGGCAACATCGCCACGTAGAACGCCCCCACCTTGGGGTTGAGCAGGTTCGTCAGCAGCCCGCGCCGCAGCCCGGCGCCGAAACGCACCTCCTCGGCCTCCGGCTCGCCGTGGCCGGGGCCGGGCCGCGCGAGCAGCATGCGCAGCCCCATCCACACCAGGTACGCCGCCCCCGCCCAGCGCAGCACCTCGTACGCCGTCGCGGAGGCGGCCAGCAGCGCCGACAGCCCGGCCGCGGTGAGCAGGCCCCAGGTGAGCGTGCCGAGCTGGATGCCCAGCGTCACCCCCCAGGCCGGACGCCGGCCGGCCAGCAGCGACGTGCGCAGGACCAGGGCCGTGTCGAGGCCGGGCGTCACCGTCAGCAGCGCCACAACGGCGGCGAACGACCACATTGATCCTGCGATGTCCATGAACGTCAGGGTATGAGGAGGAGTTTCCCGGTCGTCCGGCGACCTGCCAGGTCCTCGTGCGCCTGCCGCGCCTCGGTCAGCGGATAGCGGTGGGAGATGGAGATCCGCAGGTGCCCGGAGGCGATCCAGCCGAACAGGTCGGAGGCCCGCCAGAGCAGCTCCTCCCGGTCGGCGATGTGGTGGATCAGCGTCGGCCTGGTCAGGAAGAGCGAGCCCTTGCTGTTGAGGATCTGCGGATCGACCGGCGGGACGGGGCCGCTGGCGGCGCCGTACAGGGCCATGAGGCCGCGCGGGCGCAGCACCTCCAGGCCGCCGTCGAACGTGGTCCTGCCGACGCCGTCGTACACGACGTCGATCGAGCGGCGCAGAGGCTCGACGAAGTCGTCGTAACGCAGCACCTCGTCCGCGCCGGCCTCCCGGGCGAGCTTCTCCTTCTCGCTCGTGGACACGGTCGTGTAGACCTTGGCGCCCTTCAGCTTGGCGAGCTGGATGAGCAGCTGCCCCATCCCGCCGGCGCCGGCGTGGATCAGCACCCGGTCGCCCTCGCGTACCTCGTGGGTGGAGTGGGTGAGGTAGTGGGCGGTCATGCCCTGCAGCATCGCCGCGGCCGCCACCTCGGCGGACACGCCCTCCGGCACCGGCACCACCCGCTTGGCCGGCACGACCGCCTTCTCGGCGTAACTGCCGATCACGTTGGCCCACGCGACGGTGTCGCCCACGGCGACGCCCTCCACCCCGGGCCCGACGGCGGACACCGTCCCGGCCCCTTCTGACCCGATGGGGGTGGGCAGGTCGAGCTTGTACGCACCGGAGCGGTGGTAGATGTCGATGAAGTTCACCCCGCTGGCGGCGACGTCGACCACGACCTCGCCCTCACCGGGAACCGGATCGGGACGCTCAACGTATTCGAGAACCTCGGGCCCGCCCTGGGCGGAGACGATGATGGCATGCATACCGCATAGTCAACCCGCCCTCACTCCCGCACACCACACCCACCCTCCTCCTCGCACCGGCCGGGCACGCCTGCGGTGAACGTCAGCCCACGGCCAGTTCGACGAGCCGCCCGATCGCGACGGCGACGGCCATGGAGACGATGGCCAGCAGGATCGAATATCCGCAGCCGCTGCGCCCGTTCACCCGTTTGGACGGGGCGAGCTCTTCGCCGTGCCGTCGCCACAGGGGTCTGGGTTCCAGCACGAGGAAGAGGAACACGCCGATCTGGCCGACGGTGAACAGCCAGAACCACGCCCACCGGTTGGCGAGACGCGGGGTGGAGCAGAGCATGGCAAGGAAGGCGAGTATCCAGGCGGCGCCGATCCACCAGCCGCCGGGAGAGGCGAAGGGCCAGTCGGGGAAGAACCCGTTGCCGGAGGACTCCATCCACGGCCTCTGCATGACCAAGACCGGCGGGTCAGGCGCGTTTCGCAGGTCGGCCATGAGGAGGGCGGTCGTGTACGGCCCTTCGAGATCCACGATCGGGCCCTCCACGCGGTGCCAGGCCAACGGCGACTCCGACCACACCAGGGACGTCAGCGCGCCCTCGTTCTCCGTCCAGTAGTCGATGCGCTCGACCTCGCCGGCCAGCACCGCGCTACGGAACCGCTCCAGCGTCCGCGCAGACGGAAAGGACACGGCGGTGGACACCACCAGGCCCACGAGCAGGGAGAGCAACAGCGCCAGCCGGGCCACGAAACCGGTCGTGCGGAGAGCGCGGGCGACTAAGTCAGACTCCATGCCACCTTCCTACCGCAATGCGCGTCGTCCAGCACCGCACCCGTCGCCGTGGGTCTCCCGCTTCCCGGACGGGCCGACGCGCGTTCGCCGGGCGGCGGCGGTCCTGCCTGCTGGGCCGTGTGAGGCTTCGGCGGTACGGCGCGTCCGACCACCGGCCTTGGAGCGGCGTGCGGCGGCAAGGCGCACTCCGTACGAAATCCGGCGCCGGCAGGGGCTCTGCCGGCCTGACGATGGGAACACCTCGATGGCTCTGCCGGACCGGCTGCGCGACGACGCCGCAGCCCTGCAGGACGACCTGGTACGGCTGCGGCGGGACATCCACCGGCATCCAGAAGTCGGCCTCGACCTGCCGCGCACCCAGCGGGCGGTGCTGGACGAACTGTGCCGTTCTCCCTGTCGCTGTCCGACCTGGTCCAGCAGCCGCACACCCGCGGTGAGGAGGTCGCGGTCGTGGTGGACGAGCACGACACCCCGTCCGCGCTGCGCGGCGCGGACGGCTGGGAGCTGGACGCCTCGTTGCGCATCGACGAGATCGCTCTCACCACCGGGGCGGGGCGGTGTAGCCGACCTGGGTCTGGGCTGGGCGGGCGTCGGGAGAGCCCGCCCAGTTCGGTTCCAGGGCGTGAACGGGCCGGCGCGACCCCGGGTGCAACGCGCCACCGAGGAACCCTTGATGGCCGGTGCCGGTTCGCGTGGTTGTCGGGGATCGTCGCAGGCTGAGAAGACGGGTGGTCAGGGGAGGCGGGCCAGGGCGCCGGATTCGAGGGCTGTCCAGATGGCGCCGTCGGGGCCGACGGTGAGGCCGTGGGGCTCGACGTCGAGGGATGGGGCGTGGGGTGGTCGGGGGAGAGGGTGTTCGTCGATGGTGCCGTCAACGGAGATGCGGCCGAGACGGCCGGTGGCCCATTCGGTGAACCAGAGGGCGTCGTCGGGGCCGGTGATGATGGCGTGAGGGCGGGCCGCACGGTCGGGGAGCGGAAACTCGGTGATCTTGCCGGCCATGTCGATCCGCCCGATCTGCCCGGCGCCGATCTCGACGAACCACAGCGCGTCGTCAGGCCCCCGCGTGATGCCCACCGGCGCGGCGCCCTCCGTGGGCAGTGGATGGACGGCCACCTCGCCCGCCGGTGACAACCGGCCGACGGCGTTGCCCTGGTTGAGGGTGAACCAGAGCGCGTCGTCGGGCCCCGTCGCGATGAAGGCGGGCATCCCGCCCTCCACCGGCACCGCGAACTCGGTCAGGACCCCGTCGGCGCCGATGCGCCCGACCCTGCCGGGCCGCATCTCCGTGAACCACATGGCACCGTCGGGGCCCGCCGTGATGCCGTACGGGGTGTCGGCCGCATGAGCCGTCACCCGGCCGTCGGGGGTGATGCGGCAGACCCGGCCGCCCTTCCCCTCCGTGAACCACATCGCCCCGTCGGGCCCCGGCGCGATCACCGTGGGCTGCCCGTCGGCCGGGTCGAGCTGGTGGATCACGGGCTCCTGCCCGGGCACCAGCCTGCCGACCCGCCCCTCGTGGACGAGCGTGAACCACAGCGCCCCGTCGGGGCCCGTGGCGATGCCGTACGGAGAGCCCGCCTCGATCATGGTCAGGTCGGTCACGAGATGCGTCCTCCGGTCAGTGTGATCACGGTGCCGCGGAAGCGGCGGACCAGGGCGCGGTCGTGTGACACGACGACGAGCGCGCCCCGGTAGGCGTCGAGCGCCCGCTCCAGCTCTTCGGCCAGTACGGGCGAAAGGTGGTTGGTGGGCTCGTCGAGGAGCAGCAGGTCGTGCTGCCCGGCCAGCAGGCGGGCCAGCGCCAGCCGGCGTCGTTGCCCGACCGAGAGCGTGCCCACGCGCCGGTCGAGCACGGAGGCGCGGAACAGGCCGGTGCGCAGCAGCGCGGCGCGGCGCTCGTCGGGGTGGCCCCGCCCGCCGTACGCCTGCAGCACCGTCAGGCCGGGGTCGAAGGCGACCTCCTGGGCCAGGTAGCCGACCTCGGTGTCGCGGGCGTGCGCGGCGACGGCGCGCAGGAGCGTGGTCTTGCCCGCTCCGTTGGCGCCCCTGACCAGCAGCCGGTCACCGGCCCTGATCGTCAGCGCGGGCACGTGGAGCCGATCGCCCACCCGGACGTCCCGCAACTCCGCGACCACCCGGCCGCCCACGCCGTCCGCGTCATGCCCGTGAGCCGCCGAGGCGGCTTGTCGCGGGGTCGGGTGCGCCGGTGGGTTCTCGGGGGGAGGCATGTCGGACGAACCCGCCGAGGATGCGGGATCGAAGGCGCCGTGGAAG
>NZ_POUD01000432.1 GCF_003236395.1 Nonomuraea aridisoli | reverse complement strand
AGATGTGTTTAAGAGACAGCGTTCAGCACCGCGGCATCTGCCGCCGATCGGGCGATTTCTGTGGCCACCCCTTGACCGACGGACATACCGGGTCACATGATCGAAAAGGCGGAATGGACCAAGGTATCTGCGATACGGGCCTACCTCCGGCCGGCCCGAGCGGTCCCCTACCGACCCAGAAAAGAGGGGGTGGATCACACATGGCGTGGGTGAGTGTGATCGGCCCCCTGATGGAGCAAGTCGACTACCGGCTCCAAGACGGCGCCGGCTGCGGCATCCACCACACCGGCGACCACGAGGCCGGGCACACCGATGGCCAGGACGGGCAGATCACCTACCGGCTGGCCGACGAGCGCGGGCTGATGTGGATCGGCCAGGGCCTGCAAGAGCTGGCGCTCACCCCTGAGACACCACTTCCTGCCGGTCAGCACGACGTGGCCCGCGCCATCATGAGCGGTGAGGACCCGACCACCGGCGAGGTGCTGGTGGCCGCCAAGCACGTCACCGACCCGCGGGCCAAATTACCCGCCGCCCCGCTGAGCGAGGCCCTGCACAAGTCCGCCGCCGAGCGCGGCACCACGCTCGAGCAGCTGCTCGCCGAGCGGCCGGTGATGGCCAAGCGCGCCGCCCGGATGGCGCGCGGCATCGCCCGCCAGGGCGAGGCGCACCTGATGCCCATCAAGGACATCGAGCAACTCGCCGATACCGCCGGCGTCGACCTCGCGCAGGTGTACGGCGCCCAGGAGCTTGCGTACGCCCGCAAGTGGCGCGACGCCCGGGTACGCATCGGCAACCGCGGCTACGACCTCACCCTGGACGTCTCCAAGAGCGTGTCCGTGCTGTACGGGCTGGCCGACCGCTCCTTCGCCGCCGAACTGGAAGACGTCTTCGCCGACGCCGTCACCGAGACCGTCGCCGCCGTCGAGACGTGGGCCGCCTACGGTCAGCGCGGCCACCAAGGCGACGGGCGGCTCGCTGAGCGGGCCGACTCGACCGGCCTGCTCGGGTGGGTGATGTGGCACCGCACCGCGCGGCCGGTCGGCCAGGCGGCGCCGGATCCGCACCTGCACGCGCATGTGACGATCGCCAACATGGTGCGCGGCCGCGACGACGGCCGGTGGTCGGCGATCGGCGCCGGCGGCCGCGACATCCACCGGCACGCTCATGCCGCCGACGCGCTGCTCAAGGCGCGCATCCGCCGTACGTTGACGCAGCGCTACGGCATCGGCTGGAAACGCGACGAGCACACCGGCGCCTGGGAGATCGTGTCGATCCCCGAGCGCGTGCGGGCGTTGTTCTCCAAGCGCGACCGGCAGGTCAAGGCGCTGCTGGCCAAGCTCGGCACCAGCTACGGTCAGGCCTCGCGCGAGGCCAAGAAGGTCGCCTCCGCCGAGTCCCGCCAGGCCCGGGCCACCGAACGGGAAGAGGTGGACCTGCGCGGGGACTGGCACCGCCAATGCGCGGCCGCCGGCGTCGACGCCGCGGCACTCGTGCACGAGTGCCGGCACGGCCGCGCGGTGTTACCCGAGCGGCCCAGCGCCCAGGAGATCGCCGCGTGGATCTGGCGGCCCGAGCACGGACTGACCGCGCACCGCAAGGTCGTCACCCGCGCCGACGTGCTCGCCGCCGTCATCGATGCGCTGCCTGACGGCGTGCGGGATCTGGCCGAGGCCGAGGCGCTCACCGATGAGGTCCTGGCGCTCGCGCCCGCCGTGCGGCTGCCCCCTGCCGGCGCCAGCCATCTGACCAACGCCGACCGCTACACCTCCGCCGACATCCTGCAGGCCGAACAGGCGATCCTGGACACCGTCCGGCGCCGCTACGACACCGGCGCGGCCGTCGTGGACGCCGACGCGGTCCGGCTCGCCATCGACGCCTTCCAGGTCACTCACGGCCTGGAGCTCACCGGCGAGCAGCGCGCCGCGCTGGAGCGGATGCTCACCGCCGGGCACGGCGTGGAAGCGGTCATCGGCGTGCCGGGCGCGGGCAAGACCACGCTCATGGCCGCCGCGCGCACCGCGTTCGAAAGCCGCGGCCTGGTGGTGCGCGGGGCGGCCACCGCGGCGGTGGCCGCCGCGAACCTGAGCGCCGAATCAGGCATCTCCGCCCACACGATCGCCACCTGGCTGCAGCGCATCACCGACCCGGAGCGGCCCGGCCTGACCGGGGTGGACGTGCTCGTGGTCGACGAGGCCGCGATCGTCGACGACCGCGAGCTCGCCACGCTGCTGGGCGAGGCGGAACGCACCGGCACCAAGGTGGTGCTCATCGGCGATCCGGTACAGCTGCGCGCGGTCGGCGTCGGCGGCGGCTTCCGCGCCGCGCACCGGCAGATCGCCGGGCTGACCCTGCGCGAGAACCGCCGCCAGCGCGACCCGGTTGAACGCCGGGCGGTCGAACTGTGGCGCGCCGAGCGGCGGCACGAGGCCCTGCGAACCTGGGGCGACGGCGGCCGCGTGCACGCCGGGCGCGGCGCGGCCGACACCATGGCGCGCCTGGTCGCCGACTGGGCCGCCGCCCGCGAGCCGTACCGCACCGGCACCCCCGAGGCGGTACACGACGAGCTGGCCGGCGTCCTAGTGCTCGCCGGCACCAACGCCGCCGTCGACCGGCTCAACCTCGCCGCCCGCGCGGTACGGCGGGAGCTCGGTGAGATCACTGGCCCCGATCGCGTCTACCGGGTCGCCGGCGGCCGGAGCATCGCCCTGGCCGTCGGCGATCACGTGCGGGTACGCCGCAACGACTACCGGACCCGCCGCGGTGAGGCGGATCTGGATGTGCTCAACGGCTTCCGCGGCCGAGTGACGGCCATCGACGAGCGCGGCCGGGTCCAGGTGGAATGGCGCCACACCGGCCCCGACGGGCCGGCCCTGGCCAGCCAGTGGATCAGCCCGGCCTACATCGCCGAGGGCGGCCTGTCGTACGGCACCGCCATGACCGTGGCGGCCGCCCAGGGACTGACCGCCCAGCACGCGCTCATCTACGGCATGGGCCTGGACCCGCACACCCTGTACTCGGCGATGACCCGCGACCGGGAAACCGCCCGCCTCTACCTGCCGCGCGAGCTGCTGGAGACCGACGCCGATCGCGTCCGCCACGGCCGGGTACGCGGCGAGGCCGACGAACTGCGGCGCGCGCTGGCTGCTTACGCCGCCACCTTGGAGGGTGAGCGCGCGGACGCGTTCCTCACGCCCGAACCCGACCCGGTCGCGCCCCGCACCAGCGAGGAGACCGCCGGCCTGGCCGCTCGGGACGCGCGACGCGAGGAGCCGCACCGTGCGGCCGAACACCACCGTGCGGAGCTCGACCTCGAGGAAGACGGGCAGCCGGATTCGGCAGGTTCCCCCACCGTGGACCCTGATGGAGCCCACCGGGGCGATGCCGAGCAGCAGGCGCGTACCGCCATCCGCCGCGCCGCGGCGCTGCTGGCCTTGTCGCAATACCGCTACGGCGTGGGCCTGCTCACCGACGCCGAGCTCGATGCGCGCATGCGACAGCTCAGCGAGGAGATCGCGGCTGCGAACACCACGCTGCAGGCAGCCGAGCACGACAAGGAGCGCATCGCCCGCGAAGGCGGCGGCCGCGCCGAGCGCGAACTGATCTCCAAGCGCGAGCAGTTGGCCGAGCAGGTACGCCGGGTGGAGCAGGCAGCCCAGGCGGCCGACCGCCTCCGGCACCTCCGCCAGACCATCAGCGAGACCCGGCAGCAGCTGGAGGAGCTGCGTCAGCGCGAGCAGGCGATCACCAGCGAGCTCGACGCCCTACGGCCCTGGTCCCGGGCCCGCCGCCGCGAACTGGAAGCGGAACTGCCCGAGGTCCGTAGCAGCCAGGCTCGCCGGCACGAACACCTGCTCCAGGTCCTCGATCAGAGCACAGGCGTCGAGCAGATCGCCCGTCAGACCGCCGAGCAGGCCCCCGCGCCGGTCACCTGGCCGCTGGTCCGGCGTCACCACGCCGACCTGGAGCGCGACTTCGACGCCGCCCGCCGCGGCGCCCGCAGTAGCGATGTCACCGAGGCCGCCCGGCGTGCCGAACAGGCCCGGGCGGCCTGGGCCGGCCTCCAGCAGGAACTGGCCGCGGCCAGGGACGAGGCTGCCCGGCGCGCCGATCTCCCGCCCGACCAGCGCGATATCGAGCAGGCCGCCCGCGCTGAGCACGCCGAGCGGCAGCACCAGATGGCCTCGGAGCGGGACCCGCTCGGTTCTGCCGACGGTGCCCAGCGCGCCCTCGCACACTCCCGCTGGCAGCCACCGCAACGCGATCGCAGCGCTGTCGAGCACGGCCGGGACATCGGTCGGTAACTACGCATCTTCGCTGTTTGAGACGGCCAGCCAGCGAGCGAATTTCGACGTTCCAACCCGGTCAGGGCCTTGCATCCGGGCAGCGCCACGATGATGGAGCTTCCTGCGCTCAGGGGTTCGGCGTGTCAGCTGCAACGGAAAGCTGATCGGCTGCGATGTTGGTACTGCGGGTCGTGCAGGCCGTCGTCTTGATCATGCGGGAGTGCAGTGATGGTGGATCTCGGTTTCGTCGGCCCCAGCCGTCCGGCCAACGACTACCGCTTCGTCGAGGTAACCGACGGCGACACCCCGAAGATCGAGATGTCGATCCGGATGGTGTCGATCGACACCCCGGAAAGCGAGTTCGGCGGCAGCCCGCCCACCGCCCAGGCGACGCTTGAGCGGGCCAAGGCCCGCCTGCAGGACGGCACCTACAACGCCCTGCCGCAGGACCTGCGCGAGTACCTCATCGCGCGCATCACCCCCGATGCGGCGCAGCGTCATCTGAGCGCCGGCAAGCTGGCCGCCGAGGCGCACAAGAGCATGGTGCACACCCGGCTGAAGCGGCCGGACGGCTCACAGCGCAAGCTGGCGGTGATCGCCACCGGCGAGTTGGTGGAGGGCAACGGCCGGCTGCTGGCCTACACCGCGCCGTGGTTCTCCGGCACCGCCTCCGACCCGCTGCCGCCGCGTGAGCACCCCGACCGGCGTACCTTCAACCTCGACATGGTCGCGCTCGGCTGGGCCGCCACCTTTATCATCTACCC
>NZ_POUD01000431.1 GCF_003236395.1 Nonomuraea aridisoli | reverse complement strand
GTCCCCCATCCGGCCGGGGGCGGTGATCGGGTGACGTCGGCGCTCGATCTGCTGGACGGCGCGAACGCGCCCGCGCTGGCCGGCGCCCCCGGCAAGGGCAGGAACGTCGCCACCGTCACCCCGGCGAACTCGGTCACCACCGGCGCGACCCCGCCGCCTCCGGCAGCCGTCACCACCGCCCCGCCGCCTTCCAGGGGCGCGGGTGGGCCGCATGGTCCCGCGGGGTCGTCCGGCTCGGAGATCCAGCGGTTGTGGAACGAGGACGCCGACGCCGTGCACTCGTTGTTCGGCCGCGCCGACGATCCGGCACGGCCGGAGCGCATCGAGGCGTGGCGTGACCTCGTCCAGGCCCGTGGGGAGCAGGCGAGCGCCCACAACCTGGTGCGGAACATCGACTCCCTGACCGGATCCGGTTCCACCCCGTCCCCGCTCCACCTGCAGGCCCGGCAGACTCTGCACGCCGCCGACACGCGCGTCGGCGACGCCCTCGACCGGCTCGCGTCGCTGGGCGTCGACCCGGCCCACATCGAACGCCGGCTCACCGACCTCGCCGACCAGAGCATCCGCGACCGCCCCCGCGTGATCGCCGCAGGCCACGCGGACGACCTCACGGGCACTCCGTCGCACGTGTCCGGGACGGGTGCGGCGGAGACCTCCGCGCGAGGGTTGCGGCTGCCCGGGGACGGAGGGCGGATCGTTCCGGACGGGGCCGGGCGGTACGTGTTCACCGACGCGGGCGGTCGTCCCGTGCCCGAGCACAGTGTGGTGCGGACGGGCGACGGATTCCGGGTGCAGGAACCGACGGGTGCGTACCGGATCTTCGACGCGGGCACCGGGCGGTGGCTTTCGGTGCGGTACCCCGACGGCGGCGGGAACCCGATCGCGCGGGTCGTGGACGCCGATGGCTGGCCGGTGGCGTACGTCGGCGTCACGGAGCGGCCGGGCGGCGTCCGTCAGATCACCGATCTGACGGACGGCTCGTTCGTGCGCCACGGCCCTGACGGCGCCCACGTGGAGACCGGCGCCCCGCTCCGTGCGCCGGACGGCACCCGTACGTACGCCGTCTTCGACGACCCCGCCCACGCCGGACGCCTGGAGGACGCCGCGGGCAACCCGGTCCCCGGCCACGACGTCGTCAGGACCGCCGACGGGCTCCGGGTGCAGGGGCCCGACGGCCGGTACCAGGTGTTCGACGCGGGCACCGGCCACCTCGCCGAGGACGCCGTACGCCTGCGCGGCCCCGGAGGCGACCTGGTGGACCGGTGGGTCTCCGTCCGCCACCCCCAGGACGGCGGCCCGGCGACCCTCCACGTCCTGGACGCCGGCGGCAACCCCGTCGCGCACCTCACCGTCACCCGCCACCGCACCGGCGTCCACCAGATCACCGACACCACGAACGGCTCCTTCACCCGCCACACGACGGACGGCGCCCGCCTGGAGACCGGCGCCCCGCTCCACGCGCCGGACGCCACCCGCACGTACGCCGTCTTCGCCGCCGACGCGCGCGTCGGCCACCTGGAGAACGCCGCGGGCCACCGGCTCCCCGGCCGCGTCGCCACGGCCCTCGACGACGGCGCGATACGGGCCACGTACGACAGCGGCCCGCGCAGCGGCGAGTTCCGCGTGCACGCCGCCGACGGCACGCTCACCCATTCCGGGTTCAACGTGCTCAAGGACGGCAGGCGCACCGACTTCCAGTACGTCGTGGACCACGCGAGGCAGACCTGGGCCAGACCGGGGGGCCAGGGCATGTTCCACCACGGCCGCGCCGTGGTCGAAGGCGGCGAGGTCCGCCTGTTCAGCGCGACGGGCAACCCGGTGGAGGTCTTCTCCCGCAGGCCGTACCCGGGCGGCGGCGTCCTGGACGCGTTCCGGCGCACCGACACCGTGGACTTCGGCCGGACGACCCGCACCACCACGTGGGCGCAGTGGGACGACACGGGCGCGATGGTGGCGCACGGCGTGCGCGAGTTCGACACCTCGGGCGTCGCCTGGCGGGACGTCGACCACCGCGGGAACCTCGTCCACCAGCACCGCGACGGCCTGCACAAGGGCCATGTCCTGGCGGTCAAGGAGGACGGCGAGTGGCGCTGGCACCGCTTCGACGCCGCCGGCCACGAGCTGGCCCAGGGCGTACGGACGATGGACCTCGACGGCGGCTGGACGGACACCCTGGCCGGCGGCGCGGTGGCGCAGCGGCAGTGGGGGCCCGCGCATCTGCCGCAGGTCGCCGACCACTACCGCGAGTACGGCTGGGACGCCGTCAAGGGCGCCCCGGCCGACACCTGGAAGGCGCAGTCGAAGCAGGGCAAGGACGTCGGCGCGCGGGAGATCCTGCCGGACGGCGGCGTGCTCACCACGACCAGGTGGTCCGAGCAGCGGCCCCCGCTGTGGGCGCGCGAGGCCCTCGTCCGCGCCGCGCCGCCGGAGGCCCTCGTCCGGCACCTGAAGACCGACAACCGCTTCCAGATCTTCACCTGGACGAAGGAGGGCGCCGGGGAGGCGAGCGGCGGAGTCCGTTACGTCGGCATGGACGGGCGGTTCTTCGACCTCGACGCGAACGGCCGCCTCGTGCGGTTCTCCGGCAAGCTGCCCGACGGCACGGGGCTCAAGGTCGGCGACCTCGCCACCCCGCCCGGCCACGCCCCCGGCGACCCGTCGCACCTGCCCTGGCAGGCGGGCGGCACGAAGGGCTACCGGGTGCCGCTGGACGCCCCCGGCCCCGGCCGGCCCCTCTGGCAGGACCGGTTCATGGACGGCGGCGAGTGGCGGGTGGCCCGCGAGGGCTTCCCCGACGGCGAGGTCCGCGACTACGGGACGCCGCCGCGGGTGAACGCGGCGACCGGCGAGCTGCGCGACGTGGACGTCCCGTGGACCCGGCGGGACGCGCACGGCAACCTCACCGGCGAGCAGTACCTGTGGACGGACCCGGACGGCGCCGTCCACCGCGTCACCGGCACCGGCCGCATGGACTCCGAGACGTGGACCTGGCAGAGCAAGCCGCTGAACGGCGGCCCGGTCACGTCCGGCGAGCGCCTGTACTTCCGCGGCTCCCGCGACATCAGGCTGCCCTGGGACGACTCCTTCCGCGACTTCGACCCCACCGGCGCGCTCGTCCGCGAGCGGGACATGCTGGGCGGCGGCCAGTACGTGGAGTCCTGGCGTCACGGCGAGCGCTGGACCGCCGCCAAGTTCGACGCGAACGGCGACCAGGTGCCGTTCGACGGCGACCAGGTGCGCCAGTGGTGGGACCCGCGGACCCGTGCCTGGGCCGACCAGCCGGTGGGCGACGCCCGCCACTTCCGCGACGTGCTGCGGCAGCCGGGGGCCCGTCCGGTGGTGCTGCGCGAGGTTCCTCCGCACCTGTCGGCGCAGGACGGCCCGCTGCGGGTCCGCGAGTACGTGCCCGACGGAGGCAACGCGACGCCGGGCACGTGGAAGGAGTTCGACCACGGCGCGGTGGTCCGCGAGCGCAAGGCCCTGCCGGACGGCACGTTCCTGGAGAAGGACGCCTGGCGCGGCCAGTGGCGCAGGTACGACGGCGACGGCGCCGTCATCGCCCAGCGCACCGACCGCGGCCTGGTCTTCGAGCAGGGCCCCAGGGGGCTGCGGCTCACCGGCGACGAGTACGACTTCCGCGGCCCGCTCACCGAGCTGCGCGGGTGGGGCCGCGGGCTCAGGGAGGCCAACCGCCTGCCGTGGGGCGGCTCGGTCCGCCTGGACGGCGAGCTCTACCGGAACGCGCTGGACGGCCTCACCGGCCTGCCCCCGGCGCGTGACGGCCGGGTGTCGCTGGGCGAGGCGGCCTACCAGTCGTACGCCAAGGTGCTGGCGAAGAAGGTGGCGATCGAGTTCGGCCAGGAGTTCATGCTGGAGTTCGGCGCCAACCTGGCGGCCAACGGCATCGTCGCGGCGATCCAGAACAAACCGTTCACCGGCCAGGACGTCCTCAAGTCGTTCGCCAACGCCGCGGTCGGCGCCGCCGTCAAGACCGGCATCGGCACCGGGATGCACGAGGTCAGGGGCGCCCGTTGGGGCGAGCCGAAATCCGTCTTCGCGAACGTGGACAGCGGCAAGCACCCGCAGCGCCGGCCGTTCCACCACGAGAAGACGTGGGCGAACGAGTGGGGCGGCAACGAGAACCCGGTCCGCTGGCGCGGCGGCACGTACGACTTCGGGTTCAACGCGAGCGTGGGCGCGTTCGTCGGCTGGGTCAACGGCAGCATGAACGCGGCCGTGTGGGGCGTCACCGGCGCGGACGGTCAGACGCGCGTCCTGTCGGGCGGCGACGCCGTGCTGGACGGGGCCATCGCGGGCCTCGGCGGCCTGGTGACGGCCGGCGGCACGGCGGTGGCCAGGAACCTGTTCATGATGGGCGGCGGCGGACGCCTCTTCCACCGGCAGGGGTTCGCCGACTTCTGGTTGCAGATGCCGTTCAAGATCGTCGAGAAGTTCGTCAACACCGCATTCGTCGTGCCCTCGCTCCGGGCGGCGATCAACCCGCCGTACTACCAGGCTCCACCGGCACAGCAGTGAGGAAACCATCGTGATGCGCCCTGAACGGTTCCACTCCGTCGGCCCCAAGGGTCGCGGCGTGCACCGCCGGATCGCCGACGCCGTCCGGGCCGCCGCGCCCGGCGACCGGGTGCTCGTGGCTCCCGGGCGGTACGCCGAGTCGGTGGTGCTGCCGCGCGGGGTCACGCTGGCGGCCGAGCACGGGGCGGGCAGCGTCCTGCTGTCCGCGCCGCCCGGGTCCGGGCCGGCGCTGACGGTGGAGGGGGCCGACTGCGTGGTGCACGGCCTGGTGGTGGAGGCCGCCGCCCCGGCCGAACCCGCGATGAGCGTCGCCCCGGGCGCGGGCCTGGTGATGACGGACTGCGTCGTGCGCGGCGGCCGCATGGAGATCCGCGGCACCTCGGACGCCACGCCGTACCCCCACGAAACCGCCGCACCGACCGCGAGCCCCGCACCGACCACAGGACCCACCCTCATAGGCCCCGCACCGACCACGCCGTACGAGACCGGTCTTCCGGGCCTGTCCTCTTATACACATCT
>NZ_POUD01000430.1 GCF_003236395.1 Nonomuraea aridisoli | reverse complement strand
GCCCCCGGTACGCCGATCCCCGAGATCGCCGGCCCCGGCAAGGAGACCATGGCGCAGGCGGCCCGGCTCCTCGGCGCCCGCCGCGGCATCACGGTCGTCGGCGTCGACGGCTCCGGCATGCCCGATGCCGAGCTCGCCGCAGGCGGCGCCTTCCTGCCCGGCCCGCACGCCAAACTCGCCGGACCCACCTTCCAGGAGTGGCTCGACACCCAGCCCTGAGCCGACCTCGCCCTTGTTCTCGGAGCGCCCCGGAGCTCCGAGAACAAGGGCTTCCCCCGAACCTTGGTCCGGCTACGTCCCCGGCTGGGGTTCCGCTCGGGTCTGCGGCTCCGTTCGCGGACGGGGCACCGGTGCGGCGACAGCGTCGGCCGGCAGCCGTCGCGCCAGCCGTACCACGACACCGGCCGCCACCCCGGCGAGCGCTCCAAGCGTCAGCCACAGCGCCGGCGCGGACTCCTCCAGCAGCACCGAGAACCCGGCCGGCGCGACCACCGCCGCGACCGCCCAGGTGAGCTGGTAGACCGCCAGGTACCGGCCGCGCAGCGCGGCGGGCGCCGCCGCCGCGGCCAGCGCCCACGACGGCGTGGCGTGCAGCAACTCCCCGGCGGTCAGCACGAGCGTGGCGGCGACCAGCCCCAGCGTGCGCGGCAGCCCGGCGGGCAGCAGCGCCACCGCCGCGTAGGCCGCGCACGCGGCGATCAGCACCGCGCCGCCCAAGGCCAGCGCGTGGGTACGACGGGCCGCCTGTTGCAGCCGCCGTACCGGCACCTGACCGACCGCCACCAGGAACGTGTTGAGCGCGTACAGCAGCCCGAGCAGGCCGGGCGAGGCGCCCAGCACGGTGACCGCGTACACCGGCAGCGCCACCGGCAGGATCATGTGCACGAGCGTGAACGCCTGCTCGGCGCCCACCAGCGCCATGAACGGCCGGTCCGCCATCACCCGCCGGTAGCCTCCGTGCGCGCCACGCTCCCTCGCCGTACGCGCCGGCGCGCCCGATCGCAGCAGGCACACCGCGGCCACCACGAAGCTGGCCGCGTTCACCGCGGCGACGAGCGTGTAGCCGGTGTGGCCGGCCAGCGACACCGCGCCCGCCGACAGCAGCCCGCCCAGGCCGAAGGCGACGTTGCGGGCCGTCGCCATGAGCGCGTACAGCCGGTCGCGCCCGGCCCCCTCGGCCAGGGCCGCCACGTATCCGGCCGAGGCCGGGTAGTACGCCCGCTCGCCGATCGACACCAGCGCGGCGACCGCGATCAGCGCGGGGAAGCCGCCCACGAACGGATAGGCGCCGAACGCCACGGCGCGCAGCACGTACGTGCCCACCAGCACGCTGCGGGCGTCGAAGCGGTCGATGAGCGCCCCGGCCACCGGGTTGGCGGCCAGCGCGACCGTGGCCGCCGCCGTCACCCCCAGCCCGACCGTGGTCGCGGGCAATCCGGTGACCTCGTGGATGAACAGCAGGGTGAGCGGGACGTACAGGCCGTTGCCCAGGGCGTCGACGAACATTCCGGTCAGGAACGCCCGCTCACCCAGGACACTGGCGATCTTCGTGCGTGGCATGCCGGCCAGTCTCGCGGCACACCACCCTTGGCGAATCGGCCCTCGGACCGGGACGTACCAGGGCCTTTGGTCCTACGCCCGTCAGCCAGGCGTCCAGCACGGGCCGGTCACGCCGGCCGTGGAGGAGATCGGCTGCGCTCCACGATCACCACATCGGCAGGCCTCGGTCCAGGCCGGTGATGTGCAGCAGCCGCGACATGAACGGGCGTGGCGCGGTCAGGGCCACGGTGATGCCCATCGGCCGGGCGCGGCGCTGGATGCCCACCAGGACGGCGAGCCCGGAGGCGTCGCAGAACGACACCGCCGACAGGTCGATGACGAGCAGGTTCGTGCTGTAGTTCAGCGTGCTCATCAGGTCCCGGCGCATCGCCGCGCTGGTGAAGATGTCGATGTCGCCGGACAGGTGGACGATGGTCGGCTGCGCCGGGTCGGCCACACCGAGCGGCGCGGTGTCAGAGACGGTCATGGGATTCTCCTTTCGGAGAAGCTGGAAACGATCGAGATGCCTGCCGGCCAGAGATCGGCCCGCCGCCAGAACGGGCGGTGCCTGAACCGCTCAATCCGGCCGGCAGGCGGCACGTGGGTCACGCCGGCGTCTGGGGCTCCTGCCCGATGACCGATCCGCCCTCGTTCTCCCAGCGTGACGAGCCGTCGCCCGGCGCCTGCGATGCGGCGCCGGGCGTCGGACAGGCCAAGGCGAGGATGGCGCCGGTGGTCAAGCCGGCGGTGTCCTGGGCGGTGAGGTTGAGCGTGGCCTCGGCGGGCCCGGCGGCGGTGTCCGGCGGGATGATCAGCAGGACGACCGGCTCGCCGGCGGCGAAGGTGAGAGTGATCACGCGGGGATCGGTGGAGAGGAACCAGCCGACCCGGACCTGCCGGCCGCGTGCCGGGAACCGGTCCGGGATGTGCCGCCACGCGTCCCGATGGACGCCTACCCGCAGCGTGGTGCGGCCCAGTCGCTGGTCGACGGCGGCGACGAGAGCGGGCAGTTCGGCGGCGGCGTCGCGGGAGCAGGGCCACCAGGCCCCGTCCACGACGGACAACCGGTCCGGCGCCAGATGGAATCGCAGACGCGCCGATGGCACGCGGCTGGGTGGTGTGCGTTGGGGAACAAGTGTCGGCGTCATGGTCGCCTGGCCCATCCAGGCCCTCCGGAGAGGGCCGGTGGTGGTTCGCCGGGGGCGACGCCGGCCTGAGTGCCAACGCTCGAAAAGTCCTCGGTACCTTTAAGCCTACCTCACCACGTCCGATAAGAGGGCGGCTCAGGCGTGCCAGTCGCTCGCGCCGCCCGGTACCGGCGCGGCCGGGTCGTACGGTTCGCGGGTGAAGATGAACGTGTTGAGGTCGAGGTGGTCATCGGCCACCCGCAGCGTCTCCCCGGCGTAGTAGCCGTCGAGCCCCAGCCACGTCCCGTCGTCCTGCGGCACGAACCGGGAGGCCCGCCCGGCGCCGCCGACGGGTTCCAGCGACAGCCCCCGCTCGGGCAGCAGCCGCAGCGTGTACGGCTTGGGCCCCCAATGCCACAGCCCCGTCACGGCGAGCAGGTCGGGGTCGGCGGCCACCGGCCGCCACTCCTCCGGCAGGCGCGGCTCGTGCTCGTCCAGGATGTCCAGCAGGTCGCCGAGCAGGGTGCCGCTCATGCCGGAGGTGGTATTGGCCATGAACAGCACGCCGACGCCTTCGGCCGGATCGCTCCACACGGTGGCCAGGAACCCCGGCATGGAGCCGCTGTGGCCGGCCAGCCTGCGGCCGCCGGCGCGTGACAGCTGCAGGCCGAGCCCGAAGCCGGAGGTCCACGTGTCGCCGTCGTCGACGATGACGGGCTCGCGCATCTCGGCGACGGTGCCGGGGGAGAGCACGCCGGCGGTCTGCCCGCCCAGGAACGCCGCCCAGCGGGCCAGGTCGTGCGGGGTGGACCACAGCTGCCCGGCCGGCCCCATGGCGTCGGCGTCGTGCTCGGGCTCGGTGAGCAGCACGTCCGCCCACGGGTGCACGGCGTAGCCGGTGGCGTGCGGGGCGCGCGGCCGGGCGGTGGTGTCGCGCATGCCGAGCGGGTCGAGCACCTCCTCCCGCAGCGCCTTGAGCCAGGTCGTGCCGCGCAGGCGGGCGACGAGCTCGCCGAGCAGCGCGAACCCCACGTTGGAGTAGTGCAGGCGCCGCCCCGGCCGGTGTTTGAGCTCGCGGAGGCCGAGCCGGTCGATCAGCTCGGCGGCCGGGACGCCGGGGGTGCGCTCCCACCAGGCGGTGGGCGGTTCGGCGGTCAGGCCCGAGGTGTGCGACAGCAGCTGGGCGATGGTCAGGTGTCCCAGCGGCGTGCCGGGCAGGTGCCGCTCCAGCGGGTCGGCCAGGTCGAGCGCGCCCTCGTCGCGCAGCCGCATCACCACGACGGCGACCATGCTCTTGGTGATCGATCCGATGCGGTACTGCGTCGCGGCGGTGGGGGCGGCTCCGTCGACGCGGCCGCGTCCGCCGAACCACGCCGTCCGCCCGTCGCGGACGATCGCGGCCGTCAGCGACGGGATCCTGCACTCGGCCTGTTCGACGGCCAGCCGGCGCATCAGGGCGCGGGCGGTCGTGTGGTGCACCTGACTCATGGGCGACAAGGGTAGCCCCTGCCCGCGCGCCCGCCCCCGGCTCGCGGGGACTTCGGGACCTCGTGAACGACAGGGTCGAGGCCGGCGCCGGGTCAGCGCGAAGGGGCGCGGTCGAAGGCGTCCAGAATGACCGCGGTGGCGTCCAGGTCGCGGCTGACGGGCCCCAGCCGCGGCACGTCGGCGGAGCCGGGCCAGGTGTGACCGCCGCCCTCGACCGTGTACAGCGCCAGCGTGGCGCCGCCGGGACAGCTGCGCCAGCGCCGCAGCCGTACGTCCGCGGCCGGGCGGGCAGTGGCGCGGCCGGTGCAGCCGAGCCGCGCCGCCCAGCCCTCGGCGGCGCTCTCGACCGGCTCCAGGGTGACCAGCCGCCCGAGGGAGCGCAGATCGCGGGGGGCGCTGCGCAGCGGGTGGCCGCCCTGGTAGGGGACGACCTGGTCGCCGGTGCCGTGGAAGGCCACGATCGTGGTCGGCGCGGCCTGCCGGCAGGGGCGCACGATGTTGAGCCCGGCGACCGCGGCCACGGCGGACAGGCGGCCGTCCATCGCGCACACGAGCGAGACGGCCATCGCGGCGCCGTACGACATGCCCGCGGCGAACTGCCGGCGCTCGTCGACGCACAGGTTGCGCCGCAGGTGCTCCAGCAGCGCGGTGAGGAAGGCGGTGTCGTCGGGCCCGCCCGTGCGGGGCAGCGTCCAGCCCATGCGCCCGTCGGCGGCCTGCGGCGTGGCCACCACGTAGCCGCGCCGCGTCCCCTGCTCGGCGAGCCGGCTGTAGGCCCGCTGCTGAACGGCGCCGGACCCGAGCCCGTGCAGATCGAGGATGACGGGATGAGGCCCG
Source organism: Nonomuraea aridisoli (assembly GCF_003236395.1). Taxonomy (GTDB): domain Bacteria; phylum Actinomycetota; class Actinomycetes; order Streptosporangiales; family Streptosporangiaceae; genus Nonomuraea; species Nonomuraea aridisoli. The sequence goes on along the minus strand of NZ_POUD01000430.1, from coordinate 65 downwards.
TCGCCCTCCGGGACGGCCAGCCAGAACTGCCGCCGCAGCCCCCCATCTGTCTCTTATACACACCT
>NZ_POUD01000042.1 GCF_003236395.1 Nonomuraea aridisoli | reverse complement strand
GGTGAGGGACTGCTCGATGCGGGTGCGGTGGTAGGCGATCAGCGCGTTGCGCCAGCCGGTCGCGGTGGCCTCCTTCGCGTAGGGCAGCGCGTCCTCGGGCCGGTCCGCCTTGAACAGGGCCCAGGCGAGGGCGTCGGCGGCGACGAGGCTCGGGTTGCGGGCGTACTCGGCCCTGGCGTGTTCGACGGCACGGGCGGGGTCGCCGTGGTCGGCCTCGAACTCGGCCCAGGTCAGGTCGTCGCGCACCCCCGCGGCCTCGAACAGCCGGCGCTGCGCCTTCAGGAGCGTCCAGTCGGCTTTCAGGCCCGCCTTGAGACGGGTCTCGCCCTGTTCGATGAGGTACTGGGGGAGCGGGAGCCGTTCGACGACGGTCTCGTAGAGGTCGAGCGCCCGGGGGAGGTCGCCGCTGAGCGCCGCGGCCCTGGCCTGGCCGGCGAGGGCGGGCGTGTAGGCCGGGTACGCCCGCAGCGCCTTGCCGTACCAGTCGGCGGCCGTGGCGAGGTCGCCGGAGTGCAGGGCGAGCTCGCCCAGGTAGTGGCGGGTGTAGGCGAGATCGGCGGGCGTCCAGGCGTCGGCGTGGGCGTACTCCAGGTAGCGGCGTGCCTCGCCCGTGTCGCCGCGCAGCTCGGCCGCGTACGAGGCGCGGGAGAAGGCGGCGACGCCGGGCCGCAGCTCCATCATCCGGTCCACTGCCCGCCGGGCCGCGCGCAGGTCGCCGAGCTGGGTGCGGGCGTCGGCCAGCACGCCGTAGGCGGCGGCGCCGTACGGGTTGGCGTCGACGGCGCGCTCCGCCAGTCTGGCCGCCTCGGCGAACTCGTGGCGTCCGGCCGCCAGCGCCGCCTGCCCGGTGAGCACGGCGTCGTCGCGCGGGCTCAGCCGCGCGGCCGTGGCGAGTACGCCCTCCGCCTTGGCGTAGTACGACGGGTCGCCGGTGACCCGGGCCTGGTCGACGTACTGGATGCCGAGCTCGGCCCAGCCGCGGTGGTCGTCCGGCAGGCGCCTGAGCCGTTCCTGCAGCGTCTCACGGAACGGCGCCGCCGCCACGGGCGCGGGTGTGGGCGCGGCGACGAAGGAAAGGACGGTGAAGGCCATCGCCCCGGCCAGGGCGACGGCGATCGCGAAGGCACGCATGTCCACGAGCTCCAGGTGGTGGATGGGGGCGGCCGGTCCCTGACGCGATGCACGGGCCGGCCGTCCTTTCGTCGGTGACGGACGGGTGGCCCGCCGTAGGTGGGCGTCGAACGGGCGATCCGCCATGGACGGCGAACGGACGGGGCCTGCCGGTCATGGGGCGGGCAGAGGGGATCAGCGGCCTCGTCCGGAGAGAGCAGGGGTGGCCGTTCGGGCCAGGGTGCCGCCGTGCGGGGCGGCGGGTGGCGGAGGTCAGCCTTGGGTGGCGGCCGTGTTGCTGGGCAAGGGGATGTACGGGAACGACGGGAGGAAGGGCTTGTCGTTCCTGTCGACCTTGTCCGTCAGCCCGGGGACGAGCTTGCCGGTCAGGGCGGCGCCGGCGACGGCCTGCAGGGAGATGTCCACGACGTCGTCCCCGAGGCGGCGGCCGTTCGGGAAGCCCTGGAGGTCGCCGGCGAGCACGCCGAGCCGGTTCGGGTCCTTGGACGGCGGGATCGCCATGTTGAGCCGGAGCATCTCCGACGGGCGCAGCTTGGCCGCGTCCCGGTTGAGGGACTGGGAGTTGAGGTCGGCCTTGATGGGGCCGTTGGCCTTGGCGATGCCGGTCAGGAAGATCTCGACCAGGTCGTCGCGCGGGGTGGCGGGCGCCTTGATGCCGTAGATGCCTTCGAGGAGCCGGGCCACCTCGGGGTCGGTGACGCGCTTGACGAGCGCGGGCACGCCGGCGTCCTTGTCCGGGGGCAGCGCGTTGAACGCGTCCTTGAGCCCCGCGGGCGCCACGACCTCGTTGACCAGTGGGTTGCCCAGGCGCGAGACCTGCACGAACCGGTGGCCGTTGTGCTTGTCGGTGGTGGACCAGACGCCGATCACCGGGTTGCGCCGCACGTCGCCCTTGACGGCCAGGTCGGACGCGGGCACCTGCACGGCGAGGGTGCTGACGTTGTAGCCCCTGGTGGTGTCCTGGCCGACCTCGGACAGGTCGCCGCCGTAGAGCAGGTCGAACACCCGCAGGTCCAGGAAGAACGCCTCGTCCGACTGTCCGGCGAACGCCTTGCCGCCGCCGGGCAGGCCCCTGATGGACTGGGCGCGCAGCCTGCCGTAGTCGGGCATGGAGGCGGGGCCGACGTTGCTGGGGGCGACGACGCCGTTCGAGACCAGCGTCCGGGTGCCGCCGTGGGTGATGCGCTTGAGGGTGTAGTGCTGGCGGTAGAGCAGGTTCGGGTCGTCCAGGGAGGTGACGGGCCCGTTGTTGTACAGGAACGTGCTGGTTCCGCGCTTGTCGTCGTCGCGGAACGTCCACTGGTAGGTGATGTCCGGCTTGGCGTCGCCGTTGTTGTCGATCTTGATGTTGTAACGCGACTTCGTGTCGAACGTGTAGAAGTTCGGGCCGCCCTGCGGCTCCTGGAACGGGATCCAGTTGGCCATCAGGGTGACCGTGCTCGCCTTGTCAGGGCTGACGAACGCATACACGTCGGTGTTGTCATTGCGCGGGTCGCCCGCGATCATCGGGGCCTCGCGGTGCGAGGAAGCGGTGCCGGAGTCGGTGCGGAGCACGGCCGTCGACGCCGCGGCGAGTGCCGCGGCGAGGCCGAGCCCGACTAGAGCGCGCCGGGTGATCCGGAGCTCCATGGTCGGTCCTTTCGGGAAGGGCTGATGGGCAGAGGTTCCGGCCGGGTTCCTCGACGGCCTATTCGTCCGTGGGCCGCGTCTGGATGTCGTCTCCTCCTGGAGAATGAGCGTCAACGAAAGTTGACATACTCAGGTCGTCAATTTAGGTTGACTGGTGCGGAATTCGCGGCCCCGTTCGTTGGGGCGAATGAGACATGTCGTGAAAGGAGATGCGGTGGTCAAGGAACTGCTCACCTATGTCCGCCCGCACCGGAACGTCCTCGTCCTGGGCGGATTATTGGGCCTGGTCGGCTCGGCGGCGGGCCTGGCCATGCCGCTGCTGGCCAAATACGTGGTGGACGCCTTCGGCGAGAACCGCTCGATGAGCGGGCCGCTGCTCTGGCTGACCGTCGCGGTGGTGGCCGGCGCGGCCGTGAGCGCCGCGGGAAGCTATCTGATGGAACGCACGGGCGAGGGCATCGTGCTCGGCGCCCGGCGCAGGCTCGTCGACCGCATGCTCCGGCTCAGGGTCGCCGACGTGGACCGGCTCAACCCCGGCGACCTGTTGTCACGGGTGACCGGCGACACGACGTTGCTGCGGTCGGTGCTGACCAACGGCATCGTGGAGTCCGTCGGCGCGGTGTTCATGCTCGTCGGCGCGATCGTCATGATGAGCGTCATGGACGGCGTGCTGCTGCTGGTCACGCTGCTCGTGGTGGTGGTGATCGGCGGGCTCGTCGGCCTCATCATGCCGCGGATCCAACGGGCGCAGACCCAGGCCCAGGAGGCCGTGGGCGAGATGGGCTCGGTGCTGGACCGGGCGCTGCAGGCGTACCGGACGGTCAAGGCCAGCGGAGCCGAGGAACGGGAGATCGCGATGGTCGCCGAGGCGGCGGGACGCGCCCGCGACCGCGGGCTGCGCGTCGCCGGCTGGACGTCGCTCGCGGGGGTGGCGACGTTCATGGCGGTGCAGATCGCGTTCGTCGCCGTGCTGGGCGTCGGCGGCGCGCGGGTGGCCTCCGGCGCGCTGGAGGTGTCGTCGCTGATCGCGTTCCTGCTCTATCTCTTCTACCTCGTCGCGCCGATCGGCCAGCTCGTCAACGGCGCCGTCCAGCTCCAGCAGGGGCTGGCCGCGCTGAAGCGGATCAAGGAGATCGAGGAGCTGCCCGCCGAACCGGTCGGCGCCCCCGCGCGGGCCTCCGCCGAGCCGGTCGGGGTGACGTTCGACGACGTGAGCTTCCGGTACGGCGACGACCGCCCGGTCGTGCACGACGGCGTGAGCTTCGCGGTGCCGCCCGGCGGCCTGACCGCGCTGGTCGGCCCTTCGGGGGCGGGCAAGTCGACGGTGTTCGCCCTGATCGAGCGCTTCTACGAGCACCAGGGCGGCACGATCACGATCGGCGGCCGCGACATCCGCGACTGGCCGCTGACCGAGTTGCGCGCGGCACTCGGCTACGTCGAGCAGGACGCCCCCGTGCTGGCCGGCACCCTGCGGGAGAACCTGCTCTTCGCCGCCCGCGACGCCACCGAGGACGACCTGCGCGACGCCATCGCCCGCACGAGGCTGGACGACCTGGTGGCCCGGCTGCCCGAGGGCCTGGAGACGCCCGTCGGGCACCGCGGCGTGCTGCTGTCGGGCGGCGAGCGCCAGCGCGTGGCCATCGCCAGGGCGCTGCTGCGCAAGGCCCGGCTGCTGCTGCTCGACGAGGCCACCTCGCAGCTCGACGCGGTCAACGAGCTGCGGCTGCGCGAGGTCATCGCCGAAGCGGCCAAGGAGACGACCGTGCTCGTCATCGCCCACCGCCTGTCCACGGTGACGGGCGCCGACCGGATCGTGGTGATGGACCGCGGCCGGGTGCGCGCGGTCGGCACCCACGACGAGCTGGTGGGTGAGGACGACCTCTACCGGGAGCTGGCCGCGACCCAGTTCCTCGTGGGGTAAGCGCGGGGGTCGTGGGCCCTTTGGAGGCGCGATCCCCGCTGCCTGCAACGGTCCGCTGGACGCGGGCCGTTGTAGGCGCGAATCCCGCTGCCTGCAACGGTCCGCTGAACGCGGGCCGTTGTAGTCTGCGGGTGACATGGGTGAATGTTCTCATTCAGGAGGGTCACGATGAGCCGCAGCGTCCGGGCGCCGCGAGGCACTGCGATCACCGCCAAAGGGTGGCCGCAGGAAGCCGCGCTCCGCATGCTCCAGAACAACCTCGACCCCGAGGTCGCCGAGCACCCCGAGCAGCTCGTCGTCTACGGCGGCTCGGGCCGGGCGGCACGCGACTGGCCGTCGTACGACGCCCTGGTCAGGACGCTGACGACGCTGGAGGGCGACGAGACCCTGCTGGTGCAGTCGGGCCGGCCGGTGGGCGTCTTCCGCACCCACGAGTGGGCCCCCCGGGTGCTCATCGCCAACTCCAACCTGGTGCCCGACTGGGCGAACTGGGAGGAGTTCCGCCGCCTGGAGGCGGCCGGGCTCACGATGTACGGGCAGATGACCGCGGGCTCGTGGATCTACATCGGCACCCAGGGCATCCTCCAGGGCACCTACGAGACGTTCGCCGCCGTGGCCGCCAAGCGCTTCGGCGGCTCGCTGGCCGGCACGATCACGCTCACCGCCGGCCTCGGCGGCATGGGCGGCGCCCAGCCCCTCGCCATCACCATGAACGGCGGCGTCGCCATCTGCGTCGACTGCGACCCCCGCTCGGTCACCCGCCGCATCGAGCACCGCTACCTCGACGTCCAGGCGGCCACGCTGGAGGAGGCGCTGCGGCTGGCGTACGAGGCGCGCGACGCCCGCAGGCCGCTGTCGATCGGCGTCGTCGCCAACGCGGCCGAGGCCGTGCCCGACCTGCTGGCCCGGGGCGCCGAGATCGACGTCGTCACCGACCAGACCTCGGCCCACGACCCGCTCGCCTACCTGCCGGTCGGTGTCGCCTTCGAGGACATGGCGGCCGAGCGCGACAAGGACCCGGCCGGGTTCACCGAGCGGGCGCGGGCGTCGATGGCGCGGCACGTCGAGGCCATGGTCGGCTTCCAGGACGCGGGGGCGGAGGTGTTCGACTACGGCAACTCGATCAGGGGCGAGGCCAAGCTGGCCGGTTACGAGCGGGCCTTCGACTTCCCCGGGTTCGTGCCGGCGTACATCAGGCCGCTGTTCTGCGAGGGCAAGGGGCCGTTCCGGTGGGCGGCGCTCAGCGGCGACCCCGCCGACATCGCCGCCACCGACCGGGCGATCCTCGAGCTGTTCCCCGACAACGAGCCCCTCGCCAGGTGGATCCGCAAGGCGGGCGAGAAGGTGCACTTCCAGGGCCTGCCGGCGCGCATCTGCTGGCTCGGCTACGGCGAGCGCGACGTCGCCGGCGAGCGCTTCAACGACATGGTCGCCTCCGGAGAGCTGCGCGCGCCGATCGTGATCGGGCGCGACCACCTCGACAGCGGCTCGGTCGCCTCCCCCTACCGCGAGACCGAGGCGATGGCCGACGGCTCCGACGCGATCGCCGACTGGCCCCTGCTCAACGCCATGCTCAACACCGCCTCCGGCGCCTCCTGGGTCTCCATCCACCACGGCGGCGGCGTCGGCATCGGGCGTTCCATCCATGCCGGGCAGGTCACCGTGGCCGACGGCACCGCCCTCGCGCGCGAGAAGCTCAACCGCGTGCTCACCAACGACCCCGGCACGGGCGTCATGCGTCATGTGGACGCCGGTTACGAGGAGGCGGCGCGGGTGGCCGCCGACCGTGGCGTACGCATCCCGATGCGTGAGTCACTCTGAAAGGGATGAGAAAAGCGGTGCCGGTGCGTTGGAGGTTGCGTGGCGGACGGATATCACGGTGGGCTGGGCTTGCTGCTGGATGGCCGGAGGTTGTCGCCCGTACAACGCAGGATCGCGCACTATCTGAGCGAGCACCTGGACGAGGCGATCTTCCTGTCCAGCGTCGAGCTGGCCGAGCGGGCCGGGGTCAGCCAGCCGTCGGTGACGAGGTTCGCCATGGTGCTCGGCTTCGCCGGCTATCCCGAGTTGCGCCAGGCGCTGCGCCCGCTGGTGCTCGGCGGCGGCGCGGGTGAGCCGCGGGAGAGCGTGCTGCGCGGCGCCATCGACCGTGAGATCCGCAACCTCGCCGTGGTGCGGGAGCGCCTGCAGGCGTTCCCGCTCAAGGAGCTGGGCGAGCACCTGGCCGCGACCGAGCCGCTGCCCGTGGTGGGGCTGCGCGTCTCGTGCGGGCTGGCCACCACCTTCGCCTACTACGCCCGCCGCATCCACCCCGACGTGCGGCTGCTCACGCACGGCGGGTCGGAGCTGGTCGACGGGCTGCACGCGGCCCGCAGGGCCGGGGCCGAGTGGGTGGTGGCCGTGGTGCTGCCGCGCTACCCGCGCGAGACCGTCGAGGCGCTCGAGTACGCCGGGAAGCTGGGCCTGCGGGTGGCCGTCATCACCGACCGGCCCGACTTCCCGGCCGAGATCGTGCTCGACGCGCCGGTGAGCGACCGGCTCGTGTTCGACTCCCACGCGGCGCCGCTCGCGCTGGCCATGGCCCTGGTGGAGGCCATGGCCGACGCGGTCCCGCTGCGCACGCGGGCCCGGCTGGAGGAGTACGAACGCATGACCGACGAGGCCGGGACGTTCCTAACCGGCGATCTTCCGTAGCGAGCGCATCGACCACATCGTGCTGAGCACCGCGAGCACGAGGAAGACCGCGAACGCGATCGGGATCGCCGGCTCCGACAGCCGCCCGTCGAACAACGCCCGCCCCGCCTCCACGGCGTGGTAGAGCGGGTTGAACGGGGCGAGAAGCCGCATCCAGTCGGGCGCGAACGCGATCGGCACGAGCAACCCGCCGAGCAGCATGAGCGGCAGCATGAACAGGTTGATCGTCTGCGACATGCCGTTCTCGTCGCGGATGGTCAGCGCCAGGCCCTGCGACAGCCCCGAGGCGAACAGCCCGGTCGCCGCCATGAGCAGCAGCACCAGCACGAGGTCCAGGGCGCCGATCCGCACGCCCATCACGATTGCGACGACCAGCACCAGGACGGCCTGGAGGACCAGCACCACCATGTCCCTGGCGACCCGCCCGAGCACGATCGCCGGCCGCCAGGCGGGGCTGACGGCGTAGCGCTCCAGCGAGCCGTTGCGCAGCTCGGCGATCAGGCCGAAGCCGGAGAACAACGAGCCGAAGACCGCGATCATCATCATCGCCGCCGGGGTGAACATGCGCAGCGCGTCGACCGTCGTGCCGCCCGGCGTCATGGTGCGCAGCAGCGGCGCGAACATCAGCAGATACAGCAGCGGCTGCATGATGCCGAACAGCGGCCAGATCGGGTTGCTGAACTGCTTGCGCAGCTCGTAGCCGGTGAACAGGAGGGTGTGGCGGATCATGCGGCGGCTCCCGCGTCGCGGAGGGTCCGGCCGGTCTTGGCCAGGAACACGTCGTCGAGGGTGGAACGGTCGAGTGCGATCGAGGTCAGCGAGACGCCCTGCTCCTCCAGGGCGCGCAGCAGGCCGGGCAGGGTGTGCTCGCCGTCGTCCACGTAGACGCGCAGCAGGTCGTCGTCCACGCGGGTCTCGCGGGCCAGCGCCTTGACCGTCTCGGCCGCGCGGCCCGGCTGGTCGGTCCTGAGCGTGATGACGTCGCCGGACACCTCGCGCTTGAGGTCGGCCGGGGTGCCCTCGGCCACCACGCGGCCGTGGTCGACGATCATCAGCCGGTCGCAGAGCGCGTCGGCCTCGTCGAGGTAGTGGGTGCTGAGCAGCACGCTCGTGCCCGACTCGCGCAACTGCCTGATGCGGTCCCAGAGGTTGGCGCGGTTCTGCGGGTCGAGGCCGGTGGTGGGCTCGTCGAGGAAGAGCAGCGGCGGGCCGTGCACGAGGCCGAGCGCGATGGCCACGCGCCGTTTCTGCCCGCCCGACAGCGTGCGGCCCGGGCGGTCGGCGAGCTCCGTCAGGCCGAAGCGGTCGAGCGCCTCCGCGGTCGCCCGCCCCGGGTCGGCCACGCCGTGGATCCGGGCGGCCATCATGATCTGGGCGCGGGCGCTCGCGGTGTCCTCGACCCCGCCGGCCTGGCTGACGTAGCCGAGGTGGCGCCGGACCGCCGCGGGCTCCTTGAGCAGGTCGTGCCCCGCGATCACGGCCGTGCCCGCGTCGGGGGTGATGAGCGTGGCGAGCATGCGGATCGTGGTGGTCTTGCCCGCGCCGTTGGGGCCGAGCACGCCGAAGATCTCGCCCTTCTCGACGTCGAGGCCGACGCCGCGGACGGCCTCGACCGTCTGGACGCCCTTCCTGCTCCTCGTGGTGAACGTCTTCCGCAGGCCGTGTGCCTGGATGATCATTGGGGGGTTCAGCTCCTTAGTCAGGGCAACTCGTCGGACTCGACGCGCGGGATGGCCTGCTCCACCCAGTCGAGCTGGGCCTGGAGCATGGCTCCCATCAGGCGGAGGTTCTCGTTGACGTGGCCGGGGGCCCCGTAGCGCTGCTTGGCGCCGACGGCCTGCGCGGTGGCCTCGACGTTCATCGCCAGCTGCCGCCTCCGCTCGTGGAGCGCGGCGACGATCTCCTCCTTCCGCAGCCTGTCCATGAACGTCAAGGCCACCTGGAACGGGTCGATGATCGGCTGGACGGTGCTCCAGGAACCCATCAGCAGCCGGTAGAACTCCATGCGGCCGGTGTCGTTGACCGCGTAGACCACCTTGCCGCCCTTGCCCGCCTCCACGACGTCGAGCAGGCCCTCGTCGGCCATCTTGCTCAGTCCGTGGTAGATCGAGCCGAAGGCCACGTTGGCCCACTGGTCGGCCCCCATGATCTCCAGGCGGCGGCGGACGCCGTAGCCGTTCATGGGGCCGTCGAGGAGGGCGCCGAGGATGAGGATGCGCGTCGGTGACATGCACTCAAGTTTGTATTCAAATTTGAGTAGCTGTCAAGGGTCAATAAGCTCCTGCCATGACTGAACGACCGACCGCGCTGGTCACCGGCGCTTCCCGGGGGGTCGGCGCGGCCGTCGCCCGCGCCCTGGCCCCCACCCATGACGTCCTCCTCGGCGGGCGCGACGAGCAGGCCCTCGCCGCCCTGGCGGCCGAACTGCCCGGCGCCCGCGCCTGGCCGGTGGAGCTGACGGCCGTCACCGAGGCGGACGTCGCGGGCGTCGAACGGCTCGACGTGCTCGTCCACAGCGCCGGCATCGCCGAGCTCGGCCGCCTCGCCGACCAGCCGGCCGACGCCTGGCGGCGGACGATGGAGGTCAACGTCGTCGCGGTCGCCGAGCTGACCCGGCTGCTGCTGCCCGCGCTGCGCAGGGTCGGCGGCCACGTCGTGTGCGTCAACTCCGGCGCCGGGCTGCGCGCGAACCCCGAGTGGGGCGTGTACGCGGCCAGCAAGTTCGCCCTGAGGGCGTTCGCCGACGCGCTGCGGCTGGAGGAGCCCGCACTCAGGGTCACGACGGTCTACCCCGGCCGCGTCGACACCGACATGCAGCGCGGCGTGCGCGACTACGAGGGCGGGCCGTACGAGCCGGGCAAATACCTGCAGGCCGAGACGGTGGCGCGGGCGGTGCTGGCCGCCGTCACCGCCGGCCCCGACGCCCACCTCACCGAGCTGACCCTCCGCCCGAGCGGCGGTCCCGTCAGCTGAGCCCCGCCCCTCGGTGAATGGTTCCATTCATTACAGTGGGGCCATGCTTGAGCCACTCGCGCACATCGGACGAGATCCCCGCACCGGCGGCTATCTGCGGGACGCCTGGTCGCCCGCCGACCTGGAGCTGCGCGAGTGGTTCGCCGGCGAGGCCGCGCGGCGCGGTCTCGACCTGCGCGAAGACCGCAACGGCAACCTCTGGGCGTGGTGGGGCGACCCGTCGCCGTCCCGCCCGGGAGTGGTGACCGGCAGCCATCTCGACTCCGTCCGCCAGGGCGGCGCGTACGACGGCCCGCTCGGCGTCGTGTCGGCCTTCGCCGCGCTCGACGTCCTGCGCGAGCGCGGCGTGCAGCCGTCCGTGCCGGTGGGCGTCGCCTGCTTCACCGACGAGGAGGGCGCCAGGTTCGGCGTGCCCTGCGTCGGATCGCGGCTGCTCACCGGCGTGCTCGCCCCCGAGCGGGCGCTCGGGCTCACCGACGACGAGGGCGACACGCTCGCCGACGTCCTGCGCAAGGCCGGGCGCGACCCGGACGCGCTCGGGCGCGACGACGAGACGCTGCGCGGCGTCGGCGTGTTCGTGGAGCTCCACGTCGAGCAGGGCCGCGGGCTCGTCACCGAGGGCCGGCCCGTCGGCGTGGCCAGGGCGATCTGGCCGCACGGCCGCTGGCGCTTCGACTTCCGCGGCCGGGCCGACCACGCGGGCACGACCCGGCTGGCCGACCGCGACGACCCGATGATGCCGTTCGCCCGCCTGGTGCTCGCGGCCCGCGAGGAGGCCGAGCGGCTCGGCGTCGTCGCCACCGTCGGAAAGGTGCGCGTCTCGCCGGGCAACGCCAACGCGATCCCCGGCCTGGTCTCGGCCTGGCTCGACGCCCGTGGGCCCGGCGAGCGGGCGGTGCGCGAGCTGGTCGCCGCCCTCACCGGCGGCGCCGCCGTGCACGAGGAGTCGTGGACCCCCGAGGTGCGCTTCGACGCGGCGCTGCGCGACCGGCTGGCCCGGGTGGCCGGCGGCGGCGAGCCCGTCCCGATCCTGCCCACCGGCGCCGGTCACGACGCCGGGATCCTCGCCGCCGCGGGCGTGCCGAGCGCCATGCTCTTCGTCCGGAACCCGACCGGCGTGTCCCACTCCCCGCAGGAGCACGCCGAGCGGGCAGACTGCGAGGCGGGCGTGGTGGCGCTCGCGGACGTGCTGGAGGACCTGTGCCGCTGACCTACTGGTGCGAGCGGGCCTGGCTGCCCGACGGGGTCGCCGACGACGTGCTCGTCGAGATCGACGGCGACCGGATCACCCGCGTCGAGCAGGGCCCGCCCGGCGCGGCCGAGCAGCTGCCGGGCCTGACGGTCCCCGGCCTGGCCAACGCCCACTCCCACGCCTTCCACCGGGCCCTGCGCGGCGTCGTCCAGCAGGGCAGGGGCGACTTCTGGACGTGGCGCGAACGCATGTACGAGGTCGCCGGCCGCCTCGACCCCGACTCCTACCTGCGCCTGGCCCGCGCCGTCTACGCCGAGATGGCACTGGCCGGCGTCACCTGCGTGGGCGAGTTCCACTACCTGCACCACGCCCCCGGCGGCACCCCGTACGACGACGCCAACGCCATGGGCCACGCCCTCGTCGGCGCCGCCCGCGAGGCCGGGCTGCGCATCGCGCTGCTCGACACCTGTTACGTCTCCGGCGGCATCGGCGCGCCCCTCGCCGGGCCGCAGCTGCGTTTCAGCGACGGCGACGCCGACCGGTGGGCGGTCAGGGCCGAGGAGCTGGCGGCGGCGTACAAGGGGCAGACCGACGTGCTGGTCGGCGCGGCCATCCACTCGGTGCGGGCGGTGCCGCCGGAGCAGATGTGCGTCGTCGCCGAGTTCTCCCACCGCCACGCCGCGCCGCTGCACGCGCACGTCTCCGAGCAGCGCGCCGAGAACTCCGCCTGTGTCGAGATGTACGCCGCCACACCCGTCCAGGTGCTGCACGAACGCGGGGCGCTCGGGCCGCGCTCGACCGTGGTGCACGCCACCCACGTGACCGACGTCGACATCGAGCTGATCGGCCACTCCGGCACCTACGTCTGCATGTGCCCCACCACCGAACGCGACCTCGCCGACGGCATCGGCCCCGCCAGGGCGCTGGCCGACCGGGGCGCGGGCATCACGCTCGGCTCCGACAGCCACGCCGTGATCGACCTGTTCGAGGAGGCCAGGGCGGTGGAGCTGGACGAGCGGCTGGCCACCGAGACCCGCGGCCACTGGACCGCCGCCGACCTGCTCGCCAGCGCCACCGGCGCCGGCCACACCTCGCTCGGCTTCCCCGACGCCGGCATGCTGATCCCCGGCGCCTGGGCGGACCTGGTCACCGTGCGCCTCGACTCCGTGCGCACCGCCGGCGCCGGCGGCCTGGAAGCCGTGGTGTACGCGGCCACCGCGGCCGACGTGCACTCCGTGGTCTCCGGCGGCCGGCGCGTCGTCGAGAACGGCCGCCACGTGCTCGGCGACGTCGGCGCCCTGCTGGCCGAGGCGATCGGAGCACTGCGATGACCACGACCCTGATCGACCGCATCGGCCTGCTCTACACCGGCGACCCCGAGCGGGAGGAGATCGCCGACGCCGCGCTCGTCGTCGAGGACGGCCTGGTCGCCTGGACCGGCCCCGCCTCCCGGGCCCCCGACGCCGACCGCCGGGTGGACGCCGCGGGCCGGGCCGTCATCCCCGGCTTCGTGGACAGCCACGCCCACCTCGTCTTCGCCGGCGACCGCACGGCCGAGTTCCAGGCCCGCATGTCCGGCGAGCCCTACACCGGCGGCGGCATCAGGACCACCGTCGCGGCCACCCGCCGGGCCGGCGACGCCGAGCTGACCGCCCGTGCCCGCCGCCTGGTGAGCGAGATGCTCGCCCAGGGCACCACCACCGTGGAGATCAAGAGCGGCTACGGGCTGTCCGTGGAGCACGAGCGGCGCTCCCTGCGGATCGCCTCCGAGCTGACCGCGGAGACCACGTTCCTCGGGGCCCACGTCGTGCCCGCCGACATGGACGCCGACTCCTACGTGCGGCTCGTCGCCGGAGACATGCTGACGGCGTGCGCGCCGTACGCCAGGTGGGTGGACGTGTTCTGCGAGCGGGGCGCGTTCGACGGCGACCAGACGCGGGAGATCCTCCAGGCGGGGCTGAAGGCGGGGCTCGGCGCGCGGGTGCACGCCAACCAGCTCACCGAGGGGCCCGGCGTGCGGATCGCCTGCGAGCTCGGCGCCGCCTCCGCCGACCACTGCACCCACCTCACCGACGCCGACGTGGACGCGCTCGCCTCGTCGGGGACGGTCGCGACGCTGCTGCCGGGAGCGGAGTTCTCCACCCGGTCGCCGTATCCCGACGCGCGGCGGCTCATCGACGCGGGCGTGACCGTGGCGCTGGCCACCGACTGCAACCCCGGCTCCTCCTACACCTCTTCGATGCCCTTCTGCGTGGCGCTCGCCGTGCGGGAGATGCGCATGACGCCGCTGGAGGCCGTCAGGGCGGCGACGTACGGGGGAGCCCGCGCGTTGCGCCGCACGGACGTAGGCTGGTTGCGTCCCGGCGCCCGCGCCGACCTCGTCGTGCTCGACGCCCCCTCCTACGCTCATCTGGCCTACCGGCCCGGCGTGCCCCTCGTTCACCAGGTGTTTCGCGGCGGCCTCCTCCTTGAGGAGGACATCCAGAACCCTCCCCCGGTCGTAGTGCTTTAGGGAATCTTTGCATCTGGTCAAACGTTGCCGGGATATAGAACGCAGCTGCGGAACGAGGTGCCTGGGGATGGCAAGGCCTACGGGGAGTCGCACGCAGGAGCAGCACATCGCGGAGCGCGATCTGCTGGGGACGTACCTGGCCGAAATCGGCCGGGTCCCGCTGCTCACAGCGGAGGAGGAGGTCGACCTCGCCAAGCGGATCGAGGCGGGCCTCTTCGCCGAGCAGCTGCTCGACAGCGGGGGCGCGGAGCCGCGCATCGGAGACGCGGCCGACGAGGAGCTTGAGCGCCTCGCGATATCGGGCCGGCGTGCGAAAGACGAGTTCATCCAGGCCAACCTGCGCCTGGTGGTGGCGGTGGCCAGGAAATACTCCGGCCGGGGGATGCCGCTGATCGACCTGGTGCAGGAGGGGAACCTGGGCCTGGTGCGCGCGGTGGAGAAGTTCGACTACCGGCGGGGGTACAAGTTCTCCACGTACGCGACGTGGTGGATCCGGCAGTCGGTGGGCCGGGCGATCCACGAGCAGGCCAGGCCGGTGCGCCTGCCGACGCACGCCGGGGAGCAGATGACCCGGCTGATGCGGGTGCGGCGCGACCTGCTGGCGGAGTACGACGCCGAGCCGACCGACGACGACCTCGCCGAGATCCTCGACCTGCCGATCGAGCGGGTGCGGGAGCTGCGGCGCTGGGCGTCCGACCCGGTCTCGCTCCAGCTGGGGGTCGGCGACGAGGACGAGACCGAGCTGGGCGACATGATCGCCGACGAGACGTGGGCCGATCCCGAGCAGCAGGCCATCGACATCCTGGAGCGGGAGCGGCTCGACCAGTGGCTGACCGGCCTGGAGGGCTCGACCAGCGAGATGCTGCGCTGGCGTTACGGGCTGGTCGACGGGCGCGAGCACACGCTGACGGAGGTCGGCGAACGCTACGGCATCGGCCGCGACCGCGCCCGCCGCATCGAACGCGACGCCCTGGCCCGTCTGCGCAAGATGGCCACCGCCGCGTGAGCGGCCTCTCCACGTGATCCGCGGCGCCCGCCCCACCCGGCCGGGCGCCGCACCCTTTCCCGCCCAGTTCGCCCTACGTCGGGGTCGAAGCTCGTTGGGAACTCTCCCGCCGCTCAGGGCCGAAAATCCTTTTTGGCAACCCCCTCGGGTCGGGCGCCGTTATGCGTGCCTCCGGCCCGCTGGACCCGCCGTAGGGTCGGGGCGCCGCTGTGGAGTTTCCGCGGCCGAGGGTGTGCGCACCCCCGGGTCAGTCGACGGGGCCCTTCACCGTGAGGGTGTGGGCGGCATGGCGGGACATGGTGAGTCGCTGATCGCCGGGGGGGTCGTTCGGCAGGGTGGGCCGTGCGGGGCGTCAGCGTGCGAACTTCTCGAGGGCCGCCGGGGTGACGGGGGTGAAGAAGTTGACGAGGTTGCCGTCGGGGTCGCGGAACAGCAGCGACCGGTTGCCCCAGGGCATCGTGGTGGGCTCGGTGACGAAGTCGGTGACGAAGCCGGTCAGGTTCTGGTGAACGCGGTCCACGTCGTCGACGCGGAACTCGATGATCAGGCTGTGGTTGTCCGCCGGGCGGGCGGAGCCCGGGGCGAACAGCGGGACGGTGCGGGTGCCGGCGATCGCGAGGGTGGCCTTGGGGGTCTTGAGCTCGGCGAAGTCCTCGGTGGCCCACGTCGCCCGCACCCCTGTGGCTCGCTCGTAGAACTCGACAAGACGCGCGACGTCGCTGGTGATGATGCGGATCGAGACGAAGTCCATGGTGATCTCCTTGGCTGCTGGAATCGCTGCGCATCGCAGACTAGGAGAAATAGTGGACAGAATCGGCCCTGTATTCGCGTTAGCCTGTGAACATGCCTCGACCCACCGGCCGCGTGCTGACACTCCTGGAGTTGCTGCAGTCGGGCGGCACCCGGACGGTGGCCGAACTCGCCGACCGGCTCGGCGTCGACGGGCGCACCGTGCGGCGGTACGTGGACCATCTGATCGACCTTGACGTGCCCGTGGAGTCGGTGCGCGGCCGCTACGGCGGGTACCGGCTCGCCCCCGGGTACCGTCTGCCTCCGCTCATGCTCAGCGACGACGAGGCGCTGGCCGTGCTGCTCGGCTTGGTCGCCGGCCGCCGGACCGGGTTGATGACGGCCGGTCACACCGCGAGCGAGACGGCCTCGGCCAAGATCCGGCGGGTGCTGCCCGAGCGCGTCGCCCGCCGGCTCGACACGCTCCTGGAATCTCTCGCCTTCACGGATCAGCCCGGTGAGTTCGCCACCCCGGACGCCGGAATCCTGCTCACCGTCGCCGATGCGGTGCGCCACCGCCGGCCGGTCTCGATCAGATACACCGACCGCGACGGCCGGCGCAGCGAACGCACGTTGCACGCGTACGGGATCGTCGCCCATTCGGGCCGGTGGTACGTCACGGGCACGGACCCCGGGATCGGCGAGGACCGGACCTTCCGGCTCGATCGCATCGCGGACGCGAGGACCCTGCCCGGCTCATTCGAGGCGCCCGCGGGTCCGGGTCCGGCACAGCGCGTGTTGTCGGGGTTCGCCACGGCCGAGTACCGGCATGAGGTGACCTTGCGGATCCACGGGACGGTCGAGCAGATCCGCGCCCACCTTCCCGCCGGCGTCGCGAGTCTGGAGGAGCACGAGCCCGCGGCGGACGAGGACCGGGCGACCGAGCGCTGGCTGCGCGTGGAACTACGGGCGGAGCGGCTCGACTGGTTGCCTCCCGTACTCGCCTCACTTGACCGGCCGTTCGTCATCGAGCGCCCCGATGAACTGCGCGACCTCGTCATCGCGCTCGCCGACCGCCTCGCGTCCCACGCCCGCCGAGCCTGACAGCGAGGAACCCGTGTCATGGTCTACGGCGGGTCCAGCGGGCCGGAGGCACGCATGGCGGCGCCCGGCCCGAGGGGGTTCCCAAGAGGCCCTTCAAAGACGGGAACCGCTACGGCGAGAACATCGACAGCGGCGGCCGGCCCCCGATCGGCCCCTGGCTCGGACGCCCGCGGCGGGAACCGCGTCAGGGGTTGAGCAGGCGGCGGAGGAATTCCTCGACGGCCGCTTCGGCGGTCCGGTGGTCGCCGCCGCGGGCGACCAGCAGGGCGCTCTCGTTGACGGCGGCGAGCAGCATGTGGGCGTGCAGGTCGAGGAACGCGGCCGGGATCGCCCCCGTCGCCTGCAGCGCCGCCTTCAGCATCCCGAACGAGTAGCGCTCCTCCATGGCCCGCCAGCGCTCCCACCCCAGCACCGCCGGCGCGTCCAGCAGCACGATGCGCTTGATCACCGGGTCGCCGGCGAGGCGGATCCAGGCCAGCGTGCCCGCCCGGAGCGTCTCGACCGGGTCGTCGATCCCGCGCACGGCTTCGACGATCTGTGCCCCGATCGATCTCTCGGTGGCCTCGAGCACGGCCTCGAACAGCGCTTCCTTGCCTGCGTAGTGGTGGTAGAGGGCACCGCGGCTCAGCCCCGACTCCTGCAGGACCGTCTCGATCGAGGTGTCGTCGTAGCCCCGGTCGGCGAAGAGTCGCGTGGCGATGGCCAGGACCCTGTCGCGGGTGGCCGCGCCACGTTCCGCCTTGAGGTTCATGGACCCACGATAGACAAACCGACTCATGGTCGGTAATTTCCTATACCGACAGTCGGTCTGTAATCTCTGAAGGGAATCCTCCATGGACGGCATCAGTTACGTCGACGTCGGTCAGGGTCCCGTCGCGCTTTTCGTGCACGGCGTCGGCACCGGCTCCCACCTGTGGCGGCACGTGATCGCCGAGCTCAAGGACGAGCGGCGCTGCGTGGCCGTCGACCTGCCGCCCCACGGGGGCAGCGCGCCGCGCGACGACCTGTCCATCCCCGTGCTCGCCGAGATCGTCGAGGAGCTCTGCGACCACCTCGGCCTCAGCGACGTCGACCTCGTCGGCAACGACACCGGCGGCGCGGTGGCCCAGGTCTTCGCCGTGCGCCACCGCGAACGCCTGCGCACGCTGACCCTGACCAACTGCGACGTCCACACCGACACGCCGCCGCGGAGATTCCGGCCCACGGCGGAGCTGGCGGCGCAGGGGCGGCTGGCCGCGCTCACCGAGACCGTGCTCGACCGGCCCGAGCTGGTGGCCGGGACGGCCTTCGGCGACTCCTACGAGCGCATCGACGACCCGGAGGCGGTGGTGGACGCCTACCTGCGGCCGATCTTCGCCAAGCCGGGCGGCGGGCGCGCGTTCGAGCGGCTGGTGGCCTCCATCGACGCCGAGGACATGGTCGCCATCGAGCCGCTGCTCAGAACGCTGACCGTGCCGTCCCTCGTCGTGTGGGGCACCGGCGACGTGTTCTTCGACGTGCGCTGGGCGCACTGGCTGCGCGACACGATCCCCGGCGTCAGGCGGGTCGTGGAGATCGAGGGCGGGCGGCTGTTCTTCCCCGAGGAACGGGCGGGGGAGCTGGTCGCGCACCTGCGCGCGTTCTGGGAGCGGCCGTAGGCTCGGCGGCATGCATGTCGAGACGTTGCGCCGTTACCCCGTGAAGTCGATGCTGGGCGAGGAGGTCGCCGAGGGCGAGGTGAGCGAGCGCGGGCTGGCCGGTGATCGGGCGCGGGCGGTGCTCGACGTGGCGACGGGGAGGATCGCCTCCGCGAAGAACCCGCGGTTGTGGCGGAGCCTGCTGACGGTGGAGGGGGCTCGGGCGCCGGGCGACGCCGAGCTGTCGGCGCTGCTCGGGCGCGAGGTGCGGCTGATCGACGTGCCTCCCGAGGGGGCCGCCTTCGAGCGTTCCGTGCCGGAGCAGGTGCTCGCCGAGGGGGTCGAGGCGGAGGTGTCCCACACCGTCGGGACGCTCGGCGCCGCCGCCCCGCCCGGCACGTTCTTCGACTACGCGCCCCTCCACCTGATCACCACGTCCACGCTGGAGCGGATCGCCGCGCTCGGTCCGCGCGGACACGTCGAAGCCCTCCGCTACCGGCCGAATCTGGTGATCGCGACCGAGGCGGAGGGCTTCGTGGAGAACGGCTGGACCGGCGGGGAGCTGCGCGTCGGCGACGACGTGGTGCTGCGGGTCATGGTGGCCAGCCCGCGGTGCGCCGTGCCGACGCTGGCGCACGGGCCGCTCGACCGCGACCCCGACGCCCTGCGCACGGTGGCCCGGCACAACCGGGTCGAGCCGCTGCCCGGAATGGGGGAGCAGCCGTGCGCGGGGGTCTACGCGCGGGTGCTGCGCCCCGGCCGGATCCGCAAGGGCGACCGCGTACGGCTCACACCAGCGGCGTGAGGTGCTTGTCGAGGTCGTCGAGGATCTTGTTGGCGGCGGTGACGCCGATGCCGGTCATCCAGATCTCGTCGTCCACGTTGTAGGCGTGACCGGCCTTGACGGCATCGAGGTTCTGCCACAGCGGCCCGGCCGTCACCTCGGCCTGCGACTTGGCGGCCTCCTCGCCGAACGCGCTGTAGAAGACGACGTCGCCGTCGGCGTCGGCGAGGTTCTCCTGGCTCAGCTTGGCGAAGCGCCTGTCCTCCGCGCCGGCGAGCAGCTGCACCTCCGGCCGGGGGATGCCGGCGTCGCCCAGCACGATCCCGGAGAACGAGTCGGGCCCGTAGATGCGGATCTCGGTCGGACGGAACCGCACGATGCTCACCTTGAGCGAGGAGAACTTCGCGCCCTCCTCCTTGGCCCGCGTCTCATAAGCCGTCAGCAGCTGCTGGGCCTGCTCCTTCTTGCCCAGCGCCTCGGCGTCGAGCAGGAAGTTCTCCTTCCACGTGATGCCGACGCGCTCGGTGAACACCGTCGGCGCGATCTTGCTCAGCTTGTCGTAGAAGGCGGCCTGGCGGAACTTGGAGCCGAGGATGAGGTCGGGCTTGAGCGCGGTGATGGCCTCGAGGTTCGGCTCTCCGAGAGTGCCCACCTGCTTGACGTTCGCCAGGGCGGGGCCGAGGTATTCGGGCCAGGTCTGGTTGCCCTCCGCCTGGGCGGCGCCGACGGGCGTGACACCGAGGCTGACCAGCGAGTCCAGCTTGTCGGTGTCGAGGACGATGACGCGTTTCGGCGTCATGGGCACCTGGGTTTCGCCCATGGCGTGCTTGACCGTCCGGGTGGGGCCGGTCTCCTGCGTCGTGGTGGAGGTGCCGCACGCGGCGAGGGTGATGAGCGGGAGCATGGCAACGAGGGCCAGGCGAAGTCGCATGGGCGTTCCTGTTCGCTTAGGTTAGGCGAGCCTAAGTATGACATGCCCGATATCGCAGACCCCCAAGGCGTCTCGTGAGGCGACCGAAACGTCTCGGAAACACCGCCACGGCGAGATTCACGAATGTGAAACACACCTGGTCGAGCCACGAAACCCCGGACGAACACGCTGTGGCCACACGTCACACGTAAGGAGGGGTCGCGTCGTGGAGATCGATGGCGGCACTACTGCCTGGATGCTCGTGGCCACCGCCATGGTGCTACTGATGACTCCGGGCCTCGCGCTGTTCTATGGCGGTATGACCAGGGCCAAGAGCGTCCTGAACATGATGATGATGTCGTTCGGCGCCATCATCGTCGTGACCGTCCTCTGGATGCTCTTCGGCCACTCGCTGGCATTCACCGACAACCCCAGCTCGGCGATCAACAACTTCGTCGGCGGCTTCGACGCTCTCGGCCTGCAGAGCCTGGTGGACACCGCCACCAAGGACGACGGCACCGGCATGCCGAGCCTGATCTTCTCCGCCTTCCAGTTGACGTTCGCCATCATCACGGTCGCCCTCATCAGCGGCGCGATCGCGGACCGGGCGAAGTTCGGCGCGTGGATGCTCTTCGGCGCCCTGTGGGTCACGATCGTCTACTTCCCGGTCGCGCACTGGGTCTGGGGCACCGGCTGGCTCAACACCATGGGCATCGAGGACTTCGCGGGCGGCACCGTCGTCCACATCAACGCCGGAGCCGCGGCGCTGGCGCTGGCCCTCGTCATCGGCAAGCGCCAGGGCTGGCGCAAGGAGCCGATGCGCCCGCACAACCTGACCATGGTCCTGCTCGGCGCGGGCCTGCTGTGGTTCGGCTGGTTCGGCTTCAACGCCGGCTCCGAGCTCGCCGTGGACGGCACCGCCGCCCTGGCGTTCATCAACACCCAGATCGCCACCGCGGTCGCGGCCGGCGCCTGGATCGTGGTCGAGAAGCTGCGTGACGGCCACTCCACGACCCTGGGCGTCGCCTCCGGTGCCGTCGCCGGTCTGGTCGCCATCACGCCCGCCTGTGGTTTCGTCGACCCGTGGGCGGCCGGCGTCATCGGCCTGTTCGCCGGCGCGATCTGCGCCTACGCGGTCGGCCTGAAGTACAAGCTCGGCTACGACGACTCGCTCGACGTCGTGGGCGTCCACCTGGTGGGCGGCGTCGTCGGCGCCGTCTCGCTCGGCTTCCTGGCCGCCTACCCGTTCCTCGACCAGCAGAGCGAGGGCCTGTTCTACGGCGGCGGCTGGGGCCAGCTGGGCCTGCAGGTCCTCGGCCCGATCGCCGTCGGCGGCTACTCGTTCATCGTCAGCTGGGTGCTCGGCAAGATCATCGACAAGACGATGGGCTTCCGCATCAGCGCCGAGGACGAGGTCACCGGCGTCGACATCACCACCCACGCCGAGACCGGCTACGACCTCGGCACCATCCACGCCTCCGGCGTGTCGTCCTCCAACGGCCCGCTCACCCCCGCTCCTAAGAAGGTGGACGCATGAGGCTCATCACCGCGATCATCAAGCCCTTCAAGCTCGATGACGTGAAGGCCGCGCTCGAACAGTTCGGCATCAAGGGCATGACCGTCAGCGAGGCGAGCGGCTACGGCCGCCAGCGCGGTCACACCGAGGTCTACCGCGGCGCCGAGTACCAGGTCGACCTGGTGCCGAAGGTGCGGCTGGAGGTCCTGGCCGAGGAGGATGACGCCGAGGACGTGATCGACGTCATCGTCAAGGCCGCCCACACCGGCAAGATCGGCGACGGCAAGGTCTGGTCCGTCCCGGTCGACACCGTGATCCGTGTGCGCACGGGAGAGCGGGGTCCGGAAGCCCTGTGAGGGACTGGCAGCGAGGCGAGGACGCATATCAGGGGTGCGTCCTCGCGGAGCGGAGCCGGGGCGGCACGAACCCGCGGCGCCGCCCGGACGACACCGTCCGGCCGGCGCCCGCCGGGATCTCGAAGGAACCGGGCCGCGCCGAGGGGGAGCAGCAGTGAGGGGAGAGGCCCGTTCGTACGCCGCGGCCCGCAAGGAGCGGACCGCCGACACCGACCGCTGGCTCAAGGATCTCTTCCGTACGGCGAGCGACGGCGAGCACGTCTCCCTGGTCGCCGTCGGCAGCCTCGGCAGGGGAGAGCCGGCCCCCGGGAGCGACCTCGACCTGGTGCTCCTCCACAACGGCCGGGCCGACGTGGCGCGGATCGCCGACCGCATCTGGTACCCGATCTGGGACTCGGCGGTCAACCTCGACCACTCCGTGCGCACCGTCGAGGAGGCGGTGTCCGTCGCCCGGAAGGATCTCAAGGCCGTGCTCGGCCTCATCCAGGCCCGGCACGTGGCCGGCGACCCCGACCTGACCAGGAAGGCCAGGGAGGCGGTGCTGGCCGAGTGGCGCGCCGACTCCCGGCGCAGGCTCGGCGAGCTGCGCGAGTCCGCCGACAAACGCGCCCAGGTCAGCGGTGAGCTGGCCTTCCTCCTCGAACCCGACCTCAAGGACGGCCGCGGCGGCCTCCGCGACGTACAGGCCATGCAGGCCGTGGCCGCGGCCTGGGTCGCCTCGGCGCCGGGACCGCGGGCGCGGGAGGCGTACGAGTTCATCCTCGACGTGCGGCACGCGCTGCACCTGGTCACCGCGCGCGGCACCGACCGGCTCGTCCTGCAGGAGCAGGACGCGGTCGCGGGGCTGCTCGGCCTGCTCGACGCCGAGGCGTTGATGCGCAGGCTCGCCGAGGCCGGCCGGACGATCGCGCACGCCTTCGACGCCACCTGGCGCACGGTCGACAAACTGCTGTCGGGCCCGGCCCCGCGCGGTCGCCGCCCGCTGGCCGACGGCGTGGTCGAGCACGGCGGCGAAGTCGTGCTGGCCAGGGGCGTCAACGTGCGCGAGGACCCGGTGCTGGTGCTGCGCGCCGCCGCCGCGGCGGCCGACTCCGGGCTTCCGCTGGCGCCCGCCACGGTGTCCGTGCTCGCCGCCAAGTCGCCTCCCATGCCGGTGCCCTGGCCCGAGGAGGCGCGCGACGCGCTGGTGTCGATCCTCGGCGCCGGCCGGGCCGCCGTGCCCGTGTGGGAGGAGCTCGACCAGGCGGGCATCCTGGTCAAGCTGCTGCCCGACTGGGAACGCGTGCGCCACCGCCCGCAGCGCAACCCCATCCACCGCTTCACCGTCGACCGGCACCTCATCGAGGCCGCCGCCAACGCGGCCGGCCACACCCGTGAGGTCTCCCGTCCGGACCTGCTGCTCATCGCGGCGCTGCTGCACGACATCGGCAAGGGCTGGCCGGGCGACCACTCGGCGACCGGCGAGGTCGTGGTCCGCGACATCGCCGCCCGCATCGGCCTGCCGCCGCAGGACGTCGACACCCTGGCCACCGTCGTACGGCACCACCTGCTGCTGCCCGAGACCGCCACCCGGCGCGACCTCGACGACCCCGTCACCATCGAGAAGGTCGCCGGCACCGTCGGCTCGCGCGAGGTGCTCGACCTGCTGGCCGCGCTCGCGGTCGCCGACGGCAACGCGACCGGCCCGGCGGCCTGGAACGGCTGGAAGGCCGGGCTCGTCGCCGACCTCGTCCGCCGGGTCAGGTCCGTGCTGGCGGGCTCGCCGCCGCCCAAGCCGCCCACGCTCTCCGAGCAGCAGGCCGCGCTCGCCCGCCACGGCGGCGGCGCTGTCCGGGTCAACGGGGGAGCGGTCACGGTGGTCGCGCCCGACCGCGTCGGCCTGTTGTGGAGCGCCGCCGGGGTGCTCGCCGCCCACCGCCTCGTCGTCCGCTCCGCCTCGGCCGCCTCCGCCGGCTCCACGGCCGTGATCGAGTTCTCCGTCATCCCCGAGTACGGGTCCCCGCCCGACCCCGCGACCCTGGAGGCCGATCTCCGTCTCGTCCTTGCCGGCCGTCTTGACATCGAGCAGCGGCTCGCCCGCCGGGCCCGCGCCGTCCGCCCGCCCCGCGTGCCCGTGGCCCCACCACGGGTGACGCTGGTCGACGACGCCTCCGCGACCGCCACCGTGGTGGAAGTCAGGGCCCATGACAGACCGGGGCTTCTTTGGCGTATCGGACGGGCGTTCGGTGACTGCGGTCTTGACGTGAGGGCCGCCCGCGTGGAGACTCTCGGCGCGGAGGCGGTGGACGTCTTCTATGTTGTGGACCGCGCTGGTCGCCCCCTCAGCGACGACGCGCAGAGGAGCCAAGTCCGCGATCAGGTCCTTTCCGCGCTGCGATAACCAACAACACACAACTATCGGTCACGTTTGTAACAATTGTGTCCGAAATGCCTGGTAATGCATGGGCTGCGGATACCTTGTGGGACGGCTTGGTGCCGTTACGGGCGGGACGAATGAGGGGTAGCGGAAGCGGTGACTACGGGGAACTCCGGCAGCGGCCTCGCCGCGCAGCCTGACCGCGACAAGCGGTCGCTGCGGCGCTTCGGCCTGCGGAACTGGCGCGTGAGGTGGCGGCTCACCGCTCTCATCCTGGTGCCCACCGTCGCCGTCGTGGTGCTCGGCGGCGAGCGCGTGGTGGAGTCGGTGCAGAGCATCGGCGTGTACGAGCGCACCGCCGCCGCCGCAGAGAAGGCCGGCCGGGTCCGCGACCTCGCGGAGGCCATCGGGCTGGAGCGCGACACCGCAGGTTGGAGCGGGGCCAACCGCGCGGTGCGCAGGCAGCTGGCCCAGGAGCTGGCGCAGCGCAAGGCGTCCGTCGACACGCTGGTCAGAGCCGTGCGCGCGGACATCGCGACCCTCGACGACTCCTATGGCGACCGTGTCGTGCGGGCGGCCGAGCAGGCCGACTACGACCTCGCCCGGCTGTCGCAGATCAGGGAAGAGGGCGCCACCGAGACCACCCGGTACGACTTCCTCACCGACACGCTGCTCAAGCTGCACGACGAGCTCGGCCTGCTGTCCGACGACTCGCAGATCGTCGGTGACTTCCGCGCCCTGAACGCCCTCGCCGCGGCCAAGGAGGAGATCTCCCGCCAGCGCGTCCAGCTGCTGCGGGCCTCCTACGACGCCGTCAACGTGGACGCCAAGGAGGTCGAGGACTTCATCGCCTCCAACGCCCGCCAGCAGAGCGACCTCGCCACGGTTGGCGCCGAGGCCGGCACCGAGGTCGGCACCGAGCTGTCCAAGGTGCTGATGTCCCAGCCCGAGTACGTCAACATCCAGCTCACCAAGTCGCGCGCGATCACGCTGGCCAGCGGCCGCTCGCCCGGCGCCCGGATCACCGACAACCTGATCTCCGCCAGGGCGGAGCGCCAGCAGTGGTTCAACGACAACTCCACCGTCATCGAGATCCTGGGCGGCCTCGAGAAGGACCTCGCCGACAAGGTGAACCTGCGCAGCCAGGAGCTGCGCGACTCCGAGACCCGCAGCGCGATCATCGCCGGTGTGCTCATCCTCGTGTTGCTGATCGCCGTGCTGCTGCTGGCCGTCGCCATCGCCCGCTCGATGGTGACCCCGCTGCGCCGGCTGCGCACCGAGGCGCTGGAGATCGCCGGTTTCCGGCTGCCCGACGTGGTGCGCCGGCTGCGCGTCAGCGGCGACGCCGGCACGGGCGAGGTCCAGCCGATCGCGGTCGAGGGCAACGACGAGATCGGTGAAGTGGCACGGGCCTTCGACCAGGTGCACCGGCAGGCCGTCCGCCTGGCGGGCGAGGAGGCCGAGCTGCGC
Organism: Nonomuraea aridisoli; assembly: GCF_003236395.1. GTDB lineage: Bacteria > Actinomycetota > Actinomycetes > Streptosporangiales > Streptosporangiaceae > Nonomuraea > Nonomuraea aridisoli. The sequence goes on along the minus strand of NZ_POUD01000042.1, from coordinate 18,635 downwards.
AGCAACATCAGCTCGATGTTCGTCAACCTCTCGCGCCGCACCCAGACGCTGGTCGAACGGCAGATCTCACTGATCGACGGCCTGGAGAAGGGCGAGGAGGACGGCGCCCGGCTGGCCGACCTGTTCAAGCTCGACCACCTGGCCACCCGCATGCGCCGCAACTCCGAGAACCTGCTGGTCCTCGCCGGCCACGAGGCCACCCGCAGGCGCAGCCAGCCGGCCAAGCTCGTCGACGTCGTGCGCGCCGCGCTGTCGGAGGTCGAGGGCTACGAGCGGGTCCAGGTCAGGGTGCACCGGACCACGTCGGTGGTCGGCAGCAGCGCCAACGACCTCGTCCACCTTGTCGCCGAGCTGGTCGAGAACGCCATCCAGTTCTCCCCGAGCAACTCCCAGGTCACGGTGACCAGCAGCCTCATCGAGGGCGGCGGCGCGCTGGTGTCGGTGACCGACACCGGCATCAGCATGACCGAGGACGAGCTCGCCGAGGCCAACCGCCGCCTGGCCGAGCCCCCGGTCGTGGACGTGTCGGTCTCCCGGCGCATGGGCCTGTTCGTGGTCGGCCGCCTCGCGCTGCGCCACGGCATCCGGGTGCAGCTGCGCAAGGGCGACGGCAGCGGCCTGATCGCCATGGTGCTGCTCCCGCCCACGATCATCGCCGACGGCGCCCAGCAGCAGCCGCTGCCGCAGCGGCCCGCGTTCGGCGGCGGCACCGCGCCGGCCCCTCAGAACGGCACGTTCCGCTCGTTCGGCAGCTTCGACTCCTTCGACGGCGCCCCGGCGCGGCCCGGCGCGGTGAACGGCCTCACCACCGGCCTCACCACCGGCCCCGCCACCGGCCCCACCAACGGACACAGCCGGCCCAACAGCCCGGTCGCCCCCGGCCCCGCCCGGCAGAGCCCGTTCGACAGCGGGCCGCCGGACGGCCCGTCGAACAGCGGCCCGAGCAGCCCGTCGAACGGCAGCCCCTACGACAGCGGCTCTCTCAACAGCGGCCCCATCAGCGGTGGGCCCGGCCGTCATGGCCCCCGCACGTTCGACAGCACGCCGGGCATGCCGCGGCCGTCGTTCGGCGCGGGACCGGCCGGCAACGGCTCCGAGTTCGGTCCGCGGCGCAGGCCGCCGGGCGGGTTCGACTCGGGCTCGTTCCCGAGCACGGGCTCGTTCCCGTCCGTCGAGGGTCCATCTGGTAATGGCGCGTTCCAAACTCCGCCGCCCCCGCCGGCTCAGCCGTCGTACTCGACGAACGACGTGCGCAGGCCCGACCCGGCGCCCTCGGTGGAGGTCTCGCCGATGGAGGCCGAGCAGGAGGAGTTCCTGCCGATCTTCGCCTCGGTCGAGTCGGCCTGGTTCCGCAGGCCGGACGGCGAGGCCGAGCCCCAGGCGAACGGCGGAGGAGAGACCGCGTCCGCGCAAGCCGTACCCTCTGGGGAGGAAGCGTGGCGGACGGCCGCAGACGCCGGATGGCGGGCGGCGGCCAAAGCCAGCGAGCCCAGTCTGGGCGGCGTGACCGCCGCCGGGCTGCCCAAGCGCACCCCCAAAGCCAACCTGGTGCCCGGTACGGCCAGCCAGCCGGCCCAGGCCCAGCAGCCGCAGCGGCAGGCGCCGGCCGCCCATCCGGTCTCCGCGGACCGGATGCGCAGCCGGATGGCCAGTTACCAGCAGGGTGTGCGACGGGCCCGCCAGGAAGTTCGTGGACAGGAGGAACAGAGTGAATAAGCGTCCCGCCGGGGAGGATGCGTGACAACCCTTAGCCATGAGGCGCACAGGTTCGACTGGCTGATCACCGACTTCGTGCGTAACACGCCCGGAGTCGCTCACGCCGTCGTGGTCTCGGCGGACGGGCTGTGCCTGGCCGCCTCGGAGGGATTCCCTCCGGACCGGGCCGACCAGCTCGCCGCGGTCTCCGCGGGCCTGCTGAGCCTGACCGTGGGTGCGTCCAGGGTGTTCGAGGGCGGTGCGGTGACGCAGACCGTCGTCGAGATGCAGCGCGGCCTGCTGCTGGTCATGGCGATCAGCGACGGCTCGGTGCTGACGGTTCTGGCGGGGCCGGATTGTGACATGGGCCTCGTGGCGTACCAGATGACCTTGCTGGTAGACAGGGCGGGACAGGCTCTGACGCCCGCGTTGCGTGCTGAGCTGCAGGCCGCCAGGAGCCGGTGATGTGATGGAACTGATGGGAGCGGGCCGTGTACGGCACTGACGGCACAGGGGACGAGGAGCCCCTGTTCCGTCCTTACGCGGTGACGGGCGGCCGTTCGGAGCCGCGTTACCACCTCGCGATGGAGACCTTGATCTCTGCGATGTCCATCCCGGACGACGAGATGGCCATGCTCACCCCCGAGCAGGAGGCCATCATGCAACTGTGCCGGTCGTTCCGGTCGGTCGCCGAGATCTCGGCCCTGCTCCGCGTCCCGCTGGGCGTGGCGCGGGTGATCGTGGCGGACATGTCCGACGAAGGACTTGTCCGCCTCCACCACCCGCGCCTCAGTCAGGGACAGCCAGACCTAACCATGCTCGAAAGGGTGCTCAGTGGACTACGCAGGCTCTAGCCCCGGCCTCACGTCGACGAAGATCGTCGTCGCCGGGGGGTTCGGCGTCGGGAAGACGACGTTCGTGGGGGCGGTGTCCGAGATCCTCCCGCTCACCACGGAAGCGGTGATGACGGACGCGTCCGCGGGCATCGACGACCTGGGCATGACGCCGAACAAGCAGACCACGACCGTGGCGATGGACTTCGGCCGGCTGTCCCTCGACCGCGACCTGATCCTGTACCTGTTCGGCACGCCGGGGCAGCACCGGTTCTGGTTCATGTGGGACGACCTGGTGCGGGGCGCGATCGGCGCGGTGGTGCTGCTCGACACCCGCCGCCTGGCCGACAGCTTTCCGGCCATCGACTACTTCGAAGAGGCCAAGTTGCCGTTCGTGGTCGGCATCAACGGCTGGGACGGGCAGTTCCTGCATTCCGACGAGGAGGTCAGGGAGGCGCTCGCGCTGTCGCCCCACGTGCCGATCGTGCGGACCGACGCCCGCAACCGTGAGTCGGTCAAGGCGACGCTGATCGCGCTGGTCGAGCACGTCGTGCGCCTGCGTGCGGCGCCCGTCTAGCGCCGTTCACGCCCAGGGCACGCTCGTCAGCGTGTTGAGCAGCGGGACGAGCCGCTCCTCCTCATAAGTGAAATGCGCCTCCAGTTCGCCGGCGACGCGCTCCAGCGTCGCCGGTCCGGTGGCGCCGCGCAGCTCCTCGATCAGCGCGGCGATGGCCACGTGCTCGCGGCGCAGCCGTTCGAGCGGCTCCTTCAGCTCGGGGTGGCGCTCCGCCAGCCACGGGAACGCCACGTGGTCCTCGCCGCCGTGGTGCGCCGACAGCCCGTCGCAGAACGCCAGGCAGTTCACCCGCAGCTCGGAGGCGGGGGCCTGGCCGGCGCGCAGCCGGGCCAGCTCCTCGCGGAAGTAGTCGTGGATCTTGACGAGCTCGTCGCCGAACGCGCGAAGCCGCTCGCCGTCCAGGTGCAGCGCCACGACCGGGATGACGCGGCCGGTCTTTTGCCGGTACGCGGCGAAGGCCGGGTCGAGGGCGGCCTGGCGGGCGTAGGCGCGGTCGCGTTCCTCGCCCTGCAGCGGCACGGCGCGGGCGGTGAGCGTCTGCTCGCCCAGCTCGACGGTGACCTCGGGGTGGGCCACGAGGTTGTGGTACCAGGCCGGATGGGTGTCGGCTCCGGCGTTGGTGGCGAAGACGAGGACGCGTTCGCCGTCGCGCAGGTAGACCGCCGGGGTGGTGTGGCGCCGACCGGTCCTGGCTCCTTTGGTGGTGAGCAGCACGAGCGGCGCGCGCGCGAACCTGCCGCCCACCTTGCCGCCGTTGGCCCGGAACTCCTCGATGACCTGCTGGTTGACGTCAGCCATCTCACTATCCTTGGGTGAGGCCGTTAACAGATTTGCTTTGATAGCAAAGCTAATTTAGACAGCAAGGTATTGGGGATGTCAACAGCCGACTCGAACCTGGACGAGAGCGTCAGGACGTTGCTCCTGCTCATGCCGCGGTTGGTGGGCCGGGCCAAGCGCGCCAAGGTGCCCGAGGAGCTGCAGTCGTTGTCGCTGGCGCCGCGACACCTCTCCCTGCTGGCGTACCTGCTGTTCGACGGCTCGATGACGGTGAACGAGCTGGCCGCCCGGCTGGAGGTGGCCCCGGCCACGGTCAGTCTCATGGTCGGCGAGCTCAGCAGGAAAGGCGTCCTCGACCGGCGCGAGGACGACGCCGACCGCCGCCGCACGATCGTCAGCATCGCCGACCTGCACCAGCACGCCATCCACGAATGGCTCGGGTACGGCGTCAGCGCCTGGCGGCAGGCGCTGGAGCCGCTCACGCCGGAGGAGCGCCAGGTGGTCGTCCGGACGCTCCTCGCCTACGACACCGCCCTGACGGAGCGCTAGCTCACGAGGCTGCGGCCCGTTCGCGGATCTCCACGGCCGTCTCGAGCATCTGCCGAGTGCCGGTGAACCAGTCCTGCAGATTCAGATCCACGATGAGTTCGTCCGCGCCGGCCTCCTCGGCCGTTCGGACATCGTCCATGACCTGGTCGAGAGTGCCGACGAACGCCGATCGGTCAGGTCCTGCCGGACGGTCGGTGAAGGTGACGTTTCCCACCACGACCAGCTCCATCCGGCTCGGCTCCCGGCCGTACTCAGCAGCCATCCCCCGGATACGGTCCCAGCTCGCGCGCAGTTCCGCGGCTCCGGCCGGCCCGGGGGTGGAAAGCAGCGGCAGCCAGCCGTCTGCGCGTTCGGCGATGCGCTGCACGGCCTTGGAGCTGGTGCCGCGGCCTATGTTGCTGCCACCGCCGCCCAGCATCACGGGGATCCTCGAAACGGGCTTGGGCAGGACCGAGGCGTTGTCGATGACCACGCGCGGGCTCCGGAAGTTCACCGGGTCCGGCCCCCACACGGCGTCGAAGACGTCCAGCGTCTCGTCGAGGAAGCGGCCGCGATCCGCTCGGGTGGCGCCCGTGGCCTGGAATTCGTCGGTGGACCAGCCGGTGGCCATGCCGGCGATCACCCGGCCGCCGCTGATCTGATCGACCGTGGCCAGCTGCTTCGCCAGCTGGACGGGTGTGTGGAGCGCGGCGATCAGAACGGCCGTGCCGAGGCGCACCCTTTCGGTCGCCACCGCCGCTGCCGTGAGCACGGCCAGGGAGTCGGCGGCCTGCCGCTGGGTCTCCGGCCACGGCACGTTCGGCGGGGCGTACGGTTCGGCGGGCGTCTTCGGGAAGAGCAATCGTTCGTACGTCCACAAACTGGCGTATCCGGCAGCTTCGGCCGTTCTGGCCGCTTCGACCAGGTCGTGCTGCAGGTCGACGCCCAGCCTCTGGGGCAGGCGAAGTCCGAGTCTCATGGGAAACCCCCGATGTAGTGGTGAATGTCGGCCCCCTCGATCGAGTCTTAAACGCTCACATTGATGTGAAGGTCAAGTCGTAGGCTTGAGCACATGAGAATCGGGAAGCTCGCGGAGCGCACCGGCGTATCGCACCGGCTGCTGCGCTACTACGAGGAGCAGGGGCTGATCATCCCCAGCCGCGCTCCCAACGGTTACCGCGAGTACACAGAGTCGCACGTGGACATCGTGCTGCAGATCAAGGGACTGCTCGACGCCGGACTGCCCACCCGGATCATTCGGCAACTCCTGCCGTGCCTGGACAGGCCGGAGACCATCTACGTGCCCAACGTGACACCCGAGATGATCGCCACGCTGCAACGCGAACAAGCTCGGCTGTCCGAACGCATCGAGTTCCTGACCCGCAACAGAGACGCCATCGCCGACTACCTCGACACGGTTCTCAGCGTCAGGTCGGTGAACACCGGGGCACCACCGAGCGTCTCGCCGGCAGCGCCTCCAGGCTCTAGCAGTAATGCGGGACCCGGGCGGTGAATTCGGCGGTGGAGAGGAGGATCGCCGCTCGTCAGGGACCACCCCGGCGAGAGCTTCTCCAGATCCAGGAGAGCCATGGATCCGGGCAGCGGCGGTGCGGTGAGATCGGCCTGCTCCACACACCCGGTCGCGGCAGCGAGTGCGAGCAGGGCGAGAACGCCTCGCACCGGACGGCTTCCGGTCGTGGCTCTCACTACGGAGGCGAGCGGCATCAGGCGTCTCTTCTCCGTTCATGGCTTCTGCGGGATGAGACGCCTGTGACGGGGGAACGGGTTCGACCTTCCCGATCTCGATGCGATTGCGGATGCCGATCGGCGCTAGCGGTCGAGTCGCTGGTAGCGGCGGAGCGACAGGACGAAGAACACCACGGTGATCACCACCGGCCAGGCCACCGCCATCGGCACGGCGTGCTGGGCCATCCATGAGTCGCCGCCCCAGCCCGGGTTGCCGAACAGTTCCCTGGCCGCCGCCACCGTGGACGACAGCGGGTTCCACTCCGCGACCGCCCCGAGCCAGCCCGGCATGGTGGCGGGGGCGACGAAGGCGTTCGACAGGAACCCGATGGGGAACTCCAGCGTCTGCACCGCCACCACCGCGCCCGGCTCCCTGGTGATCAGCCCCAGGTAGATGCCCGCCCACAGCAGCGAGAAGCGCAGGAGCAGCAGCAGGCCCACCGCGCCGAGCGCGCCGGAGAGCGTGGCCGGACGCCAGCCGACGGCCAGGCCGCAGGCCAGCATGCCGGCCAGGACGACGACCGAGTGCAGCAGGTCGGCGATGGCGCGCCCGATCAGCACGGCCGACGGGGACATCGGCAGCGAGCGGAACCGGTCGGTGACGCCCTTGGCGACGTCGGTGGTGACGGCGATCATGGTGGAGCTCAGACCGAAGAGCATCGTCATGCCGTACATGCCGGGCATGAGGAACGCGAAGTAGCCGGCCCCCTCGGGCACGTCCACCGCGCCGCCGAACAGGTAGCCGAAGGCCAGGGTGATCATCACGGGGAAGAGCACCCCGAAGACCACCGTCATGGGCTGGTTGGCCCAGTGGACCAGGTCGCGGCGGGCGACCGTCCAGCCGTCGGCCAGGGCCCAGCGCAGCCGTCCTTCCATCGTGGTCACGGCGGTCATCGGGTGTCACCTCCGGTCAGGCTCAGGAAGACCTCGTCGAGCGTGGGGCGGCGCACGGCGACGTCCTCGGCCTCGACGCCGGCCTCGGCGAAGGCGGCGAGCACCCCGGTGAGGGCCGCGACCCGCTCGCCGACCGGCGCGCTCACGCGCCGGGTGTCCTGGTCGACCTCGGGCGGGCCGTCCGCCGCCCGGGCGACGATCTCGGCCGCCTCCGCCAGCCGCGCGGGGTCGTGGACCACCACGTCGAGCCGGTCGCCGCCGAGCTTGGCCTTGAGCTCGGCCGGGGTGCCCTCGGCGACCACCCGGCCGGCGTCGATGACCGAGATCCGGTCGGCCAGCTGGTCGGCCTCCTCCAGGTACTGCGTGGTCAGCAGCACCGTGGTGCCGCCGGCGACCAGCTCGCGCACCGCCCGCCAGATCTCCGCGCGGCTGCGCGGGTCGAGGCCCGTCGTCGGCTCGTCCAGGAACAGCACGGGCGGGGCCAGGATCATCCCGGCGGCCAGGTCGAGCCGCCGCCGCATGCCGCCGGAGTACTCCTTGGCCGGTCCGGCGTGCGTCAGGCCGAAGCGTTCGAGCAGCTCGCCGGCCCTGGCCCGGGCCCGCGCGGCGCCCAGGTGGGACAGGCGGGCGAACAGCTCGAGGTTCTGCCGGCCGGTGAGCAGCTCGTCGACCGCGGCGTGCTGGCCGACCAGGCCGATGTTGCGGCGTACCTGTCGCGGGTGGGTCGCCACGTCGAAGCCGGCCACCTCCGCCCGGCCGCCGGAGGGGCGGAGGAGGGTGGTGAGGATGCGTACCGCCGTGGTCTTGCCGGCGCCGTTGGGACCGAGCAGGCCGCAGACCGTGCCCGGGCCCACGTCGAGGTCGATGCCGTTTAGTGCCGTCGTGCCGCCGTACGTCTTGCGCAGGTCGCGCGCGACTATCAATGCCGCCTCCCTATCGTTTCGTACGGCGTACCGTACAGCATACGGAACAGTGTGGCAACCGTACGGTGTACCGTACGAAGGTGACCGTGGAGTACTCAGGAAAGGGCGACCCCGCTCGCAGCCTCGCCCTGCTCTGGCGCACCGGCGAGCGGACCAGCCGCAAGGGCAAGCCCGAGCTGAGCGTCGACCGCATCGTGCGGGCCGCCATCGAAGTGGCCGACGCCGAGGGCCTGCAGGCGTTGTCCATGCGCCGCGTGGCCGAGCGTCTCGGGGTGGGGACGATGTCGCTCTACACGTACGTGCCGGGCAAGCCGGAGCTGTTCGACGTCATGCTCGACACGGTGTACGGCGAGACCGCGCGGCCCGAGGACGTCCCGGGCGGCTGGCGGGGCCGGCTGGAGCAGATCGCGCGCGAGAACTGGGCGCTCTACCTGCGCCACCCGTGGCTGCTGCAGGTGGCCGCGAACCGCCCGGTGCTCGGGCCGAACGTCACCGCGAAATACGACTACGAGCTGCGCGCGGTCGACGGCATCGGCCTGACGGACCTGGAGATGGACTCGGTGATCACGCTGATCACCGGGTTCGTGCACGGCGCGGCCCGCGGCGCGGTGGAGGCGGCGCAGGCCGAGAGCCGTACGGGGATGAGCGACGAGCAGTGGTGGGCCGCGCACGCGCCCTTCCTCAGCCGCATCGCCGACCCGGCCCGCTTCCCGGTCGCCTCCCGCGTCGGCCAGTCGGCCGGCGAGGCGCTGAACGCCGCCTACAGCCCCGAGCACGCCTTCGAGTTCGGCCTGCGACGCGTCCTCGACGGCATCGAAGCCCTGGTGAACACCCGCCGCGAACCCCAGACGTAAAGACGCCCCGCGAGCCGCGCTGACGGTCCTCGGCGGATGTGCAGGCGGGACGGTAATCGGGCGGCGCGCAGCCGCTTGGTATGCGGCCCGTCCGCGCCGAGGACCTGGGCGGAAAAAGGTTGGCCGGGGTCAGGGGCGGGTTGGTAGGTTGCGGGGGATCGTGACATCGCGCGAGGAGGTGAGACCCATGAACGTTGTATCGATGTGGGTGCTCCCCCTCGTCGTCACGGTCGGGCGATCGACGTAGGGGTCGCCGGGAGCGCCGCAGGCACTCCTGAAAGGCAACACCTATGCGTTTCACTGCGCGGACATCGTCGGACGGTGTCGTCGAGCGCGAGTTCACCGTGGGCGACGTCCCCGGCGTGCTCTGGTCGCCCGCCTCCGGGGCCGAGCGGGCACCCCTCGTGCTGATGGGGCACGGCGGCGGCATGCACAAGAAGGCGCCGGGAATGGTGGGGCGGGCCCACCGCATCGTGGCAGATTGCGGGTTCCACGTCGCGGCCGTCGACGCGCCCGGTCACGGGGAGCGGCCGCGTACGGCCGTCGACGAACGGGAGACCGCCGCGCTGCGGCAGGCGATGGCGGCCGGCGAGCCGGTCGGCCCGATCATCATCCGGTACAACGCCCATCTGGCCGAGCGGGCCGTGCCGGAGTGGCGGGCGGTGCTGGACGCCCTCCAGGAGCTGCCGGAGATCGACGGGCCGGTCGGCTACTTCGGCCCGAACATGGGCACCGCGATCGGGGTGCCGTTGACGGCGGCCGAGCCGAGGATCACCGCCGCGGTCTTCGGCCTCTTCTGGCACGACTCCCTGACCGAGGCGGCGGGGCGGATCACCGTGCCGATCGAGTTCGTGCTCCAGTGGGACGACGAGCACATCCCGCGCCGGTCCGGTCTCGCGTTGTTCGACGCCTTCGCCTCGAAGGAGAAGACGTTGCACGCCAACTCCGGCGGGCACCTGGACCTGCCGAGGTTCGAGGTCGACAGCGCCGTACGGTTCTTCGCCCGGCATCTCGGGCACTAGCGCGCGCCGTGCCGGTAGAACTCCACGGGTTCGGGGGGTGGCGGGGTGTTGCCGAGGATGAGGTCGGCGGACTTCTCGGCGAGCATCATGACCGGGGCGTAGATGTTGCCGTTCGTGATGTACGGCATGGCGGAGGCGTCCACGACGCGCAGCCCGTCGAGGCCGTGCACCCGCAGCGTGTCGGGGTCGAGCACCGACATCTCGTCGGTGCCCATCCGGCAGGTGCAGGAAGGGTGCAGGGCGGTCTCGCCGTCCCTGGCGACCCAGGCGAGGATCTCCTCGTCGGTCCGCACGCTCGGACCGGGGGAGATCTCGCCGCCGTCCAGGCCGTTCCAGGCGGGCTGGGAGAGGATCCTCCTGGCGTGCCTGATGGCCTCCACCCATTCGCGGCGGTCCTGCTCGGTGGACAGGTAGTTGAAACGCAGGGCCGGCTTCTCGCGCGGGTCGGCCGACCTGATCCGCACCGAGCCGCGCGCGTCGGAGTACATCGGCCCGATGTGCACCTGGTAGCCGTGCCCCCCGGCCGGGGCGGAGCCGTCGTAGCGCACGGCGATCGGCAGGAAGTGGAACATCAGGTTCGGGTACGCCACCTCGTCGTCGGAGCGGATGAACCCGCCGGCCTCGAAGTGGTTCGTGGCCCCCGGCCCGCGCCGTAGGAACAACCAGTTCGCGCCGATGAACGGCCGCCGCCACCACGCCAGCGACGGCTGCTGGGAGACCGGCCGCGTGCAGGCGTGCTGGACGTAGACCTCCAGGTGGTCCTGGAGGTTCTCGCCCACGCCCGGCAGGTCGTGCACCACCTCGATACCCAGTGGCTCCAGCAGCGCGCGCGGGCCCACCCCCGACACCTGCAGCAGTTGGGGGCTGTTGATCGCGCCGCCGCAGAGGACGACCTCGCCCGCCTCGATCCGCTCGCCGTCGCAGAGCACGCCCACCGCCCGCGTGCCGTCGAAGAGGATCTTCTCCACGAACGCGCGGGTCCGCACGGTCAGGTTGCGGCGCCGGCGCACGGGATGCAGGTAGGCGCGGGCCGCGCTGAGCCGCCGCCCGCGGTGGATGGTGCGGTCGAAGGCGGCGAAGCCCTCCTGGCGGTAGCCGTTCACGTCGTCGGTGAGCGGATGGCCGGCCTGCTGGACCGCCTCGAAGAACGCCTCGAACAGCGGGCCCCTGGCCGGGCCGCGCTCGAGCTTCAGCGGCCCGGCGTCACCGCGGAACGGCGTGCCGGGGTCGGCCAGGCAGTTCTCCATCTTCCTGAAGTACGGCAGGCAGTGCGCGTAGTCCCACTGCTTCATGCCGGGATCGGCGGCCCAGCGCTCGTAGTCGAGCGGGTTGCCGCGCTGGAAGATCATGCCGTTGATGCTGCTGGAGCCGCCCAGCACCTTGCCGCGGGCGTGGTAGACGCGCCGGCCGTCCATGTGCGGCTCCGGCTCCGACTCGTACTTCCAGTCGTAGAAGCGGCTGCCGATCGGGAACATCAGCGCGGCCGGCATGTGGATGAAGACGTCCCACAGGTAGTCGGGGCGCCCGGCCTCCAGCACGAGCACCGAGGTCGAAGGGTCGGCGCTGAGCCGGTTGGCCAGGGCGCAGCCGGCCGAGCCGCCGCCCACGATGACGAAGTCGAACCTCAACGGGGGATCCAGTCCTTTCATCGCGCTGCCTCAAGGCGTCACCACGGCTCGGGAGAAACGCCCGTGTGCGTTTTCCGCGGCGTCGTGGCGAGGGCGCCCTGATTCACGAACGCCCCCTTCTCCCGATATTTCCGGTTTTCCACGGAACGGGCCCGATAAGGTCACTTATCGGGGTTTCGGTAGTCCGTAATATCGGCTTATTTCGGAATCCATGCCTGCCATACCGTGGGATTGGCCTCGACCCATTTCTTGGCCGCCTCCTCACCCGTCATCCCGCCGTTCGTCATGTCGTCGGCGACCGCGTTCTGGTGCTCGTTCGTCCAGGAGAAATTCTTGACCAGCTCGTACGCCTTGCCCCCGGTGTCCGCGAACCGCTTGCTGACGATCTTGTCGAGGTCCATCTCCGGGTAGTCGCAGGCGACCTTCTTCGGGTCGGCGTCGCAACCCTCGGTGTACGGCGGCAGGTTCACCCGGACCAGCTCGGTCTTGCTGAACAACCAGTGCGGGTCCCAGAAGTAGAACAGCAGCGGCTGCCGCTGCTCCTGCGCCTGCTGGGCGCTCTTGATCAGCGCCGCCTCGCTGCCGCCCACCACGACCTTGTAGTCCAGCTTGAGGTTCCTGATCAGGGCGTCCTCGTTGGAGACGTACGACGGGTCGCCGAACAGCAGCTGGCCCTGGTCGCCCGACTCGGAGGTCCGGAACAGCTCGGCGTACTTGTTGAGGTTGCGGTAGTCGGTGATGCCGGGATACTCGTCGGCCATCCACTTCGGGATGTACCACCCGATGACGCCCTTGTTGCCGGTCGAACCCGCCTCGACCGCGACCTTCTTGTCCTCGATGAACTGCTTCTTCAGGTCGGGGTGGCCCCAGTTCTCGATGATGACGTCGACGTCACCGGTCTCGAAGCCCTCCCAGGCCAGCTGCTCCTTGATCTCCGGCAGCTCGACGTCGTAGCCCAGCTCGTTCTCCAGCAGGTACGCCACCACGTTAGCGCTGGCCTCGTACCCCACCCACGGGTTGATCGCGATCTTCACGGTGCCGGCCGAACCGGCGGAGGCGCTGGACCCTCCGGCCGGGGCGGAGGAGCCGGCCGTGCCGTCGACCGTGGCCCCGCCGCAGCCCGCGACGGCGAGCCCGAGGGCGACGAGCCCCGCGAGCAGGCGAATGTTCATGTCACTTTCCTCTTTCGGGGGGACGGACGCCTGTCGGCGCCCTGCGTGATGCGGTCGAGCATGACCCCGAGCAGGACGGTCGCGACGCCGGCCACGAACCCCATGCCGAAGTCCGTCCGCTGGGAGAAACCGCTGACCACGTCGTAGCCGAGGGCCCCCGCCCCGACCAGCCCGCCGATGACCACCATGGCCAGCGTCATCACGATGCCCTGGTTGGCCGCCAGCAGGATGGCCGGCCGCGCCATGGGCAACTGCACCTTCCACAACAGCTGTCCCGGTGTCGAGCCCGCGGACACGGCGGCCTCCACGACCGGGGCGGGCACGGCCCTGATGCCGTCCTCGACCAGGCGCACCACCGGCGGCACGGCGTAGACGACGGAGGCGAAGATCGCCGTGAACCTCGTCGTCCCGAACAGCGCCAGCGCCGGCAGCAGGTACACGAACGCGGGCATGGTCTGCGCGGCGTCCAGCAGCGGCCGCTGCACGGCCGAGAACCGCGGCGAGCGGGCCGCGGCCACCCCGAGCGCCAGCCCGATCACCAGCGCCACCAGCACGGCGACGGCGACCGTGGTCATCGTCTGCATGGTGTGCTCCCAGACGCCGAGCAGCGCGATCGCCAGCAGGCAGGCCAGCGCCGTCAGGGCGCGCCGCAGGCCGCTGACCCGCCAGGCCACGAGCAGCACCGTGAGGGCGACCAGCCACCAGGGGGCCGAGGTGAGCAGCGACTCCAGCGGGTTGAGCAGCGCGTACGAAGTGGCGTCCTTGACGAACGTGGTCACCGCGTACCAGTTCGTCTCCGCCCACGCCACGGCCGCGTTGACCTCGGCGACCATGTCGATCGTGAGGCTCTCGGGCCAGACCTGGGGCAGCACGGGGATCAGCGCGACCCCGGCGGCGGCCGGCACGCCGGCCGCGACGAGGTCGAGCCGCCGCAGGCGGGCGTGCGGGTCTCTGTCCACCAGGGCCATCGTCATGCGGTCGAGCACGACGGCCATGACGACGACGGCCACGCCCGCCGGCAACATGATGCCGACCTGGGCGCGGGACAGGCCGCGGATGATGTCGCCGCCCAGGCCGGGCGCGGAGATCAGGTTCGCGATGACGACCATCGACAGCGCCATCATGATCGTCTGGTTGACCGCCAGCGCCATCGTGGACCTGGCCAGTGGCAGGTAGACCTTGACCAACGTCTGCCGGCGGGTGGCCCCGAGCGAGACCGACGCCTCGACCGCCGTGGGGGAGACCTCCGAGACGGCCAGCGCGGTGATGCGGATGGCCGGCGGGATCGCGTAGATCATCGTCGCGATGGCCCCGGCCGGCGCGCCGATGTGGAAGAACAGCGCGAGCGGCGCCAGGTACGCGAACGTCGGCATGATCTGCATGACGTCCAGCACCGGGGTCACCGCGCGGCGCACCCGGGCGGACAGCCCGGCCCAGACGCCCACCGGGATCCCGATCGCCAGCGACAGCAGCACCGCCACCCCGACCAGGGCCAGCGTGTCCACGCTCGACTCCCACAGCCCGAGCACCCCGAACGTGCTCACGCCCGCGACCGCCACCAGCGCGATCCGCCGGCCGCCCGCGAGCCAGGCCAGCGCGCCCATGACACCGGTGATCCCTGGCCAGCCGAGGGCGTGCAGCACGCCCTGGAAGAAGGTGTAGAGCGCGCCCACGAAGAGCCTGATGTAGTTGAGGAAGTACAGGAAGAGCGGGTTGTCGTTGCGGTGGTCGTCGATCCACTCGCGCAGCTCGGTGACGGCGAGGAACTGCGGCGCCTCGTCGTCGTGCGGCAGCGTCGCCGTGCCGCGGAAGACGACGTACGCCGCCGCGATCACGACCGCCGCCCCCGCCGGGACCGCCCATCTCGGCAGCCGGAGACCGGCGGCCGCGCTGACGGCCGTGCTGCTCATGCCTTCGCCCGCGCGGGCGTGTCCTGACCTGCCAGGAACGCGAGCAGGTCCACGCGGTCGACCACGCCGGCCAGCTCACCGCCGGCCACGACCTTGATCGGCCGGGAGGAGGCCGACGCGACGCCGACGGCGTCGGCGACCCGCGTGCCGGCGGGTAACTCGGGCCCGTCCAGCGGTTCGCCGGGCTCGGGATCTCGGCAGATCCAGCGCAGGGTCAGCACGTTCGCGCGCGGCACGTCGCGGACGAAGTCGGCCACGTAGTCGTCGGCGGGCGCCCCCACCAGCTCCTCGGCCGTGCCGACCTGCACGATCGCGCCCGCCCGCATGATCGCGATGCGCTCGCCCAGCTTGAGCGCCTCGGACAGGTCGTGCGTGATGAAGACCATCGTCTTGCCGACCTCGCGGTGCAGGCGCACCACCTCGGCCTGCATGTCGCGCCTGATCAGCGGGTCGAGCGCGCTGAACGGCTCGTCCAGCAGCATCACCTGCGGGTCCACGGCGAGCGCGCGGGCCAGCCCGACGCGCTGCTGCATGCCGCCGGAGAGCTGGTCGGGGTAGGCGTCGGCGTGGCCGTCGAGGCCGACGAGCGAGAGGATCTCCGCCGCCCGCGCGTGCCGCTCCGCCCGGGCCGCGCCCTGGATCTCCAGCCCGTACGCGACGTTGTCGATCACCCTGCGGTGCGGCAGCAGGCCGAAGTGCTGGAAGACCATGCTGACCCGGTGGCGGCGGATCTCGCGCAGCCGGGCGGGGGAGGCGGCGCGGACGTCCTCGCCGCCGATCGTGATCGTGCCGGCGCTCGGTTCGACCAGCCGGGTCAGGCAGCGGACGAGCGTCGACTTCCCGCTGCCCGACAGGCCCATGACCACGAAGACCTCACCGGGCCGTACGGCGAAGCTCACGTCGCGGACGGCGGCGGTGCAGCCGGTCTTCTCCCTCAGCGCGACGGGATCGAGGTGCCGGTCGTCGCCGTCCAGCACTTCGTGGGCTCGGGGTCCGAAGATCTTCCAAAGGCCCTCGACCGTGATCGCCGCGCTGTCGGGAGAATCTCCCACGCCCGCCTCCTCGTCGCCGCGCTCAACATATGTCGTGAATGGCGACCTTCTCAACGGCGTGATCGTTCGGAGATCTCTGCTGGATCGTTCCAAACACTCATTGGCGGACATTTATCGTGTTAAAGGTTTATTTCCGCTTGGGCGGCTTCGAAGTGCGGGGTGAAATTACCGCTATTGCTGGTCTAAATTCTGATACGGGTGCGTGACCGAGAAGCATGTCGAACCCCTGGAGGGCTCATGAAGGAGCTGAGCCAGGCCGCCAGAGACCTCAACTGGCTGGTCACCGGCTTCGTCGACGAGGTTCCCGGCGTGGCGCACGCCGTCGTCGTCTCCGCCGACGGCCTGCCCATGGCCTACTCCCGGGGGTTCCCGAAGGACCGCGCCGACCAGCTCGCCGCCATCGCCGCCGGACTGGTGAGCCTCACCCAGGGCTCGGCCCGGGTGTTCGAGGGCGGCTCCGTCGTGCAGACCATCGTGGAGATGCGCCGCGGCCTGCTGCTGGTGATGTCGATCAGCGACGGCTCCAGCCTGGCGGTGCTGGCCGCGCCCGACTGCGACATGGGCCTGGTCGCGTACCAGATGACGATCCTCGCCGAACGCGCCGGTCAGGTCCTCACCCCCGCCGTGCGCAACGAGCTGTCCTCCCGGCGCCTGTGGTGATGACGCCGTGGCGGGACGGGGATCCGGATGATCTTGCGGTGGAGGCCCTGGTATCGTCGGCGACCTCGGCGCAGCTCGGCACGACCTACACCCGCGAACACCGCGCCATCAGCGAGCTGTGCCGGCGGGTGCGATCCGTGGCGGAGATCTCTTCGCTCCTCGCCGTCCCCCTCGGGGTGACGCGGGCGCTGGTCGCCGACATGGAGGCCGACGGGCTGGTCCGGGTGTACCAGCCGCAGCTTGAGGCAGGCCCGCCTGGCAGGGGCCTGCTCGAAAGGGTGCTGAGTGGACTTGGCAGGCTCTAGCGGGCTCACCTCCACGAAGATCGTCGTGGCGGGCGGGTTCGGCGTCGGCAAGACCACGTTCGTGGGCGCCGTCTCCGAGATCACGCCGCTGACCACCGAGGCGGTGATGACCGACGCCTCGGTGGGCGTCGACGACCTCGCCCACACCCCCGGCAAGTCGACCACCACCGTGGCGCTGGACTTCGGCCGGGTCTCGATCGACGACGACCTGATCCTCTACCTGTTCGGCACCCCGGGCCAGCACCGCTTCTGGTTCATGTGGGACGACCTCGTGCGCGGCGCGATCGGCGCCGTGGTGCTGGTCGACTCGCGGCGGCTGGCCGACAGCTTCCCCGCGGTCGACTACTTCGAGGACACCGGCATCCCGTTCGTCGTCGGGCTGAACGGCTGGGACGGCGAGTTCCCGCACATCGAGAGCGAGGTGCGCGAGGCGCTGACGCTCTCGCCGCACGTGCCCATCGTCCGCACCGACGCGCGGGCCCGCCAGGCGGTCAAGAACACTCTGATCACCCTGGTCGAGCACGCGATGTCGGTACGGTTCGGCTGAGCGCTCAGTCCCACCACGCGGCGGCGACGAGTTCGGCCACCAGCGTCTCGGTCAGCAGGGCGACGTCCGGGTCGTCGTCGTGCGCGTACCGGATCGCCGCCGCGGCGTCCTTCACCTCCGCGCCGACGGCGACCACCGTCGAGCCGCGCTCGCGCACCCACTCCATGGCCTGGTCGTCGTAACGGGAGCCGGGGAAGAGCAGCGCGCGGTAGTCGAGGGTCTTGGTGAGGTAGACGTCCACGTGCGACCAGTCGCCGCTCTCGCAGGCGTCCGCCGGTCGGCGCGGGCCCTCGCGGAACATCAGCGCCGACTGCTCGGCCGACGACAGACGCTCCGCCGGCGCGACCGTGTAGACGCCGTGCGGGCCGTCGAGCAGCTCGATGGCCAGGGGCAGCCATTCGTCCCTGCGGTCGAGCAGGTCCGCCGTGGCCTGCGCCGCCTTGTCGAGCAGGGCCGGCAGGTCGCGGTCGCGGCCGGTGAGCCGGGCCTCCAGCGCCAGCAGCAGGGCGAGGGTGTGCTGGAACGTCCGGCAGGCGACGCCGCCGCGCTCCTCGCCCGCGTGCATCGGGATCACCAGGTCGGCCGCCTCGGCCAGCGGCGAGCCGGGCCGGTTGGTGAGCGCGGCCAGGAAGGCCGGTCCGCCGGCGTAGCGGGCCGTGGCGTCCAGGGTCTCGCGGCTCGTGCCGGTCGCCGAGATCGGGATCACCAGGGTGCCCGCGGCGGGCGGGAAGCTCGCGGCGGCCGAGGCGTATTCGGCGTGGGCGTCCACCCCGGCGGCCCGCAGGCGCAGGGTGGCCACGCCGGCGGCGTACCGGGAGCTGCCCATGCCGAGGAACAACACCCGGCGGACGTCCCGGGGGAGCCCCGCGAACGGGTCCTGCGCCCGCAGCACGCCGGCCAGCACGGCCAGCGACTCGGGCTTGGCCTCCAGGTCGGCCAGGTAGAGCTGGGAATTCACGACATCTTCTCCTCTGGGTACCAGGTACGCAGCACGCCCATGGGGGCGTAACGCCAGCGGGGCAGGTGACGGGCGGCGTAGATCAGCTCGCGGCACTCCTGCTCCACCTCGAACGGGCGGATCAGGCGCTCGTCCAGCAGGCCGAGCCGGCCTCGCCCGGCCAGCCGGTCGCGGTAGGCGGCCAGCAGCGCCGCCCGCGCCGCGCCCGCCCACGCCGCGGCCCGGGCGGGCGGGACGGACCTGCGCTTGATCGCCACCTGGGCCACGTGTTCCAGGCTCGTGGTGAGCTGGGCGACGTCCCTGGCGGCCGGCTGGCGGAGGTCGGCGCCGGCGACCGTGGGGTTGCCGTCGAAGTCGATGACCGCGTAACCGTCGCGCCACCGCAGGACCTGGCCCACGTGCAGGTCGCCGTGGATCCGGATCAGCGGGGTGTCGACGGGCGCGGCCAGCGGGGCGAGCTCCCGCCGCAGGGCGCCGGCGCGCGAGGCCAGCCATGCGCCGTCCTCCCCGCCGGTCAGGCCGAGCGCCTCCATCGCCGCGATACAAGATCGAGG
>NZ_POUD01000429.1 GCF_003236395.1 Nonomuraea aridisoli | reverse complement strand
ATTTCGTCTTTCGTTGTGTCTTAATTCTTTCAGCCGTTCAAGTTCCTGTCAAATTGACCGGACTTGCTCGATCTGCGGGAATTAAGCCCTGCCCCCTTTCGGAGACAACCCCTCTAACTTACCAGCCACTCGACCAACTTGCGAATCGATCGCGCGACCTGGGGTCAGCGGGATTGCCGGCGCGATCGGCGCACAACAGACCAATGTCACCGGAGTGAAGAAGGAGGTTGTGCCGCACCGCGTCGGCTCCTCAAGATTAGCAGCGCTCTCCGGTGCCTCAGGCCGGTTCGTCGCGTTCTCCGGCAACAGAACGATCACGACCGAACATAGACTCCCCACGTGAGCAGCAACACGCCGCCAGTGGCGAAGAAGGTTCCGACGAAGCGGACGCATCACGGCGACACCGTCATCGACGAGTACGCCTGGCTGAGCAACAAGGAAGATCCCGACACCACCGCCTATCTGGAGGCGGAGAACGAATTCCTCAAACAGCAGACCGCTCACCTCGCGGACCTCCAGGAGCAGGTCTTCCAGGAGATCAAGGGCCGCACCCAGGAGACCGACCTGTCGGTGGCCAGCCGCAAGGGCGCGTGGTGGTACTTCACCCGTACGGAGGAGGGCAAGCAGTACGCGGTCTCCTGCCGGGTGCCGGCCGACGGCGACGCGCCCCCGGAGATCGTGCCCGGTGTGCGCCTGGCCGACGAGCGGGTGATCCTCGACGGCAACGAGCTGGCCGGCGACAGCGCGTTCTTCTCGATCGGCACGAGCGCGGTCTCCCCCGACGGCACGATGCTCGCCTACTCCACCGACTACAAGGGCGACGAGCGGTTCACGCTGAGGTTCAAGAACCTCAAGACGGGCGAGCTGCTCCCCGACGAGATCACCGACATCTTCTACGGCGGCGCCTGGTCCGCCGACGGTTCGACGTTCTTCTACACGCGCGTGGACGACGCCTGGCGCCCGTACCAGGTCTACCGGCACACCCTCGGCTCGCAGGAGGACGTGCTCGTCTACCAGGAGGACGACGAGAAGTACTGGGTCGGCATCGGGCTGACGCGCAGCGAGCGCTACCTGGTGCTGGGCGCCGGGAGCAAGATCACCAGTGAGATTCGGATCCTCGACGCGACCGACCCCACGGGCGAGTTCCGCGTCGTGCGCCCGCGCACGACCGGCGTCGAGTACGGCGTCGAGCACGCGGGCGACTTCTTCTACGTGCTGCACAACGAGAACGCCGAGAACTTCGAGCTGGCCACCGCGCCGCTCGACGACCCCGGCGCGTGGACCCCGCTCATCGCCCACCGCGACGACACCCGGCTGCTGGAGATCGACGCCTTCTCCGACCACGCGGTCGTGCACTTCCGCCGCGACGGGCTGACCGGGCTGCGGGTGCTGCCGTACGGCGCCGACGGGCGGTCGTGGCGCGAGCGGGTCGAGGCGGCGGAGCAGAACGCGTACGAGATCGAGTTCCCCGAGCCGCTCTACGACGTCAGCCCGGCCGGCAACCCCGAGTTCTCCACCAGGCGGCTGCGGCTGGCGTACACGAGCATGGTGACCCCGCCCAGCGTGTACGACTACGAGCTCGACACGCACGAGCTGATCCTGCTCAAGCAGCGGCCGGTGCTCGGCGGCTACGACCCCGGCGACTACGAGCAGTTCCGCGAGTGGGCCACGGCGGAGGACGGCACGCGGATCCCCGTGTCCATCGTGAAGCGCAAGGACGCGGTCAGGCCCGCCCCGACCCTGCTGTACGGCTACGGCAGCTACGAGACCTCCATCGACCCCGGCTTCTCGGTCCCGCGGCTGTCGCTGCTCGACCGGGGGTTCGTCTTCGCGGTCGCCCACGTGCGCGGCGGCGGCGAGATGGGCCGGCGCTGGTACGAGGACGGCAAGCTGACCAGGAAGCGCAACACGTTCACCGACTTCGTGGCCGTGGCCAGGCACATGAAGGCGACCGGCTGGAGCGAGCGGGTCATCGCCAGGGGCGGGTCGGCGGGCGGGCTGCTCATGGGCGCGGTGACGAACCTGGCGCCCGAGGAGTTCGCGGGCGTCGTGGCCGAGGTCCCCTTCGTGGACGCGCTCAACACCATCCTGGATCCGTCGCTTCCGCTGACTGTGATCGAATGGGACGAGTGGGGCGATCCGCTACACAACCCCGACGTCTATGCCTACATGAAGAGCTACTCGCCGTACGAGAACGTGGACGGCAGGCCGTACCCGCCGATTCTGGCGATCACGAGCCTGAACGACACGCGCGTGCTCTACCACGAGCCGGCGAAGTGGATCGCGAAGCTGCGGGCGACCGCCTCCGGCGGGCCGTTCCTGCTGAAGACGGAGATGGGCGCCGGGCACGGGGGGCGGAGCGGGCGTTACGACGCCTGGCGGGAGGAGGCCTTCGCCCTCGCGTGGATCATCGAGAGGGGCACGGCATGACCTATCAGGCCGACGAACGGCGTTACGAGCGCCAGCCGTACAACAGGAGCGGACGCAGCGGGCTCAAGCTGCCCGTGGTCTCCCTGGGCCTGTGGCACAACTTCGGCGACGACCGGCCGATCGAGAACTCCCGGGCGATCCTGCGCCGGGCGTTCGACCTCGGGGTGACGCACTTCGACCTGGCGAACAACTACGGGGTGCCGTACGGCTCCGCGGAGCGGAACTTCGGCCGGATCATGCGTGAGGACTTCACCCCGTACCGGGACGAGCTGGTCATCTCCACCAAGGCCGGCTTCGACATGTGGCCCGGCCCGTACGGCGAGTGGGGCTCGCGCAAATATGTGCTGGCCAGCCTCGACCAGTCGCTCCAGCGCATGGGCCTGGAGTACGTGGACATCTTCTACAGCCACCGTCCCGACCCGGAGACGCCGCTGGAGGAGACCATGGGGGCGCTGGACCGGGCGGTGCGCTCGGGCAAGGCGCTGTACGCGGGCATCTCCAACTACTCGGCCGAGCAGACCGCCCAGGCCGCGCGGATCATGCGCGAGCTCGGCACGCCGCTGCTCATCCACCAGCCGTCGTACTCGATGATCAACCGCTGGATCGAGGACGGGCTGCTGGACGTGCTGGAGGAGGCGGGGATGGGCTGCATCGTGTACTCGCCGCTGGCGCAGGGCCTGCTGACCGACCGCTACCTGAACGGCGTGCCGGGCGACTCGCGCGCGGCGACGAGCCGGTTCCTCAGCGAGGACCGGATCGACCGCGAGATGGCCCGCGCCCTCAACGAGATCGCCGGGGAGCGCGGTCAGACGCTGGCGCAGATGGCGCTGTCGTGGACGCTGCGCGACCCGCGCGTGACGAGCGTGCTGATCGGCGCGAGCAGTGTGCGGCAGCTGGAGGACAACGTGGCCTGCGTCGACGGGCCCGCGTTCACCGAGGACGAGCTGAAGGCGATCGACCAACTGACGGCGGGCCGCTGACCGTCACAGGGCCTCGTGCCGCTGGAGGTAGGTGAATGAGGCCCAGCCCGGCAGCACCGGCAGCCAGAACGTGAGCAGCCGGTGCAGCAGCACGGCGGAGGTGGCGAGCTCGCGCGGCACGCCCGCCACCGTCAGGCCCGCCGCGAGCGCGAGCTCGACCGCGCCCAGACCGCCCGGTGTGGGCGCGGCCGAGCCGATCGCGTTGGCCGTGAGGTAGACGACGGCGACGGCGGTGAAGCTGATGTCGCCGCCGAAGGCGCACACGCAGGCGTACAGGCAGACCACGAACGCGATGGTGATCATGAGGGTGCCGACGCACGCCTCGACCATCTTGCGCGGCGACTGCAGCACGTCGAGCAGCCTGGGGAGTACGTTCGAGAAGAGTTTGCGCATCCGCGCGGTCACCAGCCTGCGCAGCGGCGGCACGCCGAGCACCACCACGACCAGCAGCGCCAGCGCAAGCAGCGCTAGGACGAGCCCGCGCGAGGGGGTGAACGACGTCGCGGTGCTGGAGCCGGTGATGTAGGCGAACAGCAGCAGCAGCGCGATGTGGAAGACCAGCATGATGAGCTGCGAGGCGCCCACGCTGGCCACCGCGCTCGCCGGCCGGATGCCGCGTTTCTGCAGGTAGCGGGTGTTGATCGCGACGCCGCCGACGGCGGCGGGCGCGACGAGCTTGACGAACGACGACGCGAACTGCACGAGCACCGTGCGCCAGAGCGGCAGGTGCTCGGGCACGAACCCGCGCAGCATGAGCGCGGCGGCCACGAAGCTGACGAACGACGCGACGAGCGCCACCCCCGACCAGGCCCAGTTGGCCGTGGTCACCACCCGGTAGACGTCGACCTGGCTGAGCTGGGACAACACGATGTACGCGGCGACGGCGCTGGCGATGATCGTGATGAGCGTGCGGGGGCGGAAGCGTTCGAGGCGAACCTCCTCGACCCTGTTCTGGGGCGTCAGCGCGACGATCTGCTCGCGGATCTCGGGCAGCACGTGTTTGGCCTTGGCCAGGGCCGAGCGGGTCTCCCTGGTCAGGGCGATGCGCTGGAGCAGCGGCATCGCGGCGGCCAGCGCGTCGGGGCCCATCACGGCCGCCGCGGCGCGCACCGAGCGCTCGGGGCCGACGCGCAGCGCCAGGTAGGTGAGCAGTTGGGCGACGTCGAGGCGGAGCAGCAGGTCGCCGGCGGCGATCTCGCCGCTGCGCGGGTCGGTCAGCACGATCCGGCCGGCCCGGTCGAGGTGGATGCCGTCGCCGGTGAGGCGGCGGTGGGCCAGGCGCTGGATCTGCAGCAGCCCGACCTGCTCCCAGATCTGGGCGAGCAGGTCGTCGTCGATCTCCTCGTCGGGCACCTCGTCGAGCGGCCGGGTGTCGAGGTGCTCGTAGGCGAGCAGGGCGGCTTCGGTGCCGATCTCGCTGGTGCCGAGCAGGCGGGGGGTGCTGGCGCCGGCGGCCTGGGCGGCGTACGCCATGAGGGCCTCGCGTTCGAGCTCGGCGCGCAGGGAGCGGATCGCGCGGCGCCTGGTCTCGGAGTTGAGCCTGATGCGCCGCCACAGCCGGTACGGCAGCCCGGCCACCTGGCGGTCGCGGTCGAGCACGGTGACGTCGAGGCTGGTGCCGTCTTCCAGGCCGATGGCGTAGCGGCGGCTGCCCTGGTGGTCGTCCTCGATGCGACGGGCGGAGACCGGCGAGAACGACAGCTTGCGCAGCGCGGCGACCACGGCGCTGCCGGGCGGGCGGGTGTTGGGG
>NZ_POUD01000428.1 GCF_003236395.1 Nonomuraea aridisoli | reverse complement strand
GGGTGGCGTTCTGGGGGAGAGGCGGTCGATGTTGGGAGTGGAGAGTTTCGGCGGGACGGTGCGGTGTGGGCGTTGCGGTTCGCGGGGCGGGTGGCGCACGTGCCCGACGCCAAGGGGCTGCGCGACCTGCACACGCTGCTGAGCCGGCCCGGCGACGACGTACCGGCCGTGGTCCTGCTCGCACCCGAGGGCGGTGAGGTCGTCGTCGCGGCCCGCCGCATGGGCGGTGACGAGGTGCTGGACGACGAGGCCAGGAGCCGCTACCGCCACCGCCTGTCACAACTCGACGAGGAGATCGACCGGGCCGCCGAGCTGGGCCACGACGACCGGGTGGCGGAGCTCGACCGGGAACGGGCGGCGCTGCTCGCCGAGTTGCGCGCCGCGGCGGGACTCGGCGGCCGTACCCGACGCCTGGGCGACGAGGCCGAACGCGCCCGCAAGACCGTCACCGCCCGCATCCGCGACTCGCTGCGCAAACTGGACCGCGCCCACCCCGAGCTGGCCGCCCACCTCCGCGCCACCATCTCCACCGGCTCCACCTGCCGCTACCAACCCCAGGACCACATCACCTGGCACCTCTGACGGTGTTGACCGGCGTGAAGCCCTGCATGCGCAGTCGATCGAGACCGCCGTGGTATGCCGAAAATATGTGGGCTGGGCAGCGGTGAACGAGCGTCTGAGCTTTTGGGTGACCCTGACATCAGGGTCACCCAAGCCTCTTATAGCGTGTCAAGCTTTATTCTGGTCAGAAGGTCCTGGAACTCTTCTGCTGCTAGCAGGAGCATGCCGTTTGAGGGATTCTTGGAATCCCGCAGTCCGACGCGGCCGTCTGTGAATAGCGCTACTTCGACACAGTCTCCGTTCGCGAGGCTGTGACGACTCTTGCGCCACCCTCCCCATCTGGGGTCGATGACCAACTTACTCACTTGCTGTCACCTCTTTCGGATGAAAGAGGGAGGCACTCGCTCGCTAGCTCCTCCATTTTGTTTCTCGCGCGGCGAGACATTCCATGGACTCCGCCGGGCTCAAGGCTACTTCAGATATCCTGGCGAATGCCAGGTGGTACCGGTGTGTCCGTATCTCATCCTCGTCGACACCGCCCCCCGCCTCGTTCTCTACGTAAAGAACGTCGGGGTAGAGCTCGCCCAGATTCTCCAGCTCGGGAAACCTGAGGAGGATGAAATTGGTAACCGGCACGGGAAGTCCCTGGTCGTTCAGCAGGACCTGTATTTCAATGTTGGGACGTTCAGCCAATTCCTGCAAGTGACACAGCTGTTCTGCCATAAGAGATTCGTCGCCGATCTTCCGAGCCAGAACAGATTCATCAATAATGATCTTTGAGGTGAGTGAAGGATTGCTGATGTACTGCTCCTTGCGCTCAATTCGGAGTTCGGTTCGCCGTCTGATTTGACGAGGTGTGAGCTCGCCAAAATACCCGGTGCCTATTATCGCGCGCGCGTAGGCTTCTGTCTGTAGCTGCCCTGGGATCACCAGTGACTGCCAGTCCCATCGTTCGGTGGCTCCGCTTTCGAAGCCGAGAAAGCCTACATAGTCCTCAGAAATGGCATCAGAATATTTCTCCCACCATTCTGGGGCTGCACACTGCGGAACAAGGGCCAAGAGTTGTGATCGGTCCGGTTCCGGCATCTCGTAAAGATCGAGCAGGTTCTCAACGTCCCTGGAGTTGGGCAGAATCTGCCCGTTCTCCAGCCTTGAGATCTTGGATGTGGACCACCCGAGCGCTTTGGCCACCTGAGGTCCACTGAAGCCAACAGCCTCACGTCTCCGCCGTAACTCCGCCACCAGGCGTCGCCTGAAGACCGTGGGGCTGCCAAGAGCCATCTAGTGCCTCCCCCAACTTATGGACGTTACCCAGGGAATCGTTGCGCAATCCTCACCGGGATGTCCAGTTCCTATGTCGGCAAGCTTCTCCGGAGTATCACGCCGGGAATTTCGCCCCGATTCTCTACGAGATATCCTAAGGGTAGTTCGCCAGGTGCCGGGAGGGTACGCGCCAAAGAGTGGTCAGAAACCCTCATGAGGCCTGTCCCTACTCGTCCTTCCGATGAGGCCGCCTACGAAAGGATGCGTGATTTATGCACAAATGTGCTATTGACAGCGCTAGCTTCCGGTTCGTGTCGATCTCCAGATCGCATGCCCGATCACTCAGCCGGGAAGGACGTTGGTCCACATGACACCGGAGAGACGCATAGCGCACTGGCTTGCCCATGCGGTGGAGACGGCAATGGTCGGCGGGCTGTTCGGCTTCTGCATCACAAGAGAACTCGGGGCTGAGGCGCTTGGAGCACTCGGAGCGGCGGGAGGGGCGTTCATGGCCATCCTGATGGGATTCGCCGCTTACTTCACTGCTACCGGAGCGGTGAAGCTGCCCGACCCGCCACCCGCTACAGACGGCACCACCAAGGCTTCGGAGGGCTAGCCACTATGGCTTGAGCCGTGGTGAGTGGCCACAATCCGCTATAGACGACCGGGGACGGTACGTCGATGCGCCGGACCAAGCTTAGAAGTCGTTGATGCCTTCGTCGCGCCCGGTCCGGCGGCATCCCTCGCAAGGGTCGTTCAATGTTCGCGCCGCCGGGGCCCAGACCTTACTTACTTGCGGTTGTAGAGGCGCATGGACAGGGTGCCGAAGAGGGCGACGAGGGCGGCCGAGGACACCAGGACCCAGGTGACCTCGCCCATGTCGGGGGTGCCGGCCATCAGCGACCGTACGGCGCTGACCAGGTGCGTGATCGGGCTGGCGTTGACGAAGACCTGCAGCCAGCCCGGCATGGTGGACGGATCGACGTAGACGTTGCTCAGGAAGGTGAGCGGCATGAGCAGCATCATGCTCATCCCCATGACCGACTTCTCGCTGCGCAGCAGCAGCCCGAGCATCGTCCACAGCCAGGAGAACGCGAACGAGAACACCAGCACCAGCAGGATCCCGCCGACCACGCCGGTCACCCCGCCCTGTGGACGGAAGCCCAGCACCAGGCCGACCGCCAGGATGACGATCGAGGCGATGACGTAGCGCAGCAGGTCGCCCAGGAGGTATCCGACCAGGGTAGACGGGCGCCAGATGGGAAGGGTGCGGAAGCGGTCGAAGACGCCCTTCTCGATGTCCTTGTTCACCTCCACGCCGGTGTACATGGTGATCATCACGATGCTGGTCGTCAGGATGCCCGGCAGCAGGAACTGCAGGTACTCGGTCGGCGACCCGGCCAGCGCGCCCCCGAACAGGTACGTGAACATCAGCGTCATCATGAGCGGGAACGCCGTCACGTCGAAGAGCTGCTCGGGCACGTGCTTGATCTTCAACATCGCCCGCCAGCCGAACGTGATCGACGCCGACCACGCACTCGGCCGCGGCGGTCTCACCCCCGGGGCGAGGACCCCGGCCAGGGCGTCGGGCGCCGGGGCGTAGGTGGTGCCGGTCTCGGTGGTGGTGCTCATGCTGCCGCCTCCTCGGTGGCGCGGTGGTCGGTGAGAGCCAGGAAGACCTCGTCCAGGCTGGGCTGGCCGAGGGAGAAGTCGTCCACGACGATGCCGGCCTCGGCGAGCCGGCCGAGCGCGCGGGCGGCCTGCTCGGCCGCCGCCGAGTCGCGGCCTTCGCCGGTGGAGCCGCCCGTGAGGCGCGCGGTGAGCGCCACCGGGTCGGCCTCCAGGTAGACGGACGCGTCGAGGGCCTCGGCCAGCAGGCGCTCGGCGGCGGGCCGGGCGCCGGGGTCGCGCAGCCGTACGTGGACCGCGCCCGCCCCGACGGACGACTTCAGCTGCCCGGGCGTGCCCTCGGCGATCACCTTGCCGCGGTCGATGACCGCGATGCGGGCGGCCAGCCGGTCGGCCTCCTCGAGGTACTGGGTGGTCAGCAGCACCGTGGTGCCGTGGGCGACGACGACGCGGACGATGTCCCAGACCTGGTTGCGGCTGCGCGGGTCGAGGCCGGTCGTCGGCTCGTCGAGGAAGAGCAGGTCGGGGGTGTTGAGGATGCTGGCCGCGATGTCGAGCCGCCGCCGCATGCCGCCGGAGTACGTCTTGACCTGCCGGCGCCCGGCGTCCGTCAGCCCGAACGCGTCCAGCAGCTCCGCCGCCCGCTCGCGCGCGGCCGGTTTGCGGTGGCCGAGGAGGCGGGCGAGCAGGATCAGGTTCTCGGTGCCGGTCAGGTCCTCGTCGAGGGAGGCGTACTGGCCGGTCAGGCTCACCCGGGAGCGTACGGCGTCGGCCTCGCGCACCACGTCGTGCCCGAACACGGTCGCCTCGCCGCCGTCGGGACGCAGCAGCGTGGCGAGCATGCGGACGGCGGTCGTCTTCCCGGCGCCGTTGGGCCCGAGCACGCCGTACACGGCGCCGGCCGGCACGGCGAGGTCGAGTCCGTCCACGGCGCGCGTCTCGCCGAAGACCTTGACCAGGCCCGAGGTCTGTATCGCCAGATCTGGCATGGCATTCCTTTCCAGAAACTCATGAGACGTACGGCTGGGCGCGACGGCCCTCCCGCAGCGTGCGGCCCCACCAGGTGAGCTGGTCGAGCATGGCCCCGCTGGCGCGCAGCCGGTCGTCGGTGTCGTGTGGGCGGCCGCGGCCGTCGACGGCCGGGCCCAGCAGATCGACCCCCACCCAGTCGCGCACGGTCACCGCGTGCAGGGCGGTGAAGACCGTGCGGAGCTGCTCGACCGCGTAGTGGCCGGCCGAGCCGGAGCCGTACGAGACGATGCCCACGGGCTTGGCCTGCCACTCGTCGTACGCGAAATCGATGGCCTGCTTGAGCGAGGCGGGGAAGCTGCGGTTGTACTCGGGGGTGACCACGACGAAGGCGTCGGCGCGGCCGACGGCCGCGGCGAACCGCCGCATGGACGGCGTCGGCCGCTGCGGGTAACACGCCGGGAAGGCGTAGCCGGCCAGGTCGAGCACCTCGACGGCGAGGTCGTCGCGCCGCCCGGCCAACTCCGCGAACCACGCGCCCACCGTCTCGCACGCCCGTCCCACCCGGGTGCTGCCGATGATCACCGCAACCCCCAGCAACGCGCTCCTCATCGCGCCACCTCCCTTCACCCCCAAGGCGCTAGACCCCCGCTAGATCGGATCTAGCGGGCGAAGGCCCGGGGGAAGGCGGGTGAGTAGGGGGTCCGCTGAGGAGGTGGGTCCGTAGTGGGTGCAGGTTCGCGGG
>NZ_POUD01000427.1 GCF_003236395.1 Nonomuraea aridisoli | reverse complement strand
GCTTCGATCGCTGTGGCGGCGGGCGTGGGGTTGGACGCGGCGTTGAGTGCGTTGGGCGGTTTGGCGGCCGCCGGGTACATCGAACGTTCGGCGAACGGCTGGCGCCTGTGCAAGCAGACGGCGTCGTACCGCAAGGCCCCTGACTCGGCGGTGCTCGACCCTCCACGCGCCCCCGAACCCGACCCGGCCGAAACCCCGCCGTTCCCGGACGAGCTCGCGCCAAGCTCGGCATGAGAGTGCGGATTTCGCTGCCCGCTGTGTGAACGGCAGACTTGTCTGTCGCCATGACACGTGGCGCCACATCGACAACGGGAAACACGGTTGAACCGCACCATCGACAAGATCGCCTGGATTCACCTCGACAACGGCGCGATCCTCAGCACCCGCTCGCAAGGCAAGAACGTCTACTACATCCCCGGAGGCAAGCGCGAACCCGGCGAGACCGACGTCGACACCCTCGTACGAGAGATCGACGAGGAACTCGCCGTCACGATCAACCCGGCGACCGCCGTCCACGTAGGCACCTATCAGGCACAGGCGCACGGCCATGCCGCCGGGATCACCGTACGGATGACCTGTTACACCGCCGCCCACCACGGAACACCGACACCAAGCGCTGAGATAGAGGAAGCCGCCTGGCTGACCTACGCCGATCGACACAAAGTGTCCCCGGTCGATCAGATCATCTTCGACCACCTCCACGAAACCGGACAGCTCCGCTGACCTCTGCAGCCGTCCCAAAACCACGACACCGACCGTTCACAGCCATCGAGCAGAACAGTCCTCATCCGGCTGGCGGGCACGCGTCGCCACCACCTGGAGTGATACCCCCGCCTGCCCCGACCGTCGGGGTATCACTCCAGGTGTGGAAATGATCACCAAACGTAGACGGAAGTCTGCAACGATCATTCACCATCTCGGGGGAGAACACGATCATGTCCACGACACGGGGAAGAACCGCGCTGGCCGCGGTGGGGCAAGACCAGCGCGATGACGCATCGGCGCTGCTAGGAGCGGCTGCTCATCATGGCGGGGAAACATCCCCCCAGCGCGACGGCGAGACGCCGTTGCGGGACCTGCTCGGCGATCACGTGCTGGACCTGCTGCTGGAACGCTCACGCGACGGCGCGGGCGGGCTGCGGCTGACGGGTGAGGGCTCGATGCTCGGCGGACTGGTCAAGGCGGTGCTGGAACGCGCGCTGGAGGCCGAGCTGTCGGCTCATCTGGGCTACGGCAAGCACGATCCGGCCGGCCACGGCTCGGGCAACTCCCGCAACGGCAGGATCGGCAAGACCGTGCAGACCGGGGTGGGGCCGGTCCGGCTGGCCGTGCCCCGGGACCGGGCCGGCACCTTCGAGCCGATGCTGGTGCCCAAGCGGGCCGGCCGCGTCTCCGGCGGCCTGGACGACATGATCATCAGCCTGTACGCGCACGGCATGAGCGTGCGCGACATCCAGCACCACCTGCGCCAGATCTATGAGGTCGAACTGTCCCACGAGGCCATCTCCAACATCACCGACGCCGTCCTGGAGGAGGTCCGCACCTGGCAGGCCCGGCCGCTGGAGACGGTCTACCCGGTGGTGTTCCTGGACGCCATCGTGGTCAAGGTCCGCGACAACCACAGCGTCCAGGCCAAACCCGCCTATCTGGCGATCGGCATCGACGCCGACGGCGACAAACACGTCCTGGGAATCTGGCTGGCCAAGACCCCCCTCGATGCCGCCACCGCCGGCGAATCGGCCCGCTTCTGGACCTCGGTGATGAACGACCTGAAAGACCGGGGCGTGCGCGACATCCTCATCGCCTGCACCGACGGCCTGAACGGCTTCGAAGACGCCATCCACGCAGCCTTCCCGCACACCACCGTGCAGGCCTGCGTCGTTCACCTGATCCGCAACGCGCTGCGGCCGGTCGCCCGCCGCGACCGCGCCACGCTGGCCGCCGAGCTCAAGAAGATCTACACCGCGCCCACCGAGCAGGCCGCCTTCGACGCCCTGGCCGACTTCACCGCCTCGGCCTGGGGCCAGAAGTATCCGCAGGCGGCCCGTGTGTTCGAGACCGCCTGGGACCGCTTCATCCCGTTCTTCGCCTTCTCCCCGGCGGTCCGCAAACTGCTCTACACCACCAACAGCATCGAGTCGCTGAACTACCAGCTGCGCAAGGTCACCAAGGCCCGCGGCCATTTCCCCGGCGACGACGCCGTGGTCAAGCTGCTGTGGCTGGCCATCATCAACATCGAGGACAAACGCGCCCGCGAACGCGCCGTGACCAAGGAGAAGACCGGCAAGATCAAGAACTCGGCCAGCACCGCCCGCCTGATCGAAGGCCAGCGCACCATCGGCTGGCGCGAAGCACTCATCGAACTCGACATCGCTTACCCAGGCCGCATCAAGTAGTAACCGGTCACTCACTACCAGAAACGATCTTTACACACCTGAAGTGACAACCTCGCCTGCCCCGACCGTTGATTGCTGATCGACGCTTGCGGCGCCACCAGAGCAGACAGCTCGCCAGGCCGATCATGGCGAGGCTCGGGCGAGTAGGTGGTTTGGTGGTGGCGAGCAGCCAGCCGGCGGACGTCGCGCGTACATCCCCGGGCTGGACCTCCCACACACGTGATCCGCCGCCATACGGACGACCTGACGCTGTTATGGATGCCGCTGGATTTGCATGGTGGTGGTCTGGACGGTGAAGAGTGTTTCGAGTGACTTAGATGTCTGGGCGTCGAGGATGATCGAGACCGTTGACCCGTACGGATGACGGCCGATGACGCCTACGGGCGATGGTGAGCCGGTGACGTGCACGGGCGGCGGCCGGGACGCGCAGGGGTGACGGTGGAATGAGGTGGCGTGGACAGGGATGAGGTTGTGGGAGAGTTCGCTCGGTTTCTGCGGCTGGAGCGCGATCTCTCTCCCCATACGGTTCGTGCCTATCTGACGGACGTCAACTCGCTGCTCGACCACACGGGCGGGCAGCTTGAAGGGCTCGACATCGGGGTGCTGAGGGAGTGGCTGGCCGGTCAGCATGAGTCAGGCAGGGCACGGGCCACCCTGGCGCGTAGGACCGCGTGTGCCCGTACGTTCACCGCGTACTGTCACCGTCGCGGGTGGCTGGCGACGGATCCAGGCCTGCTGCTCGGGAGTGCGAAGTCGCCGCGCTCCCTGCCTGTCGTACTCGATCAGAAGCAGGCGAAGGCCGTACTGGACGCGCCTCCGACCGCCGACCCCAAAGAGTTGCGCGACCAGGCGCTGCTCGAGCTGCTGTACGCCACGGGTGTACGGGTGAGTGAGCTGTGCGCGCTCGACGTCGATGACGTGGACCGGGAGCGCAACGTCGTCCGGGTCATGGGCAAGGGCCGAAAGGAACGTACGGTGCCGTTCGGGCGGCCCGCGTTGCAGGCGCTGGATCGGTGGTGCATTCATGGGCGGCCGCTGTGGGTGCGGGCTAGGTCGGGGCCGGCGCTCTTCCTGGGCGTTCGTGGCGGACGGATCGATCCGGGAACCGTGCGCCGTGTGGTGCACGCTCGGCTGGCCCAGGTCGAGGGGGCACCGGACATGGGGCCGCACGGCCTGCGGCACAGCGCGGCCACACACCTCCTCGAGGGCGGTGCGGATCTACGCAGCGTCCAGGAACTGCTCGGCCACGCGTCCCTGAACACCACGCAGATCTATACGCACGTGTCCATCGACCGCTTGCGCACGGCATACCGACAAGCCCACCCAAGAGCCTGAACACCGACAATTTGCAGTCGGGCAGGGCGGCCTCCGCGCCGCGAGCGGCTGGAGTGTGGCGGACGGCTGGGTGTGGCGCGTGCGGTGCGGCGCGCGTGGGTGGGGCGCTGGCGACGGCCGCGGTACGGCGTGCGGTGACGTGGGTGGTGTCTCTGGGCACTGCCGTGTATGCCGTCCTCTTGGTACCGCTCGCGATCCCGCCTGTGGCGCCCGCAGCGATGAGCCCTCTCCGGTGCAAGCAGACGGGTCCGGCTGGGTAGGCGGTGTGTTGCCGCTGGACACTGCAGTATCGCCGTTGGTTGGCGAGCAGCCGCTGTACCCCTGTCGACGGCGACTGCAATCCGCCATACGCCGGTCGACAGCGACTGAGGCACCGTACTTGTGGCCACGGGGGCTGAGTGTCGTGCTTCTGGTTATGGCGGCTGAGGCGTGGTGCTCCTCGCTACGGCGGCCGAGGTCCCGTGCTTCTAGCTACGACGGCTGGGGCCCCCTGCTTCTGGCTACGGGGCTGAGGCGGTGAACCATCGTGACACAACGATTGACGAGCCGACCTTCGCGCAACGACCTGATCTGGCCACCCCGGTGCGTGGCTGACAACTTCGGGCCAAGGCTGGTGAGGTGCTGGCGTGTTTGTGGACACCGCCGTGCTCGCGTTGGGTCGGCAGGCAGTGCCGCGCACCTCGCTGCTCCGACCGCAGTGACGAACGCACCGTGCCCCGACGGCTCACGAACCGACCTCGGTGCCACAGATGGTGAGCCCATGTCGGCTCGACTGGGGACGAGCGCAATTGGCGCAACAGCCATCGCAAGCGGCGTGTGGAGAGCATCTGGCTCGACCGGCTCATCATCCCGGAGCTCGGAAGGCGTACTTATCTAGCTGCCTGTTGGAACGGTGTTGCAGTGGTCGGGTCGGGCCTGGTGACGTCGGGCCTGATGCGGGGTTCGTACTGAGGGAGGTTGGACCTCAATGGGGCGTTGGCGGGCGGTGTCGGCGGGGTCTGCTTCTGTGGCGTCCCTTGCGGTGTTGGCCTCTTGTTCGGCTGCGCCGGTCTGGGCGGGTACGGCGTGCCCGGCGTAGGGCGAGGAGCAGGAAAAGGGCTCCGACAAGTGCACCGATGCCGATGGCTGGCTCGGTGGGGACCGAGGAGGCTGAGTTCGTTAGGAAGTGGATCGGCGTTACGGGTCGATGGTCGTGGGGTGACGCGGAGGTCGAGGGTACGGGGTCGGCGGGATCGGGCCTGTTGGGTGGCGTTTCCGATGCCGGCTCTTTCGACGTGGGTGCTGCTGTGTCCGTGTAGGGCGGTTGTGTGGTGTCGGTCTCGGCTGGTTGAGGCTGTGAATCCAAGGTCGCCGGGAGAACTGGAGGGAGAGTCGTGGTGTCGTTCTCGTCCGGGGCTTTGTCGGGGATGGATTCGCGTGACGGGGGTGACGTCCAGAAG
>NZ_POUD01000426.1 GCF_003236395.1 Nonomuraea aridisoli | reverse complement strand
GGGTCGGTGTGCCAGTCGTACGGGGCGGCGTCGGCGTCGGCCACCTCCCACGGCGGGGCGGCAGGGCGCGGCTCGGCCTCCGCCGCCCGGTGGGATGGAGGGAACGCCGGTGGTACGTCTTGCCCGTCGGTCTGGCCGAAGCTCGGCGGTGGCGTCGCGGGTGCGGCCGAGCCGCCGGCCGCCCTGCGATCGTGCTCAGACCCGGGTTCCTGGCCACGCATAGCTGGAGCCTAGCGAGCGGAGCGAGATCGTTAGGCCGGTATGGATGTTCCCAGAAGCATCAGGAGACCCGTTTGGGAGCTTTGGTCACACAAAGCGATTCAGGTCAGCGGGCTCCCCGTCAGCGTCCGGTTGTCCAGGGCCTTGAACACCGTGGCCTTGGTGATGTCGTCGATGGCCTCGCTGATGCGCTTGGAGCCCTTGGAGTCGGGCTTCGTGCCGTCCTTGTTCTGGAACCAGACGAGGACCGCGTAGTGGCCGTACGTCGAGATCTTGGCGCCGCCGCTCCCCGAGCCGAGGAACTTGGTGACGCTGTCCTTGCCGGCGAGCGGCTTGACGTAGTTCTCGGTGTTGCCGGACTTGGCGACCTTGCCGGCCAGCTTGCTCGACTGGAGGTTGGCCACGCCGACCGTGCCGATCACCTTGCCGTCCTTGTCGCGGAAGCTGGCCCGGACGAACTGGGTGCACTTGGCGTCTTTGAGCGCCTTCTGGAGCTTGTCGCCCAGGGCGCCGTCGGTGCACTTCTTGTCCTTGCTGGTAACCGTCATCTCGTAGCCGCGGTCGGAGACGGAGAACTTCTTCTTCGTGCCGAAGAGCTCCTTGACCGTGATCGGCTCCGGGTCGGTCTTGCGGTCTTCGGCGAAGCCGTACTTGCCGGGCGGGACCGACGGCATCGGCGCGGCGGTCTGGCGCACCGCGGTGGTCCCCTGCGGGGTGGGAGCGTCGGCGTTGAACATCATGGCCAGGCCGCCGCCGAACAGCCCGAGCACCGCCACTCCGCCGATCGCGAACCACAGCGGGGCGCGTGAGCGCGGCCCCTCGTCGTACGGGCTCCACCCGATCCGGCTCTGCGGAGCCGGCGCGGACGCCTCGCGGTCGCCGGACGCGATCGTGTCGGTCCCGCCGCCGAAACCGGCGTCGGGCTCGATGCCGAAGCCGGTGTCGGTGTCGGTGTCGAGCTCGGCGGCGCGCTGCTTGCGGGCGCGGCGGGACTTGCGGCCCTCCGGCGCGGGGCCCGGCTGCTCCTGCTGCTGAGGGGGAGGGCCGCCGGCGTTCCTGGGGGCGGGCGCCATCCCGTAGGGGGCGCCGCCGAACGGGGAGCCGCCCATGCCGTTTTCACGTTGCTCGGGAAAACCCATGCGGCGACATTACCGTGATGTACGTCAGACGGTTCCGAAGTCCTGAGTCCACCACGGGCCTCCGGGGCCGGAGGCGACGCCCACGCCGATGGCCTTCAGACCGCAGTCGAGGATGTTCTTGCGGTGCTCGCGGCTGTCCATCCAGCCGCGTACGGCCTCTTCGGGGGTGTCGTATCCGGCGCCGATGTTCTCCGCGGCGCCCCAGCGGTAGCCCGCGCGCTCCATCCGGACCCAGGGCGACGCGCCGTCGGGGGAGTTGTGCGAGAGCAGCCCCGTACGGGCCATCTCCACCGCGTGCGCACGGGCGGAGCGGGTGAGACCGTCGTCCACCCGCAGCGGCCGGCAGCCGTGCCGGGACCGCGCGGCGTTGGTGAGCGTGACGACTCTCCTGGCCATGGTGGCGAGCACCCGTACGCCGCTCCGCTCGGAGCGCAGCACCGGGTCGTCGGGGGCGTTGAAGCCGTGCACCCGGTTCTCGGGGCTCTTGGACGCCTTGGGGGCGGCGCGCTCGGGCCGGCCGGGTGTGGTCTGCCGGGGGATCATCTCGACCTGCGGCCGGGCGTTCTTCGGCGGCGCGGAGGTGGTCGTGGCGGCCGCGGGCGGGACCGTTTCCTGCAGGTAGACGTGGCGCGCGGGCTCGGTCTCGTCGCTGAGCCGGCCGATCAGCACACCCGTGAACAGCACGGCCGTGAGGCAGGCCAGCACGCCCAGATGACTCCGGCGCCGAGGGCCCCGCTGGGATGGCCGGGTGTGAGAGCTCTGCCACATACCGACGCCAACGATAGGGATGTCGGGTG
Organism: Nonomuraea aridisoli; assembly: GCF_003236395.1. Classification (GTDB taxonomy): domain Bacteria; phylum Actinomycetota; class Actinomycetes; order Streptosporangiales; family Streptosporangiaceae; genus Nonomuraea; species Nonomuraea aridisoli. The sequence continues at coordinate 3,027 of NZ_POUD01000426.1, read as the reverse complement.
ATGGGAAAGAAGGGGACCCAGGGAAACGAAATCGAACCGTTCTGCGATCAGGTAGAATCGGGCGAGGTTACCGGTCTTTTGACCAGCACGCCTTAGGGCAGGTAGCCTCTCGTTCGTTGTGTGCATAGGTCCGCGTGACCAATGCGCGGCGCGTCCGGCGTCATCTCCCGTGCTGAGGAGACGGAAGGTCCGGGCCGTCGTGTGCCCGCACCGACCGACCCATGTAGCTGTCGCATCCGACAGCGCCGAAGACGCGAGCATAAAGAAGGCTACGACCGTGCGCACGTACTCACCGAAGCCCGCCGACGTCCAGCGTCAGTGGTACGTCATCGACGCGACCGATGTCGTGCTGGGCCGGCTGGCCAGCCACGTCGCGACCCTGCTCCGCGGCAAGCACAAGCCGATCTTCGCCAACCACGTCGACACGGGTGACTTCGTCATCGTCATCAACGCGGACAAGATCGCGCTCAGTGGCAACAAGCTTGAGCAGAAGAGGGCGTACCGCCACTCGGGCTACCCGGGCGGTCTGCGTTCCGTCTCGTACGGCGAGCTCATGGAGAAGCGGCCGGACAAGGCCGTCGAGAAGGCCGTCAAGGGCATGCTTCCGAAGAACTCCCTCGGCCGGAAGATGGCCAAGAAGCTGAAGGTCTACGCGGGTCCCGAGCACCCGCACCAGGCCCAGCAGCCGGTGCCGTTCCAGATCACCCAGATCGCCCAGTAGTAGTTCGAAAGATTTAGAGGAGAACCGTGGCTGAGCCCACCGGTGTCGAGACGCCCGTCGAGGCCGAGCTGGAGGACTTCTCCGGCGAGGACTTCCCGTCCGAGTACACCACCGAGTCCGCCGCCAGCGCCGACGCTCCCGTGCGCAAGCCCGTCACCACGGGCAACTCGTACGGTACCGGCCGCCGCAAGGAGGCGATCGCCCGTGTGCGCATCGTCCCCGGCACCGGCAAGTGGACGATCAACGGTCGCCCGCTGGACACGTACTTCCCGAACAAGGTTCACCAGCAGATCGTCAACGAGCCGTTCGTCGTGCTCGGCGCCGAGGAGGCGTTCGACGTCATCGCGCGCATCGACGGCGGCGGCGTGACCGGCCAGGCCGGCGCGCTGCGCATGGGCCTGTCCCGCGCCCTGGCGATCCTGGACGTCGAGGTCAACCGGCCGCCGCTGAAGAAGGCCGGCTTCCTCACCCGTGACGCCCGCGCCACGGAGCGGAAGAAGTACGGCCTCAAGAAGGCCCGCAAGGCTCCGCAGTACAGCAAGCGCTAAATTGGGGCGCCTTTTCGGCACCGACGGGGTACGTGGGGTCGCGGGCCGCGACCTCACCGCGGAGCTCGCCATGGACCTGTCCGTGGCGGCCGCTCACGTCCTCGGCGATGCAGGCGCTTTCGCCGCCACCGGGCGCCGTCCGGTGGCGGTCGTGGGCCGGGACCCGCGTGCCTCGGGAGAGTTTCTCGAGGCCGCCGTGGTCGCCGGCCTTGCGGCGTCCGGTGTGGACGTGCTGCGTCTCGGCGTGCTGCCCACCCCGGCCGTCGCCCACCTGACCGCCGCGCTCGGCGCCGACCTCGGCGTGATGTTGTCCGCGTCGCACAACCCGGCGCCCGACAACGGCATCAAGTTCCTGGCGCGCGGCGGCTTCAAGCTGTCCGACGCGGTCGAGGACGAGATCGAGCGGCGGCTGGGCGAGCAGTGGAGCTTCCCGGTCGGCTCCGGCGTGGGCCGCGTACGCGACGCCTACGGTGAGGCCGACCGTTACATCTCCCATGTGATCACCACGGTGGACGCCTCGCTCGACGGGCTCAACATCGTGGTCGACTGCGCCCACGGCGCCGCCCACATGGTGGCCCCGGAGGCGCTGCTGCGCGCGGGAGCCAGGGTCGAGGCCATCGGCGCCCGTCCTGACGGCCTCAACATCAACGCGGGCCACGGCTCGACCCACCTGGACAAACTCCAGCAGGTCGTCATCTCGCGCGGGGCCGACCTCGGCGTGGCCTACGACGGCGACGCCGACCGCTGCCTGGCGGTCGACCACACGGGCGCCATCATCGACGGCGACCACATCATGGCGATCCTGGCCGTCGCCATGCACCGCGAGGGCCGGCTGGCCAAGGACACCGTGGTCGCGACCGTGATGTCCAACCTGGGCTTCAAGCTGGCGATGCGCGACGCGGGCATCACCGTGGTGGAGACCGCGGTGGGCGACCGCTACGTGCTCGAACGGATGAAGTCCGACGGCTACAACCTGGGCGGCGAACAGTCGGGCCACGTCATCATGCTCGACCACGCCACCACCGGTGACGGCCTGCTCACCTCGCTCCACCTGCTGGGCGTGGTGGCCAAGTCGGGCGTGACACTGAAGGAGCTGGCCTCGGTGATGACGCCGCTGCCGCAGATCCTGATCAACGTCAAGGACGTCGACAAGGGCAAGGCCTCGGTGCCGGAGCTCGTCGCCGCCGTCGCGGAGGCGGAGGCGGAGCTGGGCGAGACGGGCCGCGTCCTGATCCGGCCGAGCGGCACGGAGCCGATGATCCGGGTCATGGTCGAGGCCGCGTCGGAGGAACACGCCACGCAGGTGGCCGACCGCCTCGCCGACGTCGTCCGCAAGGCCTGCGTCTGAGTTCTCTCGCCATCGGGTACGACGCCTTGCCGCGTCGTACCCGATGGCGTGTTCACAGGAGGCTCTGCCGTTCCGGCAGCTCGATGACGCCGAGGGCCGCCAGCAGCATCGCCCCGGCCAGGACGGCGAGGATCGCCCAGGTCACGGGATGTCCGAGGTTGAGCGTCCAGCTCTGGCCGAAACGGGCGTGGAGCACGAGGGCCGGGTCGTGGCGGTTGGCGTAGACGGTGCCGGCGAGGAACCAGTGCCGGTCGTCGTCGCGCTGGACGACCCCGGAATCCTCTTCTTCCTCCCCTGACAGGGCGGGCAACCGGTGACCGCCATGGCCGGCGCGTGTCGCCCAGACGACCGACCCGATGACGGGCGCGGCGAGCGGGAGGTAGGTGGCCACGGCCAGGGCGGTGGTGGGC
>NZ_POUD01000425.1 GCF_003236395.1 Nonomuraea aridisoli | reverse complement strand
CGCCCACGAGCACCCCCACGAGGGCCGTCACCTCCGACGCGCCCGAGCCGCACCTTCGCACAGACCCTGACCCGCCGCGGCTAAGTGGGCGTTGGCGGTGTCGGCCTTGCGTTCGGCCGCGATCTTCAGGTGGGTCCTGTGGTCGCGTACGGCGAAGTCGCGGCCGTGCGGGTCGGTCGGCGGGTCGGCCTCGTCGAGGTCGGCGCTGTCCGGTTGGGCCAGGAGGCGCGCCTGGGGGCTCTGGTGCGGCTGGACTTCAGTGGCGTGCGTTCTGGTGCTGTGGTGTGGGCGGTCTGAAAATACTTAAGTAGATGCTTGACTATGGGGTCAGAGCGGCCAATACTTAAGTATGTGCCTAAGTATTCGGAGTCGTTGGACCGCGTGTTCCAGGCCCTCGCCGATGAGACCCGCCGGGCCATCGTGGCGCGGCTCGTGCGCGGCCCGGCCACGGTGAGCCAGCTGGCCGAGCCGCTGGCCATGTCGTTGCCGGCGGTGATGCAGCACTTGCAGGTGCTCGAGACGGCCGGCCTGGTCAGGTCCGAGAAGACCGGCAGGGTCCGCACCTGCCAGATCGACCCGCAGGCGCTGCGCACGGCCGAGGAGTGGATCGCAAGCCAGCGCACCTCCTGGGAGCAGCGCCTCGACCGCCTCGACGATCTGCTGGCGCAGCGGCCATCCGAAGAACCGACCGAGCGAGAGCCGTAGGAAGAGAGCACCTCATGACCGTCACCCACGCCACCTTCACCCTGGAACGTCGCTACCCCGCCGAGCCCGCCAGGGTGTTCGCCGCCTGGGCCGACCCGGCGGCGAAGGCCCGCTGGTTCGCCTCCGGCGGGGAGCACGAGCTGGACTTCCGCGTCGGCGGCCGGGAGATCAACCGCGGAGCCGGCGAGGACGGCAAGGCGCTGACCTTCGAGTCCTGGTACCGCGACATCGTCGCCGACAGCCGCATCGTCTACACCTCCTCCCCGTGCGGCGGCGACGACCTGGCCACGGTGTCGCTGACCACCGTCGAGTTCGCCCCGGCCGACAGCGGCACGCTGCTCACCCTCACCGAGCAGGGCACCTTCCTCGACGGCCGCGAGGATCCCAGCTGGCGCCGGCAGGGCACCAGCGACTGGCTTGACGCACTCGGCGCCGAACTGCGGCGCTGACACCCCGGACGACCCCAGCCCGGCACCTCCAGGCAGGGACACGCAACAGGAGGAGCATCATGACGAGCAACCGCCGGCGCGTCCTCTCCCTGCTGGGGACGGCATTCTTCATGACCATCCTGGACGGCACCAGCCTGATGGCGGCCCTGCCGGCCATCGAACGCGACCTGGAGCCGTCCGGCCCCGCGATCCAGTGGGCGGTGACCGCCTACGCGCTGGCCTTCAGCGGTCTGCTGCTGCTCTCCGGCAGGGCCGCCGACATGCTGGGGCGCCGCAAGGTCTTCCTGGCCGGGATGGTGCTGCGGATGGTGTCCTCGCTGCTGTGCGGGCTGGCACCCTCCTTGGGAGCGTTGGCGGGGGCTCGCGCACTGCAGGGCATCTCCGCGGCGATCATCGCGCCGGCCGCGCTGTCGATGGTGGTCAACGCCTTCGCCGAGGGCCCGGAGCGCAACAGGGCACTCGGCGTCTGGGGCGGGCTCGGAGGGCTCGGTGCGACCGCGGGCCTGCTGCTCGGCGGGGTCATCACCGACACGCTCGGCTGGCAGTGGATCTTCTGGATCAATCTTCCCGTCGGCGCGGCGGTGCTGCTGCTGGCCCCGTACCTGCTCAGTGAGAGCCACGCCCGCACCCGGGGATTCGACCTCGCCGGCGCCCTGACCGTCACCCCGGCCCTGGTCCTGCTGGTCTACGTCATCACCCGAGTGCCCGAGGCCGGCTGGGACCTCGGCCCGCTGGCGGCAGCGGCGGGGCTGTTCGCGCTGTTCGTCGTGATCGAGCGACGTTCGGCGGCACCGCTGCTGCCGCTGCGGTTGCTGCGCTCGCGGACGCTGGTCGGCGGGAACCTGCTGATACTCGCCGCCGGGATGGCCGTCGACGGCATGCTGATCACCCTCACCGCACACGTACAGCAGGTGCTGGGCTGGTCCGCGGCTCTGTTCGGGCTGGTGACCGCTGCCATGACCGTGACCTCGGTGGCCGGGGCGCTGGCCGGCCAGCGCGTGGTGACCAGGCTCGGCGTCAGGCCGGTGGCCGTCGCAGGCACGCTCCTGCTGGGCGCGGCCTGTCTGCTGCTGACCCGGCTCCCGTCCGACGGCTCATCCGGCATCCTGCTCATCGCCCTGCTGGTGTTCGGCGCCGGGATGGGCACGGCCGCGGTATGCGCGCAGATCACCGCGCTGAGCGGTGTCGCCGAACGCGACTCGGGCCTGGCCGCCGGGCTCACCGACACCTCCTTCGCCATCGGCACCGCCCTCGGCGTGGCCATCTGCTCCACCGTCGCCACCAGCGCCGTCCACGACCCGGCCGCGCCGGTCCTCACCTCGGCGCACCACGCCGCCTTCGCCACCGCGGCGCTCTTCGCCGCGGCGGGCCTGCTCGTCGCTCTCACCCTGTTCGGCAAGCGCCTCCGGCCTGCCGCCGCGACCAGCCCTCCGGCCGGCGACGCTGTCAGCCGCGCCACACCCCACACCGCGAAGCCTTGACCCTGTGTCCATGGGGCACCCGGCCGGTGTCCATGATCTGCCAGGGATGCGTGACCCCGGGGGACTCGGCGGGGCTTGTCGCGTTCCTGGTATGGCGGTGAAGCCGCAGGTGGCGCTATGGTTCGAGCCGTGGTGATCGGTGACGCGCGCACGCGCATCCTGGACGCGGCGGAGGAGCTTTTCGCCGGCCGCGGCTTCGAGGCCACCCCGACCGAGATCATCGCCAAGCTGGCGAAGGTCCGCGACGATCTGATCTTCGACTATTTCCCGCGCAAGATCGACCTGTTGGTGGCCCTGGTCGACGAACGCACGCACGTCGAGGAGGACCGCGAGGTCGACGCGGTGCCCGGCGACCTGCGCGGCACGCTGTGCCGGCTGGCACGCGGGTTGCCGCTGCGGGCCTCGCCGGCGATGCGGCGCATCCTGTTCCGTGAGGCCGACACGCACGGCTCCGTGAAGGAACGGCTCACGCGGCTCAACGGCGAGCTGGTCAGGAGGGCCCGCTTCGCGCTCGGCCTGGCGATGCCCGGCGCGCGCGGCGACGCGGCGAGGCTGGAGGTGGCGGCGGCCACGTTCGCGGCCATCCTGCTCTACCAGGAGAACCTCTGCCAGCTAACCGGCCACCAGATCGATCCCGAGGCCGTCGCGGAACTCATCGCCCACTCGCTCGTCTAGCAGCTCGTCGAGCGCCGTGCGCAGGTGGTCGACCAGGCTCCACACGTCGTCCACCCGCTCAGGGCAGGCCACGAGGCCGAAGTCGATCATGCCGTCGTACGAGAAGCAGGTGATGCTCAGGCCGCCGCTCAGGTCGGTCACCACCGACAGCGGGTAGTACGACAGCAGCCTGCCCCCGCACAGGTAGAGCGGGAACTGCGGCCCCGGCACGTTGCTGATGATCAGGTTGATGGGCGGGAACGCCACCCCCGCCAACCGGAAGATCGCCGGGGTCGCCAGGCTCGTGACGGGGGCGGGCAGCATCGAGCACAGCTCGCTCGGCCACGTCGCCGGTGAGAGGGCGAAGCGCCGTTTCGCCCTGGCCATGGCGTCGCCGACCGCCTGCAGGCGCTCACCGGGATCGTCGACGTTCGTGGGCAGCGGGGCCACCATGGCGGAGATCTGGTTGCCGACGACGTCCTTGGCGGCGCCCGTACGCACCGCGACAGGGACCGCCACCACCAGCGGCGCCTCGGGCAGCGCGTCGCGCTCGCGCAACCACGAGCGCAGCGCCGACGTGCACAACGTCATGACGACGTCGTTGACGCTGATGCCGTTGGCCTTGGCGACCTTCTTGACGTCCTTCAGCGACAGGGACCCGAACGACAGGTGCCGCCGGCCGCTGATCGGCCCGTTGAACGGGGTGCGGGGCGCGGTGAGACGGGGCATCTCGGGACGGTCGTGGCGCTCGCCGGACACCATCCGCACCGCCTTGGCGATCAGCTTCGCGCCCGGCACGCCACCGACCAGCGGGATCGCGTCCAGGTCACCGGCCGCCCTGACGACCGACCGTACCGCCGTGACGGGGTGCGTCACCGTCCGCACGGCCGCTCCGGCCAGCATGCCGAGCAACCCGGGCCCACCATCCCCACCGCCGTTCCCGTCCCGCCGTCCATCCACCGGCACGACCTCCGCGTCGCCGCCCCGCCTGGCGGAGACACCGGACTCGGCGCGACCGTCAGCGGCGTCACCGACAGCACAGCCGGTCCTGGCCCCCTCCGCCCTGGGAAGAGCCGCGACGCCGGCCATCCTGCCGTTCGCCGGAACGCGCGCGGCGTCGCCCGCCGTACCGTCGCCGGGCAGGACAGAACCAGTGCCGGCGTCCTTCGGTGGGACGTCGGCGGAGGTGGGAGTGGCGGTGACGCCGTTCCCGGCCGACACGGCGGCGCTGTCGATCAGCCGGAGGTCCGCTGGGCCGGGAACGACGGCGCTGCCGTTGGACGGGACGTTGCTGTGGGCTGAAAGGACCGTGATGTCGGCCGGGAGTGCGCCGGCCGGCGGGAACGCGGCGGTGGTGCCCGTCGCCTCGGCGTCACCGGGGACGAAGGCGGTGATGTCCGCCCTGCTGGCGTCGGCGGGCATGGTCACGGTGGCGCTGTCAGTCGTTCGGACGTCAGCCAGGACGGGCGCGGCGATGGAGCCGTTCGGCGAGACGTCGCTGTGGACCGACAGGCCCATGAGGTCCGTCGTGCTGGCATCAGCCGGGACGACGGCGCTGGTGTGGCGCGTCTCGGCGTCGGTTGCGGCGAGATCAAGCGAGATGCCTGCTGTGACATCGGCCTGAGAAACGGCGGCTGAGATGTCGGCCTGCGGAACAGCGAAGGAGGCAGCCGCCCGTGTAACGGGGGCGGAGATGTCCGGTTGTGGACCCGGGGGAGTGGGCGTCGTTCCAGAGGACGCGGCGGCGGGCGAACCCGGTGAGTCCGGAGATGTGGAGGGGAGCGTATCCAGTGAGCCGGGAGAAGCGGCGACGGGCGTACCCAGTTGGGCTGAAGGTGCGGAGTCGGGCGTATCCGGTGAGGCGAGAGAGGCGGTGGGCGTACCCAGTGCGGCCCCAGAGGCGGCGGTGGGCGTAGCGGGTGAGGT
>NZ_POUD01000424.1 GCF_003236395.1 Nonomuraea aridisoli | reverse complement strand
GGCCGGGTGGCGGCGGGCTCGGACCTGACCTTGACCAGGCGGGCGTAGCCCTGGCGCGGCTCGACGACGAGCCGCCAGCCGCAGAAGTAGTCGAACCACTGCACGAGCGGCCGGCGGCGTTTCCTGACGAGGTCGAACGCGGCCGGGTCGTCGTGCCGGGACACGAGCGGACGGCCGAGGAGGGTCCTGATCGCACGCGCGATCTCCTCCTTCTCGGCCCTGACGAGCTGATTGGCCGGCCTGCTCATGCGCCCGCCGCCCTGGCCGCCGTCAGGGCCTCGCCCACGGCCGCCCTGGCCGCCGTGAGCGCCTCGCCGCCCGCCGTCCTGGCCGGCCGCGGAGCGTCGCCGACGGCGCGCACGTCGATGAGGTAGTCGGGCCCGCGCAGCCACCCTTCGGGGGTGCGCAGCACGGCCACCGCCCCGTCGCCCGGGGCCCGCAGCACGATCTCCACCCGGCCGTCGGAGGTGACCGCCCGCCGGACGCCGGTCGCGTCGGGGCGTTCGGCGAGGGCCCGGCCGAGCAGGTCGAGCAGCCGTCCGAACGGCTCGTGGTCGAGCTCCCCGAGCTCCGACAGCCGCAGCGCGCCCGTGGTGGCCAGCGCGGCCCAGGCCGCCTCCAGCTCGGCGCGTTCCTTCTCGGCCCTGGCCCGGCGTTCGGCCCGCACCGCCGCCACGTCGCGGATCCGTCCGGTGCGGCCCATGCGCTCGGTGCGGCCGCTGGAGCGCAGCAGCGCCGACACCTCGACCGGCTCGGCCTGCGCCCACGGGACGCCGGACGGGATCAGCTCGGCGTCGGCGTGGCCCAGGTGGGCGTGGCGGGCCGGGCCGAGCCCGAACGCGGCGTCCCACAGCCGGTGGGCGTCGTCCTCGCTGGGCGCGGCGGCGAACCAGCGGGCCAGTGTGCGGAAGTCGGCGGCGGCGCTGGAGGAGCGGCGGCGGGAGTCGGTGATCCGGTCGAGCACCTCCAGCAGCGCCACGATGGCCCGCCGCGCCACGTCGTGCAGCAGCCGCACCCGCGGCACGGCGCCGGCCTCGCCGGGCGCGAACCACAGCAGCAGCCCCTCCCACCGCTCCCGCCGAGCCGCCAGCCAGTCGGCCGCGGGGTCGGCGCCGGGCGTCTGAGGCAGGTCGGCGCCGTCGAGGGCACGGGCGTGCAGCACGCCGGCGCCGTGCGCCGCCACCGCCCGCAGGGCGGCGGCGATGGTGTCGCCGCGCTGCTCCAGGTCGGTCACGAACTCCTGCAGGTAGGCCACCGTGGTGGCCTTGACCTCATGGAACGTGGCCAGGTCGGCGCCCTCGACGCGCAGCAGCCGCTGCAGCTCGCCGTTGAACCGCCGGGTGTTGCCGCGCAGCGCGTCGAGGTGGGCCTCCAGCTCCTGCAGGCTCGTGAAGATGCGCCGGTTGCGGCCGGGGTCGGGGTCGCCGAGCAGGCCGTCCAGCTCCGTCAGCCGGTCGGCGATGGCGTCGAGGACGGCGGTCTGCAGCGCGCCCGCCGAGGCCAGCACGGCCATCGCGTGCCGCATCCCGGCGAGGGCGGCCTCGCCGCGCCTGGTGAGCGCGTACTGCAGGTTCCTGCGTTCGTACTCCTCGGCGGTGGCGAAGGCGCCCGCGTGGTTGAAGATCACGTCGAGCAGTCCCCAGCCGGCCAGTTGCTTCAGCGTGCCGGCCAGGTCCTGCTCGCCGACCGGCGCGTACCAGCCCACCGCGCGCAGCCGCTCGCGCACCTCCTCCGCCGTCAGCGCCGTCTCCAGCCGCTCGTCGGCCTCCCCGAAGGCGTGCAGCACAGCGGTGTGCAGGTCAGCGCGCTCGGTGGTGGTGAACCGGAACATCTCGGGCGGCACTCGTGGCGGCTCCGCCATCACCCCGCTCCCTCCCCCGGACGATTACAACGAGCAACCGTAGCGTCACAGGGCTTCGCGGCGACCGCTGTTTGCGAGCACATCACGGGGGTACGGCGCCACCATTATCGGAACCCGGGGGGACGGCAATGGCGGAGTTCGAGGCGACGCGCGGAATGCCCGCGGAGAGCATGGTCGTCTTCGGCGTCGCGTCCGACGTCGAGCTCATGGACCGCTGGCTGCCCCAGGGCCTGTCGGTGCACGACACCGGGCCCGGAACCATCGAGGCAGACGGCGACCTCGTCCCCGGCGCGGGCCACCACGAGGGCCTGTTCCGCGTCTCGGAGGAGCAGCTCAGGGTCGAGTGGGGCGGGCGCGACCACCCCGACTACTCCGGCTGGCTGCAGGTGTCCGACGCGGCCAGCGGGACGAGCGAGGTCACGGTGCACATCAGCCTGCTCGACGAGCCCGACTCCGGGCCGCGCGCCGACGAGGTGCGCGAGCTGCTCGACCGCTCCCTCGACCGCCTCGCCGAAGAGGTCGACAGCCGCATCCACGACGCCGGATGATCTACCTTCGGCCGGAAACCCCGCGCTGATCGGGGATGCCGCGGCGAGGACGGGAAAAGGCGGCACTCTTGGTACCGGCGGTTCTGATGTGACGGGGAATTTTACCCGTCATGGTATTCGTTGAACCCCCTGAGCTCAGCTAGCCTGGCTAGGACGTTTCCCGCAAACGATCTATTCGGCCGTCATTCCAACACGTCGGATCCTTTGCCGTCCACCCCTTGGAACCATGCGAATCCTGTCCAAAATTCTTTCGCCTCTCATGGCAGGCGCGCTAGCTATGTCGGGATTCTCCGGCATGGCCAAAGCAGCGGCCCCCGGGAAGCTCGACCGTTTCTACGGTCAGCGCCTGACCTGGGGAGACTGCGGCAACGGTTTCGAATGCAGCAAAATGTCCGTGCCGCTGGACTATGCGCATCCCGAAGCCGAACAGATTCAGATCTCACTGATCCGCCTGCCCGCCACGGGAAAGAAGATCGGCTCGATCGTCCTCAATTTCGGCGGCCCCGGCGCGTCCGGCGTCGAGTCGCTGAAGGACAGCAACGGCACCGTTTCTCCGGCCGTGCGCGAGCATTTCGACGTGGTGAGTTTCGACCCGCGCGGAGTCGGCGGCTCCTCGCCGGTGCGCTGCCTGGGCACGCTCGACCTCGACGCCTACCTGTCGATCGACCCGACGCCAGACACCGCCGGCGAGGAGAAGCAGGCGGAGCGGTGGGACCGCACCTTCGCCAAGAACTGCCTGCAGCATTCCGGCAAGAAGCTCCTCGCCCACGTCGGCACGGTCGACGCGGCGCGCGACATGGACGTGATGCGGGCCGCCCTCGGCGACGCCGGCCTGACGTACCTGGGCTTCTCGTACGGCACCTACCTGGGCTCGCTGTACGCGGACATGTACCCGAAGCGGGTGCGGGCCATGGTGCTGGACGGCGCGGAGGACCCGTCGCTGGACATGGACGCGTTCACCGAGGACCAGGACCGCGGTTTCGAGATCGCGACGAAGTCGTTCCTGCGCGACTGCTTCAAGTCCGCCGACTGCCCGTTCCGCCAGCGCACGGTCGAGGGCGCGCTGGACGAGCTCGACAAGCTCTACGCACGGGCCGACGACGCGCCGCTGCGCAACACCCGCGACGCCCGCCAGGTGAACGAGGCGGTCGTGCGGGCGGCGGTGGACTTCTCGATGTACCAGACCACCTCGTGGCCGCATCTGCGCAAGGCTCTCGCGGATGCGTTCAAGGGTGACGGGACGAAGCTGCTGCGCCTGGCCGACGTCGGCAACGGGCGGCGCACCGACGGCACCTACGACAACGACTTCGAGGCCCTCATGGCCATCAACTGCGTCGACCATCCCGAGGCGCCCTGCCCGCACTGGCCGGTCAAGGGCACCCGCTACCCGAAGAAGGTGCGGGCCCAGGGCTCGCCGCCGATCGTGGTCGTGGGCACGACGCGTGACCCGGCGACGCCGTACAAGCTGGCCAAGTCGCTGGCCAAGCAGCTGTCCAACGGCGTGCTGCTGACCAACGACGCCGACGGCCACACCGCCTACGGCGGGTCGTACTGCCTCGACCGGAAAATCGACGAATACCTGATCAGCGCGAAGCGCCCGCAGGACGGAGCCTGCAAGGTGTAACACCCCTGCACACCCCTGCTCGTCTCACCGGCCCCGCACCGTCCCACACGACGGTGTGGGGCCGGTGACGTTCGGGTCAATCCCGGGAGTGCCTGCGCGGACTCGGTGACGTGACGGGGCAGATTGGGCGGACGTAGCCGGAGATTCCCGCCCGAGGAGCCCATGGAGTCGCTGCTGGTCCTGCACGCGGTCGCGGCCGTCTGCGCTCCATGGCTCGCCGTGCGCCTGGGCCGCGCCTCCTTCTTCCTGCTGGCGGTCCCCCCGGCCGCCGCCTTCGGCTACACGGTGTGGCTGGCGGTGCGCGGCCTGCCCGCGCGGGAGAGCCGGCCGTGGGCTCCGGTGCTGGGGCTGGAGCTGTCGTTCCGCGCCGATCCGCTGGCCGTGCTGATGATGACGCTGGTCACCGGCGTGGGCGTGCTCGTGCTGGTCTACAGCGTGCGTTACTTCGGCCGCGGCGACGACGGGCTCGGCCGCTACGGCGGCGCCATGGTGGCCTTCGCCGGGTCGATGCTGGGCCTGGTGGCGGCCGACGACCTGATCCTGCTGTACGTCTTCTGGGAGCTGACCACCGTCTTCTCCTACCTGCTCATCGGCTACGACCCCGGAAGCCGGGCGAGCCGGCAGGCGGCGATGAAGGCACTGACGGTCACCACGTTCGGCGGCCTGACCATGCTGGCCGGGTTCGTCCTCATCGGGGAGGCGGCCGGCAGCTACCGGATCTCCGACATCGCCGCCCGCCCACCGGACGCCGGGCCGGTGGCCCTCGTGCTGGTGCTGACGGGGGCGCTGGCCAAGTCGGCGATCTTCCCGTTCAGCACGTGGCTGCCGGCGGCGATGGCCGCGCCCACGCCGGTGTCGGCGTACCTGCACGCGGCCGCCATGGTGAAGGCCGGGGTGTACCTGGTGGCCCGGCTGGGCCCGGTGTTCGGCGACGTGACGGTGTGGCGGGCCGTGGCGGTGCCGCTCGGTCTGGTCACGATGGTGCTCGGCGGGTGGCGGGCGCTGCGCGAGACGGACCTGAAGCGCCTGCTGGCGTACGGCACCGTCAGCCAGCTCGGTTTCCTCGTGGCGCTGTTCGGCTCGGGCAACCAGGGGGCCGCGCTGGCAGGGGTGGGGATGTTGCCGGCGCACGCGCTGTTCAAGGCGTCGTTGTTCCTGGTGGTGGGGATCGTCGACCACGCGGCGGGCACGCGGGAGGTG
>NZ_POUD01000423.1 GCF_003236395.1 Nonomuraea aridisoli | reverse complement strand
CAGGTGAAGGCCGTCAAGTCCCCCCAGCCCGCAAAGTCTCCCGCACCCGCCGAATCCCCCAAGGCGAAGGCCACGACCGAATCCCCCGAGGTAAGGGCCGAGAGCGAGACCACCGAGAAGGCGACGTTCACCACCAAGGCGGCCAGGAACAAGGAGACCCGCACCGAACGCAGGAAGCCGAGGTCCCGCGTGATCGCCTCCGGCTCGTGCGGCGCGTCGTACTACGGCGAAGGCCAGATGACGGCCAGCGGCGAACGCTTCAACCCCTCGGCCATGACCGCCGCCCACAAGACCCTCCCCATGGGCAGCAGGGTGCGCGTCACCAACCCGGCCAACGGCGAATCCGTCACCGTGCGGATCAACGACCGCGGCCCCTTCGTAGGCGGTCGCTGCCTCGACCTGTCGGAAGGCGCCTTCGCCGCCATCGGCAACCTGAGCGCAGGCGTCATGCACGTCAAGTACCAGGTACTGGCCCGCTGACCGAGGGGCGCCCGGCTGCGGACACAGGCCACCGCATCTCCCGCGCGAATCGCCGCCGGTACTGGCCCGCTAACCAAGGACGACCAGCTGCGGACACGGCGCACCACACCTCACAGGCGGTCACTGCCTCGACCCGTCGCAGGGTGCCTTCGCCATCGGCAACCTGGTAACGGTTGACGTAGACCCCGGCCTGGGACGTCGGAGGAAAGGCGGCCGACCTCACGACGCCATGCCGCCTCTCCCATCTTTGGGGACCTGCTGAGCTGGTCACCTCGGGTATCAACGAGACGAGACGGCCGACCGCGGGAGCGGGTCCACGTTGAGGAGGCCCCTACGCGCCCACCAGGCCGCTGCTGGTCCTACGTCTGCGACGCGGCTACGTGCTGCCCGCCCCAAGGCTTCCAGTACGACTTATCCACCAGCCAGACAGCGGCCCACGACGCACGGCGAACCCCAGGCCCCCGGTGCACGGCGGAGCCCAGGTCCCGGCCAAGCCTCGGTGACTGGCGGACGTTCCTGCAGTTTCAGACCGGCGGTGAGCTCCACGCTGCCTCGCTGACGTCGGAGGTCTCCTCACCCGATCCGCCCGTGGGTGCCCGGCGCGCCGGGCGATCACGGGCGCGTGGCCGCGACCACGAACAGCGGGAGGGCGAGGAACAAGCGCCCGCGCCGACCCCGTTCCCGCTGCTCGGCGATCCAGGCTTCGGCCTGCGCGTCGCTGATCGCTCCGGCCCTGCGCGCCCCTTCGGCGAGGTCGGCCAGCATGGGCACCCATGTCGCATCGGTGAAGATCGTGGTGTGGGCCTCGACGGTGACGTCGGCGAAGCCCGCGTCGAGGAGAAGGTTGCGGTAGCGGCGGGCGACGCGCGGGTCGGTCACCAGGTCGGCGCGAGCGTGCACGATGGTGCGGGTGAGCGCGGCGTCGTCGGCCTCGATGACGAAGGTGTCCCAGTCCTGCCCGATCAGTACGATGCGCCCGCCGGGTGCGAGCACGCGCCGCGCCTCGCCGACCGCGCGGGCGGGGTCGTCCAGAACGTGGTACACCTTGTCCGCCCGGTAGCCATGCAGCTCACCGTCGGCGAAGGGCAACCCGTATGCGCTCGCCACGCGGAAGTCCGCCGCAGGCCAGCGCCTGCCGGCCACAGCGACCATCCGCTCGTCGAGGTCGACGCCGAACGCCCGCGCGCCCCGCTCGGCCATCTCCGCGACCGCGCGGCCTGACCCGCACCCGACGTCGACCATCGCCGCGTCCGACGTGACGCCGAGTAACTCGTAGGAGCGCGCACGCAGTTCGCTCGCCCAGGGAACGTCGTCCACGATGTCGAGCAGGGCGATGAGCGCATCGGTGTCGTCGCTGGTACGGCCTGTCGTCTGAGTCCTGTCCATGTCCGGGACCCTGCGGCTTGAAGTCCGCTTGAAGTCAAGCCAGCCATCCGGATGAGTGAGCAGGCGGTGGCAGGAGATGTCGAAGAAGCCCCGTGCCTGACCAGCAGCCCACAACCGCTCCAGTACGCAAAGGGATGACGTTCCGCAAACCCGGGGCGAAGTTCAGGGGACAACGGCAACCACCCGGCCGTACGACGTTTCACAAGCCAGAGGCGAGGTCCAGGACAACGGCGACCGCCCGGCGGTGTCACGTTCACAAGCTCGCTCGAAGTTCAGGGGACACGGCGACCACCTGGCGGTATCACCTTCACAAGCCCGAGGCGAGATCCAGGGACGACCGCGACCGCCTGGCGGCACGACGTTCCACAAGCTGGGGCAAGGTCCAGGGACGACGGCGACCGTCTAGCGGTATGTGGGAGAGAGTGTGATGCTGCTGTCGGATCGCTCATCGAAGCTCGGCCACAGCCGACCGGCCATCCCCTGCCCAGGTGCGGGGCGATGTCGGGTGAGGGGTATTTCGTCGCCGCGATTTCGTGGAGTGGGTGTCGGGCGGTTCGCTTGGCGAGGGTTATGAAGGTGGAACGAAGCGGCGGCGGGACTCGCGCTGGAAATGCGGGCCGCCGGCCCGCGAAAGGCTCGGGGCCGGCGTTTGCGGCGGCGAAGGCGAGCCCGGTCACTTCACCAGGCGAACCGTCATCGGGTAACTGTAATGGTCGCCCGACAGAGCCTTGACGCCGGCGACGACGCCCAGGATCGTGGCCGTGATCCAGAGGAACGGCAGCAGCACCATCCCGATGACCGTGATCGTCAGCAGCACCGACGCCCCGATCATCGTGAGCTGGAAATTGAGCGCCTCCACGGCGTGACTGCGGATGTACGGCGACGTCTTGCCGCCGGTGAGCATCAGGATCAGCGGCCCGACGATCGGGAAACCGATCAACGGCAGGAAGTGACCGAGAGCGGCGCCGAGACGCTCGTTGCTCTCCGTCGCATGCACCGGGCGTGCCGGAGCCGGTGGCGGCCCGACGCGTTCGACTGCGTGGGTGCCGTACAGCTCGGTCATGATGGGCATCAGGTCGCCATGGGTGCGCGCCGTCATCGCCCGTTCCAGCCGGTCGTCGAACTCGAGCTTGTCGAACCGGCCGTCCGCGTAGGCGGCTTTGACGTGCTCGACCACGTGCTCACGGTCCTGATGGGTGACGCGCAGATGAGCTGGCGGCACCTCTCCCGGCCCGGGGGTTTTCGGTACCCCAGCCATAATCGCCATGCCTCTCCTCTGAGAATCGGGCTGACACCCTCCATACTGCGTCGCCGCATCGTCGGCCTGCCATCGGGAGAAACCCCGATCTGTCCCGGAGATCATCCCCGACACGAAGCCTCCAGACGGTATAAAAAGGATTCATGAGATGGCGAGACCGCTACGGCATTCGTCGACTGCGCGGTCGTAAGATCGCGAAGTTCGACCGAGAGGCGACAGACGCCGACATCGAGGCGCTCATCGCCTTCGCCCGGTCGCGGCGTGGCGTCGAGTTTTATGTCGAGCCAGAGACTTTTGCCACCGATACGACCGCTGTGGCGGTGGCCGACGACGGCGAATGGACCAGACGACGGGTCGGCTCACCCGCTGTGATCCACAAGGTCGCCCGCGATCTTGCCCTGCCGGTGTACGACGTCCAGCTGACCGGTTACCCCCAACGCATGCGCGCGTACAACGAACGCCGCCGCAAGGAAGAAGACACCCTCTGACGACCGGCCACCCCAGGCCGGCCTGATCGTTCGCCACGAAGCCCGCCGACACCCAGGTCTGCGTCACCGCCGCCAGCCGAATTCAACCTCGCGTCCCCGCAGCACGCCGAACCAGGTCTTGCGACATAGGCTCATGGGTCCGCTTGAGACGGCGCTCGATCGCGCGTCGGGGCACGTCACGGCGCGCGATGCCAAGCGGCGACGGTTGCAGTACATGCTCGAAGTGTTCGCCGCCGAGGAACTGCGCGCGCACGCCGCCGACATCGACGCAATCGAGCGCATCAACGAAAGCTGACCTCGCACATCGGACGCCGGCACCGCTGACCGGAGACTCGAGCCGAGTACGTGGGCTGTCCTCGCCGCCGAATACGCGGGCCATGCTCGCGGGCCCAGCTCACGGGTCCAGCTCGCGGGTCCAGCTCGCCGACCGAGTACGCGGACCAAGGCAACACGGGCCACGGCCGCGTATCCCTGCAGCGTGAGGCGTGCGGTGGGTCACTCCAGGGGCGGGATGGAGTCGTCTTCGTCCATGAGGTTGATCAGAGGGAGGAGCCAGGAGGCGTTGACGGGGCCCATGGCCTCGTCGAGCTCGGCGGGGGTGGGCATGCGGTCGCGCAGGAGCTCCGGGGACAGGAGGTTCTGCAGGGCGTGCATGAGGAGGTGGGCCATCGAGTAGCCGGGGTCGATGGTCAGGGCGCGTTCGAGGGCGATGGTGGCCTGGACGCTGTTGCCCGCTCGCCAGGACGCCATCGCCAGGAGGGACGCGGCCGGCGGTGTGAAGCGCGGGTCCAGTCTGCGGGTCAGGTCTTTCCAGAGCGTGACGTGGGAATCCTCCATGAGGGTCCAGGCCTCGTCGCGGATCCTCATGAGCGTCAGGCTGAGGCCGAGCCTGGCGGCGTCGAGGTCGTCGAGGCATCCGCCTGCTTCGTGGACGCGCAGGGCCGACCGGACTCGGGCCAGACCGTCGGACACGAACTCGGCGGCGAACGCGTCGAGGTCGGTCGAGGCCATGAGTCTGTCCTGGAGCTCGGCGATCGCTTCGGCTGTGGCTCTGCTCATCGCCACGCGTACGGGGCCGGTGACGGGGGCGAGCGTGCGTTCGAGGGCCTCGCGATCGGGGAAGGCGACCAGGCCGCGTACGGTCGCCTCGGCCGCTATCCGGCTGGCGGACAGGTCGTACGGGGTGCCCTGCGGGGGGCAGCACGTGGCCACGTCGCAGACGTAGGACCAGTAGCGGCCTTCGTGGGCGCGCAGGGCCTCGCCCACGTGGACACCCGCTCCGGCGGCCAGCCGCCTCGTCTCGTCGACGCCCGGGGTGACGATCTCGCCGGAGCCGTAGCCGACGATGACGATGTCGGTGACCGCCTCCCTCTCGAAGAGGGGCAGCAGGGCTTCGAGGGTGCCCGGCGGGAGCGGCAGGCTCCACCTCGCCACCATCTTCGCCCGGCCCGCGGCGAGGCCGATGACGACCAGACTGCTTGTGGGGTGAAAGCCGACGAGGTAGGGGACGGCCGCGAGGATGTCGGTGGGGCTGGTCAGGGTCAGGCGCGGCTCGGGTGTGTCGAAGGGCGACTCGGGGTCAGAGGCCACCGGCGGCTCGGGGACGGCTGAGGCCAAGGTGATTGCCCCTGCGGGTGGAGTAGGAGCGTCGCTGGGCGGGGTGGAAGAGCCGATGGCCTGCACGGGGACGCCGGAGCTGTCTCTTATACCCATCTCCGAGCC
>NZ_POUD01000422.1 GCF_003236395.1 Nonomuraea aridisoli | reverse complement strand
CCCCACCGTGGTCTCCGCCCCCTGCGGCCCGGTCCCTGCGCACCCCGAACGGCGCAAACCGCCACCAGGAGCAGGCTCCGCACGCCCAGAGTCGGTCCCGGCAACCGAAACGCTCACAACGCAACCGGGGGCGACCTCCGCACGTCCGGAAACGGCCTCATCGCTTCCCCAGACGGTCACAGCACGTGCCGAAGGGGCCCCCGCAAACGCGGCCTCCGCGCGTCCGGGAACGGTTCTCGCATCTCCGGAGTCGGCGTTCGCGTGTGCCGAAAGGCTCTCATCGCATCCCGGAGTGGACCCTGCGCGTCCGAGACCGGTCTCCGTGCGTCCGGAAATGGTCACCACGCGTGCTGCTGCAAGAGGTCCGGCAAATCCAGGAGCAGTCCATGAGCATCCAGTCCCGGTCTCCGCGCGTCCAGGAGCGACCTCCGCGCTTCCGGAGACAGTCATCGGACGCGCTGCCGAAGGGGTCCCCTCGGATCCAGGTGCGGTCGCTGGTCGTCCGGAGATGAGTTCCGCGTATCCCGGACCCGTCCCAACACGTTCCGGAAGGGGCACCGCGCATGGCGTGGCGGCTTTCCCGCAGCCTACGGCGGTCCCCACAGTGGCTTCTGCGGATCCCACGGTCGCTTTTCGACGACCTCAGGAGGTCCCTGCGGGTGCCGCAGTGGTTCCCGCCCGGCCGGCGGCGGTTCCCGCGCATCCCACCGATGCGCCGGCGCGTACCATAAGGGTCTCGGCAAGCCCCGGGGCAGTCTCTGCGCGTCCGGACGCGACCCGCATTGCCGGCCACTCCGCAGCGAGCTCAGCAGCGCCTCCACGTGCGGCTACTTCGACCACTGCCTCTTCGTCCACGCCGCTTGCACCCGGCGCCCCGACACTCGGAGCCCCTGCACCCGGAGCCCCTGCACCGGGAGTATTTGCACCTGGTGCACCTCGCACCTCTGTACCCGAGGCCTTTACGGCCGTGACCCCAGCTCCCACTGGCCCTGCACGCGTTTCCCCTGAACTGGTGGAAGCCGTCCGTGTACGCCTCGCTCGGACCGGCGTGGAGCCCAGCGCAGCACAGGTGGCCGTTGCCCTCAGAGCCGAGAAGGCCGTCTACGGCGACGCGGAGATCCTGGCGGTGGCCCGGGCCCTCTGCGCCGACCTCATCGGCGCCGGCCCTCTCGAACCCCTGCTCGCCCAACCCGACGTGACCGACGTCCTGGTCAACGGCCCCCGTGAGGTGTGGGTGGACGACGGCGCCGGCCTGCGCCGCACGCCGGTCACCTTCGCCGACGACGGAGTCGTACGCAGATTGGCCCAACGCCTGGCCACCGCAGCCGGCAGGCGACTCGATGACGCTTCACCTTACGTCGACGCCCGCCTGCCAGGAGGAGTCCGCCTCCATGCGGTGCTGCCGCCAGTCGCCTCCGGCGGCACCTGCATCTCCCTCCGCCTGCCGCCAAGACGTACGTTCACCCTGACCGACCTCCTCTCGGCGGGCACCATCGCCCCGCCGGCGATCCCCGTACTCACCGCCATGGTCACCGCCAGGCTCGCCTTCCTCGTGACGGGCGGCACCGGCACCGGCAAAACAACCCTTCTGTCCGCCCTGCTCTCCCTCGCCGACCCGGGCGAACGTCTCCTGCTGGTGGAGGACTCCGCCGAGCTCCGTCCACTCCACCCACACGTCGTACGCCTCGAGACCCGTCCGGCCAACCTGGAGGGGGCAGGAGGAGTGGGCCTGCGCGACCTCGTACGGCAGGCGCTCAGAATGCGCCCCGACCGCCTGGTGGTCGGTGAAGTACGCGGAGCCGAGGTGGTCGACCTCCTAGCCGCCCTGAACACCGGCCACGAAGGCGGCTGCGGCACCTTGCACGCCAACACCGCAGCCGACGTACCACCTCGCCTGGAGGCACTGGGCTGCGCGGCCGGGCTGAGCAGAGAGGCCGTCCACAGCCAGCTCGCCGCCGCCCTCGACGCCGTCATCCACCTCACCCGGAGTCGCCCTGACGGGCGAAGACGCATCGCCGAGATCTGCCTGCTCCACCGGACGCCATCCGGCTTCGTGGAGGCGGTTCCCGCCCTCACGTTCGACACCGCAGGCCGCACCCGCCCCGGTCCCGGCTACGAAGCCCTAACCCGGCGAGCCCTCCTGACACCACCGCACGGATCAGATCGTCTGTGAACGACCGTTGATCCACGCGAAAACCGCCAAGGAGCAGCGTTGATCATCGCTCGGACAGTCACGTCTGAAGAGGACCTCCAATTGGGGTGGCTCTACCAGAAGGCACTCACCACGATGAAAGATGCGCCGCAGGACAGCGGGCACCGCTTCGCCAGCCCTGGCACCGTGACGGACCCCGGAGCGCTCGCCGTGCCGCACCAAGGCCAGCCCCAAGCAGCTGTCCTCGACGCCAACATTGATCACCGCCATTGAAAGAACGCTGGTCAGCGTGCGGACGTTGGGGAGGACTCCAGATTGGCGTCGGACATCGCCATGGGCCCTGGTGGGCATCCGGACACCGCCATGGCAGGAACGGTCAGCGTCCGGACGCTATGGCGGGAGAGGAGCTTGATCGGAGTTCGGACACCGTCATGGCAGCGACGCTGTCCAGCGTGCGGACGCCATCGCGGGAAGGCCCTGATCAGGGATTCCCGCACCGCAATGGAGAAACCAGCGTGCGATACCGCCAGGGACCAAACGCTGATCAGCCCCCAGCAACGTCATCGAAGGAACGCGATCGATCATGACCAGCGCACTGGTAGCCGCGTTGTCCACAGGTCTTGCCGTCTGGCTGTGGACAGGCCCCGACGTGGCCACGACCCGCTTGAGCCGCCTCCTGCGACCGTTCACAACACGCCCCGACCCCTACCGGCGCTCGCTGAGCAGCATGCTCACCCGCTCCAGCCCCGGCCGCCGCGCGGACGCCTGGCGACGCGCGTCGATCGAGCTGTGCCAATCCCTCTCGGCGGAGTTGTCCGCAGGCCGTACACCGAGCGAGGCCCTCACCAGGGCCGTCACCGCAGTGGACTTCCCCGACCCCGACGCCATGCGCCAGGTCATCGCCGCAGCCAGAGACGGCGGCGACGTCCCGGCCGCGCTCCTCTCCTCGGCGCCATCCCAGGGTGGGGAGGGCCTGCGCCGGCTGGCCACGTGCTGGGAGGTCGGCACTACGGTGGGCGCCGGTATGGCCGC
Organism: Nonomuraea aridisoli; assembly: GCF_003236395.1. Taxonomy (GTDB): domain Bacteria; phylum Actinomycetota; class Actinomycetes; order Streptosporangiales; family Streptosporangiaceae; genus Nonomuraea; species Nonomuraea aridisoli. The sequence continues at coordinate 2,157 of NZ_POUD01000422.1, read as the reverse complement.
ACTGGTCGACCGCGTGGCGCAGACCGAACGCGCCGCCCAAGCTCACCGCCAGGACGTCGCGGCCCAACTGGCAGGCCCTCGCACCACAGCCCGCATGCTCGCCTTCCTCCCGGCACTCGGACTCCTCATGGCCGGAGCCCTGAACATGCGTCCCCTCGACTTCCTGCTCGGGAGCCTCCCAGGGCTCATGTGCCTGTTCGCAGGGGTTGCCCTCGACGCCTGCGGCCTCTGGTGGACCAACCGGATGGCCACCAAAGCCCAGACCTGAGCGGCTACCTGATCCCGCCCAGGCTTTCCCAACGGCCCACCTCCCAAGGGCCGTTCCTTCCGGACCTTGGCCGGAGACCCTGCTTGCGCGGCCGCCTAGACCACTCAGATGGTGCCGTTTCGGTGCCCATCGTCCGATGGCTTGATTTCGGCCGTGGGCGGTGCCTGCTCCGTTGGCCCGATCGCCGAAAGGGTGTCTGCTCTCCCGGCGGGTCACTCGGAAGCGGGGGTTCAAGGCTGGTCGCGAGGAGCTGGATCCTCCCGCCGTCTCCGCCCTCCTCTCGCATCCGCCCTCCGGCAGCAAACCGTCATCCCGCGCTCGCAACACCCTCATAGATTCGGATCCTCCATGCTCCAGATCCTCCTGTCCGTGCTGTGCGCCAGCGCAGCCGCCTGGCTCTGGCTGTCACCCAGGACACCGGCGGAACGCCTGGCCCGGCTGTGTTCGGCCACTCCTGCGTATGCGCGGCATCGCGCCAGCCTGGAAGAACCGCAAGGCGTTCCTGCCGCAGAGGACGAGCCGCAGCAGCCGGCGTGGCTGCAATCCGCTGACACACACCCACACCGCTTGACTCGCAAAACGGTGTTCACCGCCGGAGCCGCCGGTCTTCTGTCGGCACTCCTCATCGGCGGTTACGCGGGAGCCGTAGTCGGACTGCTCATCACCCCGGCGGTCGCGGCGTTCCTTCACCGGCAGGAACCGGACCACGTCCGGCAAGAGCGCCGGCGCATCACCGCGGACCTCCCGTTCGCCGCTGACCTGATGACCGCCTGCCTCCTCGCGGGACGACCGGTGAGCGCCGCCACCGAGATCGCCGCGAATGCGGTCGGCGGCCCCCTCGGCCGCCGCCTCACCTGGGTGAGCAGCCAGCTACGTCTGGGCGCCGACCCCGAACCAACCTGGGCCGCCCTCGCTAAGGACCCAGCCACCGGACAGCTCGCCCGAGCCATGAGCCGAGCGGCTCAGAGCGGTGCCCCTGTGGCGGACGTACTGACCCGGCTGGCGGACGACGCCCGTGAGGCCGCCAGGGCAGCAGCCGTCGCCGCGGCGCGAAGCGTCGGCGTGAAGGCCGTTGCTCCGTTGGGCCTGTGCTTTCTGCCGGCCTTCGTCCTGCTCGGCATCATCCCGGTCATAGCCGGCTTGGCCTCCACCATCGTCCTCCCGTAGACCGCTCCGCGAGCCACCCCTGAACGCAACAACCTGCGACGCATTCCGATACGCGGCAGGCAGTGATCGTCGGAACCGACACCACCGCTGCGAGCACGGCAACCACCGCTGCAAGAAGTCGCCCTTCGCTCCGAGCAGCTGACCGGCGGATGTCCCTCAACCCTTCAGGAAGCGATTGACGGGTAGCCGCGATCTTTCGACGGTCGTCGCCCTTCAGGCGCTTGCGCCCTCGACTGTCTGGCACTGGTCAACAGGCGTCCCTCGCCCTGCCGTCATCGTTCGGAGAGTCAGGGCCGCGGTGTCGGCGGTGCGACGAGGTCAGAACTTCGCGCCGACGGTCGTCCTTCACGACCTCGCGAGCTCCGCGTCCTTCGCGGCCTTCGCGACCCCGCGTCCTTGGCGACCCCGCGACCTCGCGACCGAGGCCGATCGCCGCCCTTGGAGGACAGCCGCTGGCCGACCGTTGCTCCATGGCAACAGCGCCCGCCAGTCGCCGTGCTGAGAAGCGTCGGCAGCTCGCTGTCCTGTCCGGCGCTGGCGCGCCATATGCCGCCAGAGGCCAGGGTCTGTCCACAGGCCCGCCACATGTCACCGACAGCGGACCCCGGCCCTGCCGACGGATTTCCAAGCTTCATCCACAGCACGCGACCCCGCCCAGCCGAGTTATCCACAGAACGGCGCTCGGGTCAGCGCCCGCCACCCCGCTTCGGCGACCCTGGACT
>NZ_POUD01000421.1 GCF_003236395.1 Nonomuraea aridisoli | reverse complement strand
GCCCCGCACCCCCCTGCGCAACGACTCGCTGAACACCGCGCCCGGCGCCGCGTTGAACACCAGCCCGATCCAGAGAGCCAGCACGAAGATCTCCGACATGGCGTCCACTCTGGCCTCGGTGCTCGCGCGGGGTCTTGTCAGATGTTGACGGCGGAACGGTAGCGGCCGGGCGTGACGGCGTAGGCGGCGGTGAAGTGCCGGTGGAAGTGGGCCTGGTCGGCGAACCCCAGGTCGTGCGCCACGTCCGCCACCCGCGCCTCCGCGCGCAGCCGCCGGCGGCCCTCGGCCAGCCGGGCCTGGAGGTGCCACGCGTACGGCGGGCAGCCGGTGGCCCTGGTGAAGGAGCGTACGAGGTGCTCGCGGGACATCCCGGCGGCGTCGGCGAGCTCGGCCAGCCGCGGCGGCCTGGACAGGTCGGCCCGCAGCCGCTCCAGCACGCCCGCGATCCTGGCGTCCCCGGGCGCGGGCCCGAGCGGCGCGCGCCGGGCGGGGGAGGCGACGTCGAGCAGCCGCAGCACCATCACCGTCAGCCGCTCCTCGACCACGGCGGCCTCGTCCAGGCCCCCGGCGAGCTCGCGGGCGGCCCGCAGCAGCTCGGCGCGCAGGCGGGCGTCGCGGACCACCGGCCGGTCGAAGACGGGCGGCGGGCCGCCGGTCAGCGCCCCGAGCACGGCGGGCGGCACGTACCAGCTGACGCAGGTGTACGCACGCTCCGCCGGAGTGCTCGTCGTGCAGGACTGCACCTGGCCGGGGTTGTAGACGGTCACCTCGTCCAGGTCGACGTCGAACGACGCGCGATCGAGCCGCACCCGCTCACGCCCGCAGAGGCCGGCGCTGATGACGTACTCGTCGTGGCTGTGACGGGGGAAGCCGCCGGACGCCGGGGTGACGACGGCGAGCTGGGTGCCGTTGACGTCCTGCACGCGCATGGCGACCACCCTAGGGCCTGCTACCTTGGAATGACCATTCCAGGAAAGGGGAGAAGCGTTGCCGGACGTCAAGCACTTCGACCCCGACGCCGTGCTGGAGCAGGTGGAGCACCTGTTCTGGCGGCGCGGCGCGGCCACCACGGGCATCGCCGAGGTCGTCGCCGCCACCGGGTTGAGCCGTTCCAGCCTGTACGCCACCTACGGCGGCAAGCAGGAGCTCTACGCCAAGGCCCTGCGCCGCTACGTCGAGCGGCGCTCCGAGCCGATGTTCCGCGCGCTGGCAGCCGACGGCCGCGGCCTGCCCGCCGTCGCCGCGTTCTTCGACGCCCTGATCGAGGCCAGGTGCACGGGCGAGTACGCCGGATGGGGCTGCATGGCCGCCAACGCCCACGCCGAGCCTGCCGGCCCGCAGGTGCGCGACCTGCTCGGCCGCCACCACGGCATGCTCCGCGCGGCCCTGCGCGCCGCCCTGGAGACGGCCGGCGACCAGCTCCGCCCCGGCCTCGACCTCGACGCGACCGCCGAGTCGCTCACCCTGCTCGCCTACGGCGTGAACGTCCGCTCGCGCGCCGGCGCCGACGCCGCCGCCCTGCGCCGCGGCGTCACGGCCGCCCTCGACGCCCTCCGTCCCACCGCACTCTGAGGAGACGACCATGGACACCAGACCGCACGCGGTGATCTTCGACGTGAACGAGACGCTCACCGACATGGAGCCGCTGCGCACCGCGTTCGAGCAGGCCGGCCTGCCCGGCGACCGGCTGGACACCTGGTTCGCCGCCGTGCTGCGCGACGGCATCGCGCTGACCGCGGCCGGCGGGTATGCCGGCTTCGCCCAGGTCGCGAAGGACGTCCTGCGCGGCATGGGCCTGCCGGACAAGGAGGTCGACCACGTCCTCGGCGCGTTCACGGAGCTGCGGGTGCACCCCGACATCCCCGACGGCATGCGCATGTTGCGCGCCGCCGGGATCCGCCTGTTCACCATGACGAACGGCGCCGCCGCCATGACCCAGGGCATCCTGCGCCGCGAGGGCCTGCTCGACCTGGTCGAGGCCACGCTCGACGTGAGCGGCCCGCGCGCGTGGAAGCCCGCGAGGGCGGCCTACGAGTACGCCGTCGCGCGGACCGGCGTGCGCCCGGAGCAGGCGGCCCTGGTCGCCGTGCACCCGTGGGACATCGACGGCGCCCAGCGCGCCGGCCTGATCGGGGCGTACCTGGACCGGCGCGGCACGGCGTACCCCGAGGTCATGAGCGCCCCGCGCGTCACGGCGCCCGACCTCAGAGAGCTCGCGCGCCGCTGGAGCTGACGCCGGCCAGGAACTCCAGCACCAGCGGGCTCGCCACCTCGCGGAACTCCTCGAAGTACGCGTGCCTGGCCCCCTCGATCATCCGCAGCGAGGCGCCGGGGATGCGCTCGGCCAGCAGCGGGGCGTTCGCCGCGGGGTTGAAGACGTCGTCGGAGCCGTGGACGATCAGCGTGGGCGCGGTGATGGCGGGCAGCGCGTCCCAGCTGTCGTGGCCCGCGCTCGCGGCCAGATGACGGCGGCGGGCGTAGGCGGGCATCCGCGGGTCGCCCACCGTGTGATACGGCCCCGGGTGCGCGGCCAGCCACGCCGGGGTGTACATGAGCTCCAGCAGCGCCCGCGTCGCCGCCGCCCGGTCGGGCTGGGCCAGCGACCGGCGCACCTCGTTGCTCCGCTCGAACCCGTGGGCGCCGCCCGGCGAGCTGCATCCGAGCACGAGCGCGCCGACCCGGTCTGCATGGTCGGCCGCCAGCCACTGGGCCACCCGCCCGCCCATCGACGTGCCGTACACGTGGGCCCGCCGCACCCCCAGCTGGTCCAGCACCGCCACCACGTCGCCGGCGAACCCCCGCGTCGTGTACGGCTCGTCCGGCTTGTCGCTGTCGCCCGTGCCGCGGTAGTCGAAGGTGATGGTCCGGTACGCGCCCGCGAAGTCCGCGCGCACCGGGTCCCACCAGTGGTGGTCGTTGGCCTGGCCCTGCAGCAGCACGAGCGGCGGCCCGTCGCCGCGGACCTGGTAGGACAGCTTCACTCCGCCTGAGGCGGTCGCGTACGGCACGTCTTCGATGGTGCCCGATCTCACGGAGTGTGTGAGACGGTGTCCGGTAGGCGGCCCCGGCTCCGACGTCCCCGGCGAAGACACACCCGAGGAAAGGTCGACACCGTGAAGTACATGATCCTCTCGTACGGCTCCCAGCACGACTACGACGCCCTGACCGGCAAGGACAGCGAAGGCCAGGCGGGCTGGGCGCCCGAGGACGTCGCGGCCATGCACGAGTTCATGGTGACGTTCAACCAGGAGCTGGAGGAGTCCGGCGAGCTGGTCGAGACGCGCGGACTGGCCGCTCCCGTGCACACCAGGAGGGTCGGCGCCCGCGACGGGAAGCCGTTCGTCACCGACGGGCCGTACGCCGAGACGCAGGAGGTCCTGGCCGGCTACTGGATCGTCGAGTGCGAGAGCTTCGACCGCGCCACCGAGATCGCCGCCCGGCTCGGCGAGTGCCCGCACCCGCCCGGCGTCTACGGCGACGCCTACGCCGACATCAGGCCCGTCGTCGAGTCCAGCCAGGACCTCGGGTTCTGAGCGCCGTGCCCCCGTCCGTGCCGGAGGACCTGCTGCGCGAGCTGGCGCCGCAGGCCCTCGGCGCGGTCGTGCGCCGCTACGGCCACTTCGCCCTCGCCGAGGACGCCGTCCAGGAGGCGCTGCTCGCCGCCGCCACGCAGTGGCCGGAGGAGGGCGTGCCGGACGACCCGCGCGCCTGGCTGATCACGGTGGCCGCGCGGCGGCTGACCGACCTGCTCCGCAGCGAGCAGGCGCGCCGCCGCCGTGAAGAGGTCGTCGCGAGCCGGCGGCCGGACGCGCCGGCGCCCGCGGCCGGCCGCACGCCCGCCGACTCCGACGACACGCTCATCCTGCTGTTCATGTGCTGCCACCCGTCGTTGTCGCCGGCCTCGCAGATCGCGCTCACGCTGCGCGCGGTCGGCGGCCTGACGACGGCGGAGATCGCCCGCGCGTTCCTGGTGCCCGAGGCCACCATGACGCGCCGCATCACCCGGGCCAAGCAGCGCGTCAAGGACAGCGGGGTGCCGTTCCGCCTGCCCCGCGGCGCCGAGCGCGAGCGGCGGCTGGGCGCCGTGCTGCACGTGCTCTACCTGATCTTCAACGAGGGGTACGCCAGCACGTCCGGCCCCAGCCTGCATCGCGCGGAGCTGACGGCCGAGGCGATCCGGCTGACGCGCATCGTGCACCGGCTGCTGCCCGGCGACCCCGAGGTGGCCGGCCTGCTGGCCCTCATGTTGCTGACCGACGCCCGCCGCCCGGCGCGCACGGGGCCGGACGGCGCGCTCGTCCCCATGGCCGAGCAGGACAGGAGCCGGTGGAACGCCGCCTTCGTCGCCGAGGGCGTCGAGCTCGTCACCGCCGCGCTGTCGCGGGGGCGGCCGGGCCCGTACCAGCTGCAGGCGGCCATCGCGGCGCTGCACGACGAGGCGCCGACCGCCGAGGAGACCGACTGGCCGCAGATCACGGCGCTGTACGAGCGGCTGATGGACATGTCGGACAACCCGGTGGTCGCGCTCAACCACGCCGTCGCCGTGGCCATGTCCCGCGGCCCGGCGGCCGGGCTCGCCCGGCTGGACCGCCTCCGGCACGACACCCGCCTCGCCGACGACCATCGCCTCCACGCGGTACGCGCCCACCTGCTGGAGAGGTCCGGCGACCCCGTGGCCGCCCGCGAGGCGTACGAGGAGGCGGCCCGCCGCGCCATGACCCTGCCCCAGCAGCGCTACCTGCGGGCCAGGGCGACGCGATTGACGGAGTGAGTACTCACTCCGTAAGTTGCCCGGCATGAGCGACTCCACGGGCCGACGTCGTGCGCCGGCGATGAGCCCCGAACAGCGCCGCGAGATGATCGTCCGCGCGGCCCTTCCCCTCGTGGTCGAGTACGGCACTTCCGTCACGACCGCCCAGATCGCCCGAGCGGCCGGCATCGGCGAGGGCACGATCTTCCGTGCCTTCGGCGACAAGGACGCGCTGCTCGCGGCCTGCATGGCCGAGTCGATGCGGCCGGACGACACGCTCGCCCACGTCGCCTCGATCTCGCTGGACCTGCCGCTGGCCGAGCGGCTGATCGAGGCGGCCGAGGCCCTGCGCGGCCACATGACCCGGGTCGGCGCGGTCGCGGGAGCCCTCGCCGCGTCCGGCCCCCTCCGCGACCGGACCCCCGGCACCGGGAGCCCCGCCAGGGACACGGAGCGAACCCCCGACGCCCGGAAGGCGGCCGTCAACGGTCGTGAGGCGTCGATGGCCGCCACCCGCGAGGTCCTCGCCGCCCTGTTCGAGCCCGAACGCGACGGCCTGCGGCTTCCCCCCGACCGCCTCGCCGAGGCCTTCCAGTTCCTCACC
>NZ_POUD01000420.1 GCF_003236395.1 Nonomuraea aridisoli | reverse complement strand
AACTGCTGCCGCCGCGCGAGCACTACACCCTGATCGGCTCCAGCGTCACCGATCTGACCTGGCTGGAACGCGTCCCCCGCAGCCGGCCGGTGCTGATGATCGCCGAGGGCCTGGGAGATGACCTGCCAGCCGGGGGTGTGGCGCGCCAGGCGTCCGCCTTCGGTGTAGCCGACGGCCGCCGACAGCAGGGCGCCCGCGAGGAGCAGGTCGGGCCAGGCCGCTTCGCCCTGCTGGTGGGTGAGGGTGAAGACGGTGATGGCGAGGGCGCCGGCCGTACAGGCCGCCCAGAACAGCGGGCGGGGGCGCTCGCCCGCTCTGAGGACGGCGCAGGCGGCCGTGGCGGCGGGCAGCAAACCCGTGACGACGGCGGCGTGGGACGTGCTCGCGCCCAGATCGAGGGCGAAACCGCTGAAGACGGGGAAGCCGAAGACGACGCCGGCGGAGATCAGCGCGTAGGCGGTCCGCTCGCCTTTCGGCGGGAGAAGGGGCCTGCGGGCGGCCTTCAGGCAGATCAGGGCGAGCAGTCCGGCCACCGCCGCCCGGCCCACCGCCACCAGCCAGGGATCGAAGCCGCGCATCGCGTAGACGGTGGCCGGAAACGACCCGGAGAACGCCAGCACCCCCACGAACGCCAGCACCGTCCCCCGTCGCCGGTCGGCCGGGACCGTTACTCCAACAGGGACAGTAGCGCTATTCTCAACTCTCATGGAAAACGATAGCAGTATCGCCCATATCGCGGCGATCCTGCGCGAGGAGGCCGACCGGCTGGGAGCGGGGGCGCGACTGCCGTCCAGCAGGGAGATCATGCGGCGGCACAACGTCAGCCCCGTCACCGTGTCGCGCGCCATCGGCCAGCTCGCCGCCGAGGGGCGGGTGGTCGCCAGACCCGGCAGCGGCGTCTTCGTGACGCGGCGGCAGCCGTCCGATCGCGGCGGCGCCGACCTGTCCTGGCAGACGGTCGCGCTGGGCGACCGGGTCGTGGACGACGAGCCGGTCGCCACGCTGCTGCAGACGGCGCCCGACGGGGTGGTCCCGCTGACCGGCGGCTACCTGCGTCCGGGACTGCGGCCCGACCGGCAGCTGGCGGCCGCCGCGGCGCGGGCCGTCCGCCGTCCCGGCGCCTGGGCGATGCCGCCGCTGGCGGGGCTGCCGGAGCTGCGACGGTGGTTCGCGGCGCAGGCCGGGGGCGACGTGACGGCGGCCGACGCGCTGATCGTCAGCGGGGGGCAGGCGGCCCTGACGCACGCGTTCCGGGCGCTGGCGGCGCCCGGAACGCCGCTGCTGGTCGAGACGCCCACCTATCCGGGGGCGCTGGCGGCGGCCAGGGCGGCGGGGCTGCGGCCGACGGCCGTTCCGGTGGACCGCGACGGCGTACGTCCCGACCTGCTGGCCGAGGCGTTCGCCGTCACGGGGGCGCGGGTGTTCTGCTGCCAGCCCACGCTGCACAACCCCACGGGCGCCACGCTGCCGGTGGAGCGCCGCGAGCAGGTGCTGCAGGTGGCCAGGGCGGCGGGCGCGTTCGTGGTGGAGGACGACTACGCCCGTTACCTCACCGAGCAGCCGCCCCCGTCGCTCGCCTCCATGGACGCGCACGGCACCGTGGTGCACGTCGTCTCCCTGACCAAGATCCTGTCGCCGAGCATGCGGGTCGCGGCGGTGATCGCCCGGGGGCCGGCCGCCCACCGGCTGCGGGCGAGCCAGCTGGTGGAGTCGTTCTTCGTGGCGCGGCCGCTGCAGGAGACGGCGCTGGAGTTCGTCGGCACGCCCGGCTTCCGGCGCCACCTGGCGGCCGTGCACGCCGAGATCCGCACCCGCCGCGACGCGCTGGCCGCCGCGCTCGCCGAGCACCTGCCGCAGGCCGAGCCCTGGCTGCTGCCCATCGGCGGCATGCACCTGTGGGTCCGCCTGCCCGCCGAGGTCGACGAGAACGCACTGGTGGAGGCCGCCCGGCGCAAGGGCGCCCTGGTGAGCCCGGGCCGGCTGTACTTCCCGTCGGAGCCCCCCGGCCCCCACCTGCGCCTCACGCACATGGCCGCCGCCCACCTGGCCGAGCTGCACGAGGGCGTACGGCGGCTGGCCGAGGCCGTGACGGAGGCTACCGGCGATCACTGACGCGCGGCGGGCCCAGTAGAGTGACGGCATGCCGTTCCCCGCGGAGCTCGTACGAGACTTCGTGAACACCTACGACGTCGAAGCGCAGGCGGACGAGCTGTCCTCCCCCGCCGAGCTCGCGATGTGGCTGCGCGAGCGAGACCTGATCGGGCCGCGCGACCGCGCCACCGACGACGACCTGACCACCGCCCACGCCCTGCGCGAAGGGCTCAGAGCCTCGCTCAGACGCGAGGCGGCCGACCTCCCGTCGCTGCCCCTGCGCGTCGCGGTGCGGGCCGGCGAGGCGCCGGAGCTGGTGCCCGCGTGCGAGGGTGTGCCGGGCGGGCTGGCGCGGATCGCCGCGGCAGCCGTGTCGGCGTCGTGGAACCGTCTGAAGGTGTGCGCGGAGAGCACATGCCAGTGGGCGTTCATCGATTCGTCGAAGAACCGTTCCCGCTCGTGGTGTTCCATGCGGGTATGCGGCAATCGCACCAAGACACGGGCTTACCGGGCGAGGAAGCGGGGTTCGCGTCTTCTCGTAGGGTCAAACACCGATACGGTGTAACCCGTGCCTTGTGGCATGGACGGCAGGCGAAGGAGCGGGCCGAGATGGCAGACGTAGGCGTCCGGGCGGCCCGGCGCGAGGATGTACTTCAGGTGGCGAATTGTCAGATCCGCGCCTGGCGTTACGGCTACCGGGACTTCCTCCCCGAAGGCCCACTCGAGCAGATGACGGGCCCGGCGGCCGAGAAGATGTGGCTGCGCCAGTGGGATGAGGCGATCGTCGCCCCGCCCAGCCCCCGGCACCGGGTGCTGGTGGCGGTGGAGACCATCCTCGACACCGAAGGCTTCCCCGCGCTCGGCGCGGGTGGCAGCGCCGCACTGGTGACGCCCCGCGGCGGCGAACGCGTGGTGGGCCTGGCCTCGCACGCTCCCGCCGAGGACCCCGATCTCGACCCCAGTGTGGTGGCCGAGATGCTGACGCTGCTCGTCGACCCCGACTTCGTCCGCCGGGGCCATGGCAGCCGCCTGCTCAACGCCACAGTCGACTACCTGCGCGAAGATGGGTTCCGGCAGATCGTGACCTGGGTCTTCGCTGACAACTACGCTGTGCTCGGCTTCCTGGAGTCGGCCGGTTGGGGCGAGGACATGGCCGAGCGCGTCCTCGACATGGGCCGCCCGATCCGAATGGTCCGGCTTGCCACCGACATCAGTTGATGAGTTGACTTGAGGTAGATCAACATGGCAACCCCAGGCCAGTGGATCGCGGGCGCCCGCCCGCGCACCCTGCCCAATGCGATCGTGCCCGTGATGGTGGGCACCGGTGTGGCCGTCGGCGAAGACGGATTCGTATGGTGGCGGGCCCTTTTGGCCCTTTTCGTAGCTTTGTCGCTGCAGATCGGCGTCAACTACGCCAATGACTACAGCGACGGCATCCGTGGCACCGACGACCAGCGGGTCGGCCCGATGCGGTTGGTGGGTTCACGCGCGGCGACGCCGCGCCAGGTGCTGACGGCCGCGCTGGCCTCCTTCGGGATCGCGGCGGTGCTCGGGCTCGTTCTGGTGATCGTGACGCAGGCGTGGTGGATCTTGCTGGTCGGCGCGGCGTGCATCGCGGCCGGCTGGTTCTACACCGGCGGCAGCCGCCCGTACGGCTATCGCGGGCTCGGCGAGGTGGCCGTTTTCGTGTTCTTCGGGGTGGTCCCGGTGGTGGGCACCACGTTCGTGCAGACGGAGCAGCTGAGCTGGGCGGCGCTGATCGCCTCGGTCCCCGTCGGTCTGCTCTCCTGCTCGATGCTCGTGGTCAACAACCTGCGCGACGTCCGCACCGACGGTGAGACGGGCAAGCGCACGCTGGCCGTGGTGCTCGGCGCCGAGCGCACCCGTACGCTCTACGTCGCCTGCCAGGTCGTGCCGTTCGTGGTGGCACTGGCGATGATCCCGATCACGCCGTGGGCGGCCCTGGTGCTGCTCGCCGCGCCGCTGGCCATCTCCCCCATCCGGGTGGTGCTCAGCAAGGCCGTGGGCCCCGCCCTGATCGCGGCGCTCCAGCAGACGGGCAAGCTGCAGATGGCCTACGGGCTGCTCTTCGCGGTGGGACTCTCGCTCGTCTTCTAGTCTGGGCAGGGTGAGGGATTTCATCGCCGGGCTGCCCAAGGCGGAGCTCCACCTGCACATCGAGGGCACCCTGGAGCCCGAGCTCAAGTTCGAGCTGGCCGCGCGCAACGGCTTGGAGCTGCCGTACGCGAGCGTCGAGCAGATGCGCGCGGCCTACACCTTCGACAGCCTGCCCTCGTTCCTCGAGATCTACTACGAGGGCATGCGGGTGCTGCGCACCGAGCCCGACTTCTACGACCTGGCCATGGCCTACCTGACCAAGGCCGCCGAGCAGAACGTCCGCTACGCCGAGATCTTCTTCGACCCGCAGGCCCACACCTCGCGCGGGGTGCCGTTCGACGTGGTGATCCGCGGGCTGCGGCGGGCGCTGCTCGACGCCGACACGCGGCTCGGCGTGCGGGCCCAGCTCATCATGTGCTTCCTGCGCGACTTCCAGGCCGAGTACGCGATGGCGACGCTGCTGGAGTCGCTGCCGTACAAGGAGTGGATCGCCGGCGTGGGGCTCGACTCCGACGAGAAGGGCAACCCGCCGCGCAAGTTCGCCGTCGTCTACGAGCGGGCCCGGCAGGAGGGCTACCTGCTCACCATGCACTGCGACATCGACCAGGACGACACGGTCGAGCACATCCGCCAGGCGATCGAGGAGATCGGCGTCGACCGCATCGACCACGGCGTCAACGTCATCGCGGACCTCCGACTGGTGGAGGCGGTGCTGGAACGCGGTCTCGGGCTGACCTGCTGCCCGATCTCCAACGGCCACGTCAGCGACGGCATGAAGGCCGAGGACATCCGCAAGCTGATGGACCTCGGCGTACGGGTGACGGTCAACTCCGACGACCCGGCGTACTTCTCCGGCTACGTGCAGGAGAACCTGGAGGCGCTGCAGGGCGCGCTCCGCCTGACCCGCGACGAGCTGGCCGATCTCGAACGCAACGCCTTCGAGATCGCCTGGCTGCCGCGTCACCTCAAGGACGCCTACCTCGCCGAGATCGACGCGTACGTGGCGGCGGAGCAGCCCCGCTAGTGAGCCGGTATTGAGTTCCGGTGTCACCACATGAGGTGAGTTCCGTTTCACACCGAGGTGTAACCGTGACAGCGCATGAGTGTCGCGGTCAGTTGAAAGCATGGCTGACACCAGGCTGGAAC
>NZ_POUD01000041.1 GCF_003236395.1 Nonomuraea aridisoli | reverse complement strand
TCGACGGCAACCCCCACGACGGCAACGGCGCCGACGTGGCCGGACAAGGCACCGTCGACACCGGCGGCTGGACCCAGACCCTGCTGTCCACCCAACCCGCCACCGTCACCGTCGGCTGAAACACCCGCACTGGTAGCCGTGCTTCCCGCCCGGAAAGCCGGGCAGCACGGCTACCGTCGTTTCCGTAGCTGACCGACGTCTTCCACATCGAGACCGCCGAAGGGCGGGCGTGAGCGACCGCGCTCCTCACCCGCCTGTCCGAGGCTCTTGATCAGGCGGGCGCATCAGGCGGGCGCGTGGAGACCGGCGACGTGGCGGCGCTACCTGGAGACCCGGGCCGGCCGGATGCGGCCATGGCGCCGGTGACGTCGAGCCGGCTCTCTTAGCGGAGATCCGACGGACCGTCGCCCGCGGCTACGGCAGGATTGGGGAGGACTGGAACGAGTGGCGGCGCGATCCCCTCTACCTCTGGATCGAGAACGAGCGCAAGAACGCCACGATGCTCCTCCGGCAAGCGAAGACCGCGACCAAGAAGGACGCCTGGTTCCCCGGTCTGGGAGAGGACTACCCCCCCGGGCCGACCTGCCATGAGACGTTCACGAGCTGGAGCAGCAGACGAACGTCGAACGCGTCGGTAAGTTTCTGATCATGTCCGATGCCGACTTCACCCCCCTCCGCGTCACCTACCGGGCGCCCAAGCTCGGCCGCACTCAAATCCAGGACTGGGCGAGAGCGAACGGCTACCTGGTCAGTGAGCGTGGACCGGAAGCTCCAGAAATCACCGAGGCCTTCTTCGCTGCCCATCCCGAGATCCTTGAGCAGGCGAGAACGTTCGAGATGGTCCGCGCCACCGCGAGAACCCCCGGCGCGTCGCCGGAGGATTATGAGTGGCAGGACAGCGAACTCGGGGACATCTACACGATCGTCTTCGTCCGCGGACTCGACGAGCACGAGGTGCTGCGCCGGCTCGGCGCCGCGGACGAGGACATCCGCATGATCGAAGATGGGGACCGCACCTATCCGGAAGGATCTTGGATCATCACCGTGGTGCGTATCGGGGAGTGGACCATCGCGATTGAGGACTGCGGCTGGCGCGGCCTGCAACTGGAGGTCTTGGGCGCCCTGTCGCGCGACGGCGGGGAGGCCCTGGCGGTGCACCGGCATGACTACGCCCAGCACCAGGTCACCTATGCCGTCGACGGCCAGCTCATTACCGACATCAACCCAAGGTTTCCCATAGACAGGCAGGGCACGGATCCCGACCGGCTCAATCGTCACCTCCGTGAGCTGGGCATCGATCCGGCCGCCGACGACAGCATCGACAATCCCATCCCGGCGGCCCTGGCACTCGCCAGCCGGATCACCGGCGTCATGCTCACCCCACAACACCTTCGCCGTCCGATCCTCGGCGCTGCCATTCCCGGCGCCTACTTCTGACCCGACAGGGACGTCGAGGCGTGCGGGTCTCTGACGGAGTTGCGCGCGGCGGGCCGGGCGTTCAATACCAAGAAGCCCGCCAGGCAGTCTCGCGGGGGATGGATATCTGGTTCCTCAGCCCCATTCCATGATCACACGCCAACTGATTTGAGACATTCAGCCAGACGCGCCATGATCGTTGAGACATTCACATTCATGTTGTCTCAAATCAGTTGGCGCGCCGCAGGTCAGCGACCAGGTCTCACGCCAACTCATTTGAGACAGGACAGTCAGTAGGAATCTGCATCGGGGGTCAGTTCGCAGGTAGACCGCTAAGCTGGCCATGTGACGCGCAGCCGGGATGTCAGCGGAAACGCTGAGCTACGCAGATCTTTGACAGCCGCAACGGTGCAATTCTGCCTTTGAGCTGGGGCGGCGATGGTAGACACCCGAGCCTGCCAGGCGCGGACTTTATGACAGCGGCCGCGTTGCCCTCTGGTCCCGAACGAGTTCATGGATGTTTCGCCCCCTGACCAGTGCCCACCGGTAAGGCTTTCCTCGCCGGAAGCAGCTATGCCCGGGCCGGTTTCGTCAGTCGCCTCCAGGACGCGGCCACCATGAGGTTGTTCGTGTGGAGGGCAATTCGAACTTCCCTGATCGTCCAGGCGATCACACCTCGAGGAGTGGGCACGGTCGGGCCGCACGGTCACAGATCTGCGCCGCTCGTTGCCAACGCACTGCGTTTTGTCTGCCGTTGTTCTGCGTCACTAACACCGCCCAGCCTTCAGCTCCTCCGCCAGTCGCGGCTGCTAGCGTGGACGGCATAAGCCCCGGGATCGTCTCTGACTTCACGCGTCCCGGGGCACCGCTGTTCTGGGGCCCCTCGCTGCTGGCTCGCGGTGGTCCCGCTACCGTGCCCTCGCGGCCGAGCGTGTGGAGCCTGCCGAGCGACCAGCAGGAGCCCGTCCAGCGTGTCACCGCGCTTATGTACGCCTGGCGGCGCAACCCGTGGCCCGGTGCGGAGGACTCCCGAGGAGTTCGTGGCCGTGCCCGGGTTGCCGACCCTGGAGGGACAGTAGGTCCTGATCGCACAGATGCAGCGTCATGGACAACATGACCGGGTCGGTGACGGTGGCGCCGCCGATGGCCTTGCCGTTCTTGACTCAGCGGCGTGGTGCCTGCCGGCGCAAAACGGGACACCCTGGACCCAGCAAAGCCGGCGGAGGATGCGGCCGAGCGTCTGGTCTTTCTCACGCTGGAGGGTGGTGGCCCAACAACATCACCGTGATCGTCATCGACGTGAGGTAACCGCTGGTTCACACCTCGAACTGTCACGGCCATAGCACTGCAGGTGCAGCAGTCACTCAAGCGGGATATCTTCTTCACCATGAGTGCCCAATACGCATGGTCTGGACATTTCCCTGCAAGGCATCCGGCGACCGACAGTTCTCGATACTCAGCGATCAGTCCACTCGGCGAGCTGTATCCTCCGGCTACCGAGGCAGAGGTGACCCAGCTTGAAGAGCGGGTGGGCCTGGAGTTGCCGCCGAGTTACAGGCAGTTCCTTCTGTTCGCTAACGGGTGGGGTAGCGACGATGAATGCTGCTTGCTGCGCACTGAAGAGGTCGGCTGGCTTCGTGAGGTCGATCCTTTGGAGGCCGAGATCTGGTCAGGACCTAAGGCGGACTCGTGGAGTGTGCCCGACGAGCTCTACCTTGTGTATGGGCCCGAGCAGGAATCCGGCCACTTTAGAAGGGAGTATGTGCCGGACACCCTTCTGATCGGATACTGGGATGACGGGGTCGCCCTCCTCAATCCCCACGTCAGAACCTCCGAAGTGAGTGGGAAGCCTGGTATCTCGCACCATGGCTAGCCGGCGCTATTCGGTTTAAGTCCTTCTGGGACCTCGCAGCATATGAGTTGAAGACCGACTGATACCCGACGCCTGTCAAGTCCACTGGCGTGGACAGAGTAACAGTAAAGTCCTGTGAATATCATCGCAGTTCAGGTCCTGCCAGCGGACCTTAGGGGCGATGTATTTTTCCCAATCGTAGTACTTGCAATAGTTGGACGCCTTGTCATCCGGCCTACTTTCCCTGTTCCGGGCTCGGTGAATGAACGTCTCGAGAACACAAGCCGGTTGGCTTTGTTGTCGTCGGCGCTGGTAGTTCTGTGCAACGGTTTGCCTGCATCGCTACCGGCAGGAGCCGCCCAGTTGCCTGGGATGCTTTTGGGCAGCTTAGTGCCGAGGACATCTTTGATCGGCGGGTTCGGAACCTCGAGCTGCCCTTCGCGTTTAGGGGGATTAGTCCTCTTGTTTGTTGCGGGGTTGAGGGAGTCCTTGATGTGCTGGGCCACCTCTGGATGTCTCGCGCCGCTCTCCGTGGACATGAAGAACACGGGTTTCGACCTGGTATTGATACAGCCGCCGGCTCGGTCCTCAACCTGCGAGTTAGTGGCGCCGAATGCGAGCTTGTCGCAGCGGAAGTGGGGCATCCACCGCTTCCAGCCCACGGGCACACCGTCACCCTCGCGTGCGACGCCGACCCACTCGCTCCTGACGTCAATGACGTTCTGGCTGAAGAGGGGCAGGCGCAACCACTGCAGGCCAGAGTCGGTATAAAACACGACTTCCGGGTGGAGCGCGCAGGTGCGTACGCTCGAACTAGCGATATTCGCTTGAAGCTTGAAGATATCGTACGAGCTGGATTGCCAGGTGGAGATATCCTTCTTTTTCTCTCCGTCGCTAGTTGTGCAGCCCTTCGGGATGTATAGCCTCGTTGTAATGGGCATACCGCTCAATTGGCTGCCAGGCTTTACCGCCCACCCATTTTCATCGATAAGTGCGAAATCATCGAGCTGGATGAACATCTTCATGTCCGTCGGCTTGATGCCGGATTCTCCACCCACCACACCGGTCCCGGTCGCATCTCCGAGATAGCTGTGGATGACTACTGTGGCCCGGAAGCGGAGGGCGAGGTCTTCATCGAACGCCTCACCCATCTGCTTGCAGCCCCATTTGAGGACAGGATTCTTGAACGCGCTTTTACAACCAGCTTTGAACCATGTGCCGGTTGACTCATCCTCTACGTAGTCGTTCACTTGCATGTAGGAGGACCAGCAGGAGTTGTACGGCAGCTCGCGGATACGCGCATCATACTCGCCATACCCGGTTTCGCTTCCGCTGACCTGGCATGTTTGCAGGTTGATGCGGTCGTAACTGAAGGCACCAGTTGCAGCCGCACCCTGGGTAGGCTCCCTGCCATCGCCGCCCCGATCCATAGCGGGGCCTGAACGTTCCAGGAGGGGAAGGACAACTGCGCTGTCCCGGCCTGTACCCCGTTCAGGTACAAGGTGGCCGTCCGGGTGGCCGCGTCGTACACGCCGGCCAGGTGGAACCATGCGTCGACCGGCGGCTCGACTCCGGACAGGACACCCTCGACCGTCGCATTGGTGGCGTCGGCGCCGGTGAAGGTGAACACCAGACCATGCTCGGCGGTGTTGCCGAGCTTGAACGGCGTCTGGTGGGCGCCCTTCTGTTCGAGAACGGTGTAGTCGCCGTCCTTGTCGCTCCAGCGCAGCCAAGGAGCTGTACGCGAAGGTTCCGGACGCGGGCGCTGGCGACAGACCTGCAGTGCGCCCCCCAGCCGGCCGCAGGTCGTAAGGAATGCGCGACACCAACCGTGACCTGAACAACCTCTGATGTCACCCTCCGTAGCGTGTCAGGCATGGACGAAGTCACGGCCGGGCGCGCGCGGGCGTGGATCGGCGCGCACCGCGCGCACCTGGCGCTGGCGCTCGTGGCGGGCGGCTACACGGCGCTTCAGCTGGCGCTGACTGTCAGGATCGGGCTCGGCTGGGACGAGAGTGTGTACCTCAGCCAGGTGGCCCGCGGCGTTCCCGCCGCCGAGTACACCGCGCCCCGCGCCCGCGGAGTCCAGCTGCTCGCGGCCCCCATCGCTGTGCTCACCCCGTCGGTGACCGCCATCCGCGTCTATCTCAGCCTGCTGTCGGGCCTGGCGCTGTTCCTGGCCTACCTGCCGTGGCTCCGGCTGCGGACCGGGGTGGTGGCGCCGCTCGCCGCCGCCCTGTTCGCCGGCCTGTGGTTGTCGCTGCTCTACGCCAACGCGGCCATGCCCAACATGTGGGTCGCCTACAGCGGCGTCGCCGGCGTCGGCCTGGCCTGCCTGGCCGAGACCCGGCCCCAGCCACGCGCGGCGACGGCCGGGGTGGTGGCGGCTTTCGCGCTGGCGTCGCTGCTGCGCCCGATGGACGCGACCTGGCTGGCGCTGCCCCTGCTCGCGTACGGGATCGCGCGCCGGCGCCCGCGCCCGCTGCTGGCCACGGCGGCCGGACTCGCGATCGGCTGGGGGGAGTGGCTGGCCGAGGCGCTGTGGACGTTCGGCGGGCCGCTGGCGCGCCTGCACGCGGCGGGCGCCGAGAACGCCACCGGCCTGCACTTCAGCCTGCCCGACCACCTACGCGCCCTGAACGGCCCCCTGCTGTGCCGCTTCGGCACCGACTGCGGAGGAGTGCCGCTCACGCAGGCCGCCTGGTTCGCGGCCGTGCCGGTGCTCGCGGCGCTCGGCGTGGCCGCGGCCCGGCGGCGCGCCGTCGTGGCGGCCCTGGCCTGCGGCCTGTCGCTCGCCGTCTCCTACCTGTTCACCGTCGGCTACGCCGCCCCGCGTTTCCTGCTGCCCGCCTACGCCCTGCTCGCACTGCCCGTCGCGGCGGGTGTCACCCGGCTGTGCCGGCGGCGGGCCGGCGCGGTGCTCGCTTTCATCGGCCTGCTCGGCTACTTCGCCGTGCAGGTCAGGACCTTGGTAGTGGAGGGCGGCGACGTCTACGCCGCCCGCGCTGCCGCGCCCGCCGTCGCCGCCCGGCTCAAACGGGCGGGCATGCGCCCGCCGTGCTTCCTGTACGGCCGCGACGCCCTGCAGATCGGCTACCTCACCGGCTGCGCCGCCCACGGCGTCTACCGCCACTACGGCGGAACCGTGTCCGTGCCGTCCTCCATCACGGCCGCTCTCGGCCGGCGTGAATGGGTCGGCGTGCTCACCACGACACAGCGGCCCCCCGCCCCCTTCCTCACCACCTGGACCCCGCTCGACCTGGGTCTGGTCAAGGGCAAGAGGTGGCGCGTGTACGTGCCCCCGCCAACTTGAGCGCCGCCAGCCAGCGAGCCGATGTGGGACGATTGCTCTCCCCTGACACGGAAGGCGGTCGCAGGAGGGATGGCCGTGGTCCCGAAGGCCTTTCGTAAACCGGGGGCCGGCATTTGCGGTTGTCAGACGCCGGGCGTCCTCGGGTAGAACGGGATGCCATGCATAAGAGCGCCTAACGGAATGATCTTTGTTGTGCTTTGATCTCTCGCTGTAGCCGAGCGGGAGGGGCACGGGTGGCCAAGCTGAAGCCGTGGGAGGTCAGTGACGAACTGCGGGCGGTGATCGAGCCGCTTGTGCCGCAGCGTCAGCGCCGGTTCCGGCATCCGGGACGCAAACGGCTGGATGACCGGCTGGCGTTGCAGGGCATCTTGTTCGTGCTGCACACCGGGATCGCCTGGGAGCACCTGCCGCAGGAACTCGGCTACGGCTCGGGCATGACGTGCTGGCGGCGGCTGGCCGAGTGGAACGCCTCCGGCGTGTGGCAGCGGCTGCATGAGGTGCTGCTCGATCGGCTGAGGGCAGCCGACGCCCTCGACTTCTCCCGAGCTGCAGTGGACTCCTCGCAGATCAGAGCGCTAAAAGGGGGCCGCAGACCGGCCCGTCCCCGGTCGATCGAGGGCGGGCCGGCAGCAAGCATCACCTGATCACCGAGGCCACCGGCATTCCGCTCGCGGTGATCCTGACCGGTGCCAACCGCAACGACGTCACGCAGCTGCGCCCGCTGCTGAAGGCCATCCCGAAGGTGCGCGGCAAGCGCGGCCGACCCCGCCAGCGTCCCGACGCGGTGCTCGCCGACCGCGGCTACGACCACGACAAGTACCGCCGCCTGGTCCGAGAGTTGCGGATCCGCCCGCTGATCGCCCGCCGCGGCACCGAGCACGGGCTCCGGCCTGGGCAAACAACGCCGGGTCGTCGAGCAGACCTTCGCCCTGCTGCACGCCTTCCGGCGCTTACACATCCGCTGGGAAGTCCGCGCCGACATCCACGAGGCCTTCCTCAAGCTGGCGTGCGCACTCATCTGCTGGCGGCGTCTCACTTCATTGCGTTAGCTCCGGCGGTGGCCTCCTCCCACAGGTAGGCCGTCCGCCAGCAGCAGTAGAGCATGGAGAGCTCCTCGATGACGTCCCAGTGGCGCATCCAGCATGGCAGGATGGCGCGCTGGGCGGTGGCCAGGCGCACAGCACCTGCATCAGCCGGTCGCCGAGCTCGGCAAGCCGATCGGCCTTATCGACGTGGGACATGCGCAGCCAGGACCACGGTCGTGGTGGCGGCTCGGACTTCGCGGCCTTGCTCGGGGGCGGGGCGGCGGCCAGGCCGGCCACGACGCCAGGGAGTTGCTCGAGTTCGGCGGCGAGGTCGGCGATGATCTCGGCGCTCGCATCACCGCCCTGGCCGCTGCCGATGGACGAAACGGCACCAACAACTCGACAGGCATTTAATTCGGTTGTGCCATATCCGGGAATCGGCAAGGCTCCCGTCAGACCCGCACCGCACAGCGGGATCCGCGGACCACCCCGGGCGCGCCTCCCCCGGCTTCACCCCCAAGAAGGCGACCCTGCACATCAACACCATCCTGGTCGCCGAGGACGGCGTTGAAGGCAAGCTGGAGGGGGTACTACGCCGCTAAGCAATCAACGCCACCGAGCTTGCCCTGGCTAACATCGCCAGCGGAGAGCTCATCGGCTCCTCGGGCATCGCTGACCCGACGATCGACACCCTCGTGACGAAGTCCGGAAGGACGACGCAGACCACGTTCGGCGTCGTCGACAGGGTCGGCCTGACCGAGTCCCCCATCGTGCCCGATCCCACCAGGCCGGCGCCGGGCCGGGACTCGGGCTCCGTCTGATTCCGGGTCGATGACTCGATCTCACTGGGCCTGGACTACGCGGGCGAGAGGGATCCGGAACCGGCGGCCGAACGGGTCTGGGCAATGAAGATGGTGCGTGTCCCGGCGTTCCTGCCGAACAAAGACTGCACGCACGGCCCCTACCTCGGCACCCACGGCATCTTCTCCGATGTCACTGGCGACGGACGCGCGGACGCAGCACCGGGCCGGCGTGAGGAGGCCGGCGCAGACGGGACCCACGCGCGAACCCGCCCGTGACGCACCATCCCCGACGACCTCTTCCAGCACCCCTACTCTCCCGGACCGGTACCGGGTGATGCGTTGCGGCGTAGGGCTGACCAGCGGCCTCGTTACCCAGCATGAACCAGTGATCGACCTGTCCACCAGCGTGGACCCTACTGACACCTCGTGCAGATTCACTGACACCGACTGCAGAGTGTCCTGGTCCAGCCGCTGACATCTCGTTGCAGATTCCCAGTTGCCCCCGGAGCGTTACCTGCTGCGCGAGCGTTTCCACGCGGACGACCAGCGCTGAGACTGGGCGACGCCGTGTGGCCTTCTGGCCTCGGTAGTCGCCTTTTGACCGGTCAGAGCCCCACGTTACGCATGGCGTTGTCGCGCCAGCGGTCCACGGCCCGGATGTAGCGCAAGACCACGGGTGAGGCCGGGGCCCAGCGGCCGTGCTTGGCGATGACGGCGACCGGGACGCCGGCGGCGTAGGCGACGGTGGCGCCGCCCGCGCGCAGGCTGTGCGCGGTGATGGTCTCCGCACTGGGCACGCCGGCGCGGACGGCCAGGTCGCGGACGATGACGTTGACCGCGTCGGCGCCCAGGGAGGAACCGACGGTGCCGTGCCGGTTGATTCGGCGCAGCAGCCTGTCAGAAGTGTGTCCGGCCTGGTCGAGCAATGAAGCCAGTCGCGCCAGGCGGCGACCGGATCGGTGAGCGGATGGGTGCCGCGCGGGATGGCGATGATCTCGCCGGTGGAGTCCTTGTCGGTCTTGGAGGTGCGGATGGTCACCTCCAGCCCGTCGGCGACCTCGCGCACGTCCCAAACCTGGTGAACGAGTCAGGCACCACCTGATCAACCCCTGACACCCTCGACCTGGAAGAACCATGATCGTGGCCGCCGCTCCGCTTTCGCGGGCCGCTGCCGCGCCGGATTGTTGATCACCATGCTTTCGATCCGGTCCGTCAGCTCCGCCAGTATGGCCTGCCAGTATCGAAGAGATCCCTTTCCGGACAACCGTGGCCGGCGGGCCTGCCCTTGAGGTCAGCGCCAGCGTAACGATTTCGCCGCCGCCTGGCCGGGCGGCGGGTGGCCAAGAACCAGTCCAGCGCGACGGCCTGGATGCCGACGACAGCGAGGGCGGGGCCGTGGCTGGGGCCGTGATCGGCGGGTATGAGTGGGGCCGGTGAACGTGCCAGGCGCCCGGTCAAGCGTTGTTCAGATAGGCCAGGACGGCGCGCACGCGGCGGTTACTGTCTTCGTCGTCGACGATGCCCAACTTGCCGAACATGGAGGTCGTGTACTTACTGATGGCGCTGTCGCTGAGGAAAAGGCGGCGGCCGATGGCCTGGTTGGACAGTCCTTCGGCCATGAGAGCCAGCACGGCGTGCTCGCGTTCGGTGAGCCGCTCGAGTCCGCGGCTTGGGGAGCTGCTGGACAGCAGCTTGGCGATGACGGCCGGGTCCATGGCGGTCCCGCCGTCCGCGACGCGCTCCAGGGCGCCGATGAACTGGTCGGCGTCGAACACGCTGTCCTTCAGCAGGTAGCCGACACCGCCGGAGCCGTCGGCCAGCAGCTCCCGGGCGTACAGCTGCTCCACGTGCTGGGAGAGGATGAGGACCGGCAGCCCGGGCATCTCGGCACGGGCGGCGAGGGCCGCGCGCAGGCCCTCGTCGGACTGGTTCGGCGGCATGCGGACGTCGATGACGGACACATCCGGGCGCCATCTCCGTAGCGCCTCCAGCGTCTCGGGGCCCGTGGCCGCCGTGGCCACCACCTGGTGCCCGTACGCTTCGATCAGGCGGACCATCCCCTCGCGCAGGAGGTAAAGGTCTTCGGCTACAACGAGTCGCATGGCAGTGCCATTCTCACACGGGTCGGACCGCCCGGCGGGCTGCTGATCTCCAGGGTGCCGTCGAAGACCGCAAGGCGGCGGCGCAGACCGGCGAGTCCGCCGTCGGCGCGCACATTGGCACCGCCCCGCCCATCGTCCTCGACCTCGACGATGAGGCCGGCGTCGTCCCGGGCGAGGGAGATACGCGCCCGGGACGCCTGGGCGTGTTTGACCGCGTTGGTCAGCAGCTCGGCGACGCCGAAATAGACGGCGGCCTCGATCGGCGGGTCCAGGCGCAGGCCGACGTCGGCGCTGACGGCCACGTCGAGGGGGACGTCCAAAGCCAGGGCGCGGACGGCGTCGACGAGCCCCCGCTCGTTCAGCACCGGCGGGCTGATCCCCCTGACCAGTTCGCGAAGCTCGGTCAGCGAGGCGGCGGCACCGCCCCGCGCTTCCCGCATCAGCGCCTTCGCCTGGTCGGGGTCGGTCTCCATCAGTTTCTCCGCGGTCGCCAACGCGAGTCCGAGCGCGACCAGGCGGGCCTGCGCCCCGTCGTGCAGGTCCCGTTCGATCCGGCGGATCTCGGCGGCCTGCGCGACCGTCGCGTCCGCGCGCTGGGCGGTCAGTTCCTCCACCCGCTCGGTCATCGCCATCGCGCGCGACGGGCGCAGGAAGCGGACAGCCACTGGCACGAGCAGCCGCCAGGCGTACGGGGCTGTGGCGATGGCCACGACCAAGCCGAGTACCCCGAAGAGGCGCGCGGCGAGTACCCCCTGGCCAAGCCCGAGGACCGCCGCGACCACTCCAGCCGGCGGAACGGACGCCACCACGCCCGCGGCGAACGGCGCGATCCCGGTGAACCGCACGTCACGCCAGACGGCGGGATCCTTCCACCGGACCCGCCATTTTTGATCCAGGACGGCGTCGCGGCGGCTGCGCTCGTAGGAGAAGCCGTTCCACCAGTACCCGGTGGACATCCGCACCACCGGCCCGGCCTCCCGGTAGCCGGCGGGGATGAAGGTGCCCGTCCACCTCGCCACCAGGACGCGGACCAGCCGGCAGACCGGTCGGGACAGACCGAGGGTGCCCACGCACACCAGCACGAACGGCCCCAGCCACGACCATGGATTCCCCGCACCCCACCAGATGGCCCACGCCACGGCCACGGCCCACACGGCCGGGACCAGCATGGTGACGACCGCCACCACGCACGACCGCACGAACCCCACGCCGACGCGCCCCGCCCAGATACCCAACTGCCGCATGCCTCTTCCTTCGCCTGTCGGTTCGGTGCTTCCACTGTGCACCGCGCGGAGCACGCCACTGCCCTGGCCGGCCAAGGAGTGGGGCTGGCCCCACCCTCCCGTGTGCCTGGACCGATACCGCCTCGGCCAAGCGCTTCGTAGCGTCGCTGAGCATGGAATCCAACAACCCCCGCATCCAAGGGGCCTTCGACACGGCGAAGAACAGCATCAAGGTTTACGGCGCACTCAGCGCCATCGCCCTCCTGGCGGTCATCGTGGTGTCGAGCAGCGGTCATATGGTGAACACGTTCATGTGGGTCCGGGCAGCCCTGCTGCCTGCGGTCGCCGTGCTGATCTACCGGATGACCGTCTCCGCTTCCCGGGGATCTCGCCGGGCCTTCGAGCGCGTGAACGCCCTCACCGTCATCATGCCGATCGCGATCACCGGCGTCGACCTGATCCCGGGGATTTGCCCGCTTTGGTACGCCGTGATGCAGGTCGTCTGCATGCTGCCCGTCATCCGGGTCGCGTTCATCACCCGCGGCTCCGCACTGCGCGCCGCCTTCCCCAAAATGCGCTGATCGGGCGTCGAGCGCGTTTCTCCACCTTCAGTGACGCCTCTCCACCCTCGGTGGGCGCCACCCCGTCCCACGTGGACGGCGCCTGCCGCTCCAGGGCAAGGTGCGGTGCCCTTCTCGCAGATGGCCCATGGGTCATGGGACGAGCAGGCACAGAGCCAGGGCGTTGGGACGATGGGCTTTTCGACAGGCGCGGTAGAGACGGCGGACGTTCGGGTTGCATCCCGATCGGGGTGAAGACTTTCCAAGTCTCCACCCCGATCCGCTAATGGTCGACAAGGTTTGTCGGTGGCCGGAGCCAGGCCGGCAGCGCTGGCGAGCACGCCCGGGACTCAACCAGAGTGAGTCATTCTCACAGATGACGCCGGGACAAAGCGATCCACTGACGACAAACCGCTCGGGGCTCCCTCTTGCACCATAAGCGCAGGTCAGCGATGGGTTCGTTGGATGTTCCGCGATTGCTACCGGGACCTCTACCACCCCGGCACCCCTCGCCGACCTGAGGCCCTGGGCCTATCGAGAATTCCCGGCCGGATATGACCACGGCCCCGTTACGGCCGGCTGGTGCTCACGTGATCTAGGGCGGCGAGATGTCCTCGTACATGGTCGGCGTCGGGCACGTCGAGATCGGCGTAGCGCGTGATTGCCTGCTCGTAGTGATGGCGGGCGCGAGTGGGGTCGCCCAGGGCTTGATGGGCCTGGCCAAGGCCGGCGTGGGCGCGGGCCTGCTCATCCACGGCGCCGTTGTCGTCGGCGATGGTGAGGGCGGCGCTGTGGTGGGTGACGGCGTCGGCGTGGTGCCCGGCGGCGTACGCGGCTTCGCCGAGGCCGTTGAGCGCTATGCCCTGTCCTTCGTGGTCGCCGTCCTCAAGGAACAAGGTGTGAGCCTGCTGGAGGAACCCGAGGGCATCGTCGTGTTTTCCCAGGCCCAGGTAGTTGACGCCGAGGTTGGCCAGCGCTATGCCCTCACCGGTCCGGTCGCCGGTATCCCGGTACAGGTCCACGGCTTGCCGGTGGTGGTCAACCGCTCGGTCGTAGCTGCGCTGCCGATGCTCGACGCACCCGAGTATGTCGAGTGCGTCGGCTTCGCTGAGACGGTCGCCGGTCTGCCGGCCCAGAAGAAGGGCTTGCCGGAGGTGGTGGGTGGCCTCGCCGTAGTGTCCTTGGCGCATCTCGACCGCGCCGAGTTTGACCAGCGCGCGGGACTCGCCGAGATGATCGCCGGTACGCCGGTAAAGCTCGAGGGCTTGACGGCAGTATTCGGTGGCTCGGCTGTAGCGGCCCCGGCTGTCCTCCGCACCACCGAGGTTGTTCAGGGCGCGCGCTTCACCGATGGGGTCGCCGACCTGGCGGAAGAGATCCAAAGCCGGTTCGAGGTGATCGGTGGCCTGTTCGTAGCGCCCGGACTTCAGGTAGGTACTTCCGAGGCCGTGGAGTGCGTGTGCCTGTCCGGCCTTGTCTCCGGCCTGCCGGGTGGCATCCAGGGCGTGCCGGTGGATGGTCAGTGCGTCGATGTTGTGGCCGGCTTCGAAGTAACGGAACAGGGTGGTGGACAGCCGGCTGGTGTGGCTGGGCCAGCCATGGGCGGCGGTGTGGGCGGCCACCGCGATCAGGGTTGGCTGTTCGGCCTCCAGCCAGCCGCGGGCGGCGCCCGGGTCGGCCAGGTCCGGGACGGGGGTCGCGGGCGCGGGGATCCGGGGCCTGCGGTGGATTTCGGCCGGGTACAGCGTGTCCATGGCGGCCGCGGAGGTGGCCAGATAGTAGTCGAACAGCCGCTCCAGCGCGGCCCCGCGCTGTCCGTCCCCGTCACAGGCCGCGCTCAGGTCGGCGGCGTAGGTGCGTAGCAGGTCGTGCATGCCGTACCGGCCGGCGCCGGCATGGTGCACGAGGTTGGCACGGGCGAGCGTGTCCAGGGCGCGGCGCGCCTCCGGCAACGAGCTGCCGGCCAGCGCGGCGGCGTTGTAGGTGTCGAAGCCGGATCCGGGATGCAGGCCGAGCAGCCGGAACACGCGAGCGGTCTCGGCGGAGAGGTGCCGCACGGACCAGGAGAAGACCGTGGCCACGGCCGCGCGAGGATCACCACCGGCGTCCAGCAGGTCCAGCCGCCACTGGAGGTCGGCCAGTTCGGCGACGAGCTCGGCCAAGCGGGTCAGGGGACGGGAGACGGCCAGTTCGGCGGCGACCCTCAGAGCCAGCGGCAGACGGACGCACTGCTGGGCGAGAGTCGCGACGGCGTCGGGATCGGTGTCGGCCCGCGGGCCGATCAGGGTGCGCAGCAGGGCAACCGCCTCGTCCTGCGTAAGCAGGTCGAGTTCGACACGGCGGGCGCCGTGTGTCGCGATCAGCCCGGCGAGGCTGTCGCGACTGGTCACCACGACCGCGCACGTCCCGGTGCCGGGCAGCAGCGGGCGGACTTGCTCGACCGAGGAGGCGTTGTCCAGCAGGATGAACATACGCCGATCGGCGATCTTGCTGCGGTAGAGGGTCGATCGCTCGTCCACCTCCAGGGGAATCTCCGCTTCGGGCACGCCCAGGACGCTAAGGAACCGGGTCAGCGCGTCGCCTGCGGTCATCGGCTGATCGGGGTCGTAGCCGCGCAGGTTGACATACAACTGCCCATCAGGGAACCGGGGACGCACCCGGTGCCCGAATCGAATCGCCAGGGCGGTTTTGCCCACACCGGCGGTACCCGACACGGCCGAGATCACCACCGCCGGCGATCCGGCGGCGAGCGTCCCGGTAACCGTCAGCGATGTGCTCTCCTCATCGAGAAGATCATCGAGCTGGGCTAGTTCAGCTTCGCGGCCGATGAAGCCCGGCACGTCGGCAGGCAACTGCGCTGGCACGCCGGGCGTGGAGTGTGGAGAAGGGTGCGATGATGTCGCTGGTGGCGGAAGGTCAACCTCGTCACGGAGAATCGCCTGGTGCAGCTCGCGTAAGGCAGGACCGGGGTCTAGACCGAGCTGGTCGGCCATCCGGTCACGCGTCCGGGCGTATGCCTCCAGCGCGTCACCGGCGCGTCCGTCCCGGTGCAGGGCGAGCATGTAGCCGCCGACTAGGCGTTCCCTGAGCGGGTGTTCGCCGGTCAGTCGTGCAAGCTCGGGGATGAGTTCGTGATGGCGGCCCAGTTCCAGGCCGACCGCCACGGATTCCTCGACGGCGTATAAGCGCAGCTCGTCCAGATCGGCGCAGATCCGCTGCCGCAGTTGCTCGCCGGCGGCATTGTGCAGCGCCGGACCGGCCCACAGGGCGAGCGCCTCTCGTAGCATCTGATCCCGCTCACTCAACTCGGGGGTGGCGGCCGCGATCTCGAGCAGGCGACGGAACTGGTGCACATCGACCATGTCCGGAGACACCATCAGCCGGTAGCCGCCCCGGTCGGATACCAACGTCACTGCGGGCTCCGCCTCGCCGGCCTCGGCCAGCAGCGCGCGTATCCGCGAGGCCATGCTGCGCAGAAACTGACGCGCCCGCTCGGGCGGGTCGTCCTGCCACAGCAGGCTGCACAGCCGCTCGACCGACACCACCCGGCCCGCCTCCAGCAGCAGGATTCCCAGCAGACAACGCTCCTGCCGGCGCACCAGGCTCAGCACCCGGCCATCATCAGCGTGCACCTCGACTGGACCGAGCACCCGGAACCGCATAGCCATACTCCTAACGGCCGCTGCCAATGCTTTGCCAACCCTAACGGCAACTCGAAGGTTGCATGCTTAGTGCACGGACCGGAAACGCCACCGACGCCGGGCTCATCCATCTCAGCTTGGACGGCATCATCATCGCCACCGACCGCTGCGCCGAAAAGACCACCGACGTCCGAGGTCACCTGCCGTGACTCTTCTGGCTACCAAAAGTAGGGATCATATGAGACTGACGCGGATCAAGTCGGCAGCTGCCATCGGCAGCCTGGCAACGGCGCTCTTTCTAGCACCGTCGACGCCAGCACAGGCAGCCGCCAGTTGCACCAACGGCACCCAGACAGACATTGGGTACACCATCCTTTCCGGCGGATACATCAAAGGTTCGGCCAGCTACACAAGCTGCCCGGATCGGCCGATATCCCGGGCCGAGATTTGGATACGCAGAAACGGTGGCCGGCTGTTTGCCACAGAGGTTGAGATCAAGGGCATTGCTACACCATCGAGCCGGTCCTTTTCACCCAAGGATCGTATTTGCCAAAACCCGAGGATCACGAGCAAATACGACACTTTCGTGGTCTTCTACCATTCAGACGGCGGAAAGACGGAGTTGCGCTCGAACTCGATCACCGTTCCGTGCGAGTAGCTTCCCCGAAACCTGAGTCACGTCCATACCTCCGAATAGCGGAGGAACATAATTCTATGAGGTGCAACGGGGCCCCTTTGAGGGTAACCAGCCGTACCGTTCCCACCATGGAAATCGCCTGGAGTGCCCCAGCAGCAGACTAGTGCCTGCCTGATCCGGACGGCTGGGTGTGCTGAGAGTCTTACACCCGAATCACTGCGCATCGGAACGGCACAAGGGTGCCGAAAAGTATCGGAACAACGCGACGGCTGAAGAGTGCCGGGAAATCCACATTGCAACAGCCGCGTTACACGAAGTTTCGCAATCAGGGAAGGATTATCTGTGCGGAAGACCGTTGCTCACCTAGGCGTACTTGCCCTTTCGCTTGGGATTGCGATCGTAGGGCAGGTCCAGCCAGCTAGTGCGGCCATCAACTGCAGTAGCGGTACCAAGATGGACATCGGGTACACAATCAAGGATGGCGCATACATCAAGGGGTCGGCGAGCTATACCAGCTGCCCGAACCGCGCGATCCAGTCAGCCGAAATTGTACTCCAGACAAAGATTGCGCTTGGCGGCTGGAGTGACGTGAGTCAAACTCGTGTCACGATATCAGGGATCGTCACGCCTTCTCAGAAGTCGTACTCCTTCAAGGATCTTCCTTGCAGGGCGGACACCATGATGGATTGGCGGGATTGGCGTGCGAAGGCCGTCTGGAAGCACACCTCGGGCACTACTACTAAGTACTCGAATGTATTGCGGACAGTAGCGGACTGCCGGCCATAAGAGCCGAAGGATCTCGGGCCAAGCTGAATCTCGTAGAAGCCCTGACGTTGCAGGACGTCCGCGCGGTTGACCGCCGAGGCGGTCACGTCGATGAGGAGGTCAGGTTGGTCCCAGCGACGAGCACTCACGGCGCCAGCGCGGCAAGGTGCCGAGACGCAACCCCCAACACCCCTTCAGTTATAGGAGAGTAGCAAGTGAAACATCTCAAGAAGGTTACCGCAGTTATTGGTGCGGCGGGAATTGTAGCCAGCGGCGTCTTAGGCGCCGCCCCAGCACAAGCCGCAGGTTCCGTCATCGACATTGGCTACACCATCGTCGATGGGCGGTACATCAAGGGGTCAGGCAGCATGACGAACAACGGCGACTATACCAACGTTTGTGTGGTAATCATGGGAAAAAAGAACTCGAGCGGCTACTCGGACTACACGATGGCTTGTCGCACCAACCAGGGCTCCGCGACGTGGAGCGCTCCGGATGTGTTCGCCGGGAACCTGGAGGCACGTTCCTGCTATGAGTTCTACACTCGAATTAGTGCTTACAAGAATGGCACTCGCGTGGCCAACAAGAACTCGAATCACGTCAAGGTAGGCACCTGCGGGTAGATTCAGTGGTTGTAGGCGGCTGGAGGGCCTCCCTGTAGTCCCGGGGAAATCTTGGTCGGATTTCGCTGACCTGCGCTGATGCGGGCAGCGGCCAGCCGCCACCTGGAACCGCCACCTGTCCGCGCTGGTCTCCTTCACCACCTGGGCCCAGCGCCAGGACCTGCTGGCCACCAACCCCGCCCGGCGGCTGGAGCGCCGCAAGGCCACGCGCCGCGGCGACCGCGCCATCCCCGCCGCCCGCCTGGACAGCCTGTTCACCGACCCCAAGCACGCCCTGCGCGAACGCCTGCTGTGGCGGCTGCTGTACGACACCGGCCGCCAGAGCAGAGGAACTCCTCACCCTCAACGTCGAGGACCTCGACCTGGAGTTCCGCCGCGCCCGCGTCGTCTCCAAGGGCGGCGCCATCGAATACGTGCACTGGGCCACCCCAACAGCTCGGCTACTGCCTCGCCTGCTGACCGGCCGCACCCGCGGGCCGGTGTTCTCTGTCCCGACACCGGACGAGGCCGCCTGTCCTACCCGCGCGCCGAATATCTGTTCAAGATCGCCTCAGCCGAGTTCGACCCGCATCGGCAGGGCTGGACCCCGCACCAGCTTCGCCACAGCGCGCTCCAGCATCTGGCCGAAGCCGGACGCACCGCGCCCGAACTGCAGGCCCAGTTCCGCCACCAGCACCTGGCCAGCCTCGGCCGCTACGTCCACCTGGGCGAGGAGACCTCCGCCCGCATCACCGCCGAAGCCGACCCCGTCCAGCGCCGCCGCCCCCGCTGACCATCCCGCTGGCGGCGTCGCGATCCCGCTCGCTCCACAGCGGCCGCCGGCCCTGGCCATACCTGAACTCCGGCCTCTCATCGCTCATGGCCCACACCGTAAGCGAACAGCGACCTCCCGTCCCGAGGAACGACATCAGTGCAGGTCAGCGAAATCCGACCAAAATTTCCCCGGGACTACAGGGAGGCCGGTAAGGCAAGCGGGCGAGGCCGGTCAGCCCGCAGCAGGCGCCGCTGCAGCGCCGGCGTCGTGGTCGCGCAGCATGCGTAGGACGGTGGCCGGGAACGGGGGCCGGCCCTTCTTCTTGCCCTTGGTGATGACGAGCCTCGCCGCGATGTCGCGCAGGCTGAGGTTCTGCTCGCGCAGGTGCAGGGCCATGGACAACATGGCCTCGTCGGTCACAGCGGCGCCGCCGATGGTCTTGCCGCGAGCGCGCGCCGATTCGTGGCCTTCCAGGGTGCGGTCGCGAATGTACTCGCGCTCCATCCCGGACAGCGCGGCGAGCACGGTGAACACCACCCCGGACGGGTCGTGCGAGCCCTGCAGCTCGCCGGTGAGGAATTCCAGGCCGATGCTGGCGGCGCGCAGCTGCTCGGCCAGGGCGGCCAGGTCGAGGCCGCGGCCGAGCCGTTTGTGCTCGTGCACCACGAGGGTGACCGCGACCCCGGCCGAGCGGAGCTCGCGGGCCAGGGCGACGGCCTTGTCGAGTTCGGGGCGGGTGGTGGCGCGGGTGGAGATCTTCTCGGAGAAGACGCGGGTGACGCCGGCGGCCTGAGCGACCCAGGCTTGCCCGTCGACGAGCCAGACCACCCGCTCACGGTCGACGGCCAGATGCTGCGGCGCCTGCCCGAGAGCAGCGACGGTTCGTGAACCCTTGGAAGCGGCGTCGTAGACCTCGAACGTTCCTCGCTCGCCCCAGACCAGCACCGCTGTGACGCTGATCGCCGCCAGCGGCCTGGAGCGCGCCGGCATGGTGAACACCGCCTGCGGCCACACCCGTTCGACCGCGTTTCCCTCCGGCTGCGCCGGCCTTGGCTCAGCCGTGTCCACAATGACTTGCGGTGCAGGCCAGGCGACCATCGCGCCCCATCCGAGAGCCACCGCGCAGACCGCCGTGAGCGCTCCCTGCGCCTTCCGGCGCCTCCGGCGCCGCCGCTTGGCCATCACGCCGGGCAGTACATCCTGGTTCTCGGCTCGATCGGCGATGGTACGCAACGCCTGGGCCAGCTGTTCCTCGGTTGTCATCAGCTGAGCGTCGGTTCAGGGAACCGATCAGGAGGTCGCGCGAACACGGAGTTGGGTGAGGGTCAGTCGGTGGTTGACCGCCACGGTGCATGGGGCTCGGTACGGCGGGCGTCGGCGCGGACGCTCAGGGCGTAGAGGGGACGGTCGTTGCCGGGCGCGGTGCCGAGGTAGAGGTGGCCGGTCAGATGGCACCAGGCCGGGGAGCGGCCGGACCAGAGCTGATCTTGTCCCCACCTGCCCCCGTGTCCGGGACAGGTCACGTACTCCTGAACAGCCGGTCCAGCTGCACGTCGATCGCGGCGAGCACGTCCTGGGGCTCGATCACGTCGAGTTCGATCAGGGTGGTGAAGCCGGTGAGGGCGAGGAGCAGGTTGGTCTCGGTCGCCGGGTCACGGCCGGAGTCGATGTGCCCGTCGGCGATCGCCTGGCGGACCAGCTGCTCGACGAGGGCCCGCCCTTGGACGAGGCCGCGGCGCGCCTGCTCGTGCACGGCCTCGTCGTGCAGCGCCTCCAGGACGTAGGCGGCGCTCATCCGGCTGGTCGCGCGGGCGTCGGCATGCAGGGGGAGCATTTCCGCGAGCGTCAGTCGCAGCACGTCACGGGGGTGCGGACGGTCACCGAGCTTCTCGAGGCCCTGGCTGACGCGCAGCGAGGTCTGCTCGGACGCGAAGTCCATGGCGAAGGAGAGCATGGCGGCCCGGGAGGCGAAATAGTGCTGCAACTGCCCGAGTGACATGCCCGCCTCCTGCGCCACCACGCGCATCGTCAGCTGTGTGACACCGCGCTGCTCCACCACCCGCCACAGCGCGCGGGCGATCGCTTCGCGGCGTCCGCGGTGATCCACCTGTTTCGGCATCGCCGGCCCCTCCCTCGTACCCCGGGACTGTTCCAATACAGTTGACATAATACATCTGACCCATAATCCTGGGGTCCACTCGAGGGAAGGAATCGTCATGTCCGAACAGCCAAAGGTACGGACCACGGAAGGCGTGGTGCAGGGGCGCCGGCGGCAGGGGCACGCGGTGTTCCGCGGCATCCCCTACGCCCAGCCCCCGGTGGGAGCGCTCCGCTTCGCCGCGCCCGCGCCGCCGCACCGCTGGGAGGGGACGAGGCAGGCGGTCGAGTTCGGCCCCGTGGTGCCGCTGTCCCTGCCGATCGACGTGCCCCCGCTGGGCACCGACTGGCTGACGCTCAACGTCGGCACTCCGGATCCCGGCGCGGCGGGACTGCCGGTGCTGGTGTGGATCCCCGTGGGCG
The DNA here is from genome assembly GCF_003236395.1 of Nonomuraea aridisoli. Classification (GTDB taxonomy): domain Bacteria; phylum Actinomycetota; class Actinomycetes; order Streptosporangiales; family Streptosporangiaceae; genus Nonomuraea; species Nonomuraea aridisoli. The sequence continues at coordinate 23,853 of NZ_POUD01000041.1, read as the reverse complement.
GCTACCTCTCGGCGGCATCGAGCGACCCGATGTTCGACCCGGCAGCGCTGGCCGAGGCGGGACTTGTCGTGGTGACCATCAACTGCCGCGTGGGCGCGGAGGGTTTCGCGTTCCTCGACGACGCGCCGCCCAACCGCGGATTCCTCGACCAGATCGCGGCGCTGGAGTGGGTGCAGCGCAACATCGCCGCCTTCGGAGGCGACCCCGGCCAGGTCACCGTGGCCGGGGTGTCTGCCGGGGCAGGCTCGGTCGCCGCCCTGCTGACGATGAAGCCGGCGCGCGGCCTGTTCCGGCGGGCCATCGCCCATTCGGTGCCGGGGCTGCACAGCACCCCCGCGCTGGCACGGCAGGTCACCGCCGCGTTCGCGGACCGGCTCGGCGCGGCGGCCCCCACCGCCGAGGCCCTGCGCGACATCGACCCATGGCACCTGGCCGCCGAGCTCACCTCCTTCAACGCCGGCCTCCACGCGCACCGGGAGAGCTGGGGACGCCTCACGGATACCGGCACCGCGCTGTGCCCCGTCGTCGACGGCGAGGTCCTCCCGGAAACGCCCTGGCCCGCGCTGACCGGCGCGCGCGCGAGCGGGACCGAACTGCTCGTCGGCCACACCCGGGACGAATTCCGGTACTTCAGCGTCATGAGCGGACGGTACGGCACCTTCACCGAGGAGGACGCCCACGCAGCCCTGGAACTGCACGCCCCGCAGCCGGACGGCGCGCGGGCCTACCGTGCCGCGTTCCCGCAGGCAGGCCCGGAGGAGCTGGTGGAGACGGTGTACTCCGACGCCCTCTTCCGCATGCCGTCACAGAAGCTGGCCGAGGCGAACGCCGCAGCCGGCGGCACCTCGTACCTGTTCGAACTGTGCTGGGTTGCCCCGGCCCTCGGCGGCATCCTGGGCGCCTGCCACAGCCTCGACGTGCCCCTGGCGTTCGGCACGCTGGACAGCCCCGTCGGCACCCAGCTCATCGGCGAGGAGCCCTCTCCCGAGGCCGTCGCGCTCTCCCGCGAACTCCAGGAGGCATGGGTCCGCTTCGTCACCACCGGCGACGCGGGCTGGTCCGCCCACCGGCCCGGCGGGCACCTCACCCGCGTCCTGGACACCGAGTCGAAGACTCTGCCCTACCCCGAACAGGCATCCCGCCAGATCTGGGAAGGCCACTCCCCCGCCCCCTTCGATCTCTCGTAATTGTCCGGGTCGGCTCCTACGACTGCGACGCCCCCACTCACCTGCCCGTCGGGGACAGCGCGAATTGGCGTACAGCCAGCAACACCCGGCCCGCTTGCCATCAGATCCCACCCGAGGGTGACGGACGACATCAAGAGCCGGGAGAGGCCGACGGGAGAGGGCACAGGTCACGGACGATCCCGGCCAGGGCCCGGATGGGCTCGCCCTCCGCCTCCCTCCGCCACACCAGCGCGTACGGCAGCGGCTCCAGATCGGTGACCGGCAAGTAGGCGATGTCCGGCCGTGCCCAGTAGCGGGTGACGTGGGCGGGGAAGAGCGCCACGGGCCCGTCCATGCTGGCGAGGGCATGGCCTCTTCCGCGTCTCGCACCACGGGGCCGCGCTCGATCTGACGGCCCCGTCGGGTGAAGCGCGGGGCGTCGCCTCGGTGACGCCGGTCTCTCACCCCCCCAGGACAGCGGAGTGCCGACATCGGGCGCGGCGGAGATGTCCCGGCCGCCGGCCAGTTCGACGGGGGCGGAGGGGGCGGTGAGGTCGCGGAAGATGGCCGGTGCCGGGCCGCCACGAGCGTCAGCAGTACGGAGAGCACCTCGGTGCCGAGCGGCACCCCGAGGGGAGAACGTCTGGTGCCAGGACAGGCCCGTGGTGTCGAGACTGCTGGTGAACGTCCGCGCGAACCCGGCCAGCGCTCGCCGGCCTGGGCCTCGGTCAGCACCCTGTTCATGATCGGGGCCAGACCAAGTACGAGAGAAAGGGGCAGCGTCCCCTCCCACTCGGAGAAGTTCCTGATCAGTGGGTACGGCGGCGGGGTGCCAGGACCTCAGTGACCTTGGCGATGGCCTCAGCGCCGGGTTTGACGTAGCGCATGGCGGTGCGGGGGTTCTTGTGGCGGAACCGGGCGGCGTTCGGACAGGAACAGCGGGCCGTGCGTGCGCGTGTTGCCGTCGGGGAGCCGGAGGAGGCGGGGTAGCAAATGGGCGGTGCCGCTGTCCCAGTACACCCACTCGGTGGCGCCGCCCTTGGAGCGGACGGGGGCGCGGCGGTGCGGGGTTGGCCGTGCGCGGGGTGGCCAGGAAGGCGTCGGCGGCCACGGCGAGGCGGGCTACGTCCGCTGGCGCAACGCCCGCGCCCAACCCAAGACCAGCTTCGCTGCGAGCTCACCCATCCGAAGCCGGACCAGTTATCCGGCCAAGGTTGCGTGACGGGCCACTAGCTGAACCATTCGGTAACGAGACACAATGCTTGACCAGAGCTAGCCAGCCAGCAGGACGACAGGAGAAGGCGTGCCGCCCTCGGAGCAGCTCCAGATCGCGACAGGCCCGAGAACCCGTTTCGGGATCCTGGGGCCGGTAGAGGTCTTCAGGAGGAGACACCGGATACCCATTCCCTCGCCCAAGCAGCGCGTCGCCCTGGTCACCCTCCTGCTGCACGCCAACCGCTCCGTCTCCGTCGAGCGGCTCATCGAGCACATGTGGCACCACGACCAGCCCAACGACGCGCGAGCGGCGTTGCACACGCACATCGCCCGCCTGCGCCAGATCCTCGACGACGGCGGCGGCAGCGAGCCGCTGATTCACACCCAGGAGTCCGGGTACCTCATCGAGGTCAAGTCCGACGATCTCGACGTCGCCCTGTTCCGTGACCTCGTCAGCCGTGCCGAGCAATCGGTCGACATTGAGACCGAAGCCTCCCTGCTCCAGGACGCACTGGCATTATGGCGCGGGCCCGCGCTGGCCGACGTGCCGTCGGAGTCGCTCCAGCGCGACCACGCCGACCGCCTGGCGGAGGAACGGCTGCGGGCCCTGGAACGCTGGCTGGAACTCGGCCTGCTGGCGGGCCGGCATGAGCAGGTCGTGGTCGAACTGCAGGGTCTGACCGCCGCACACCCGCTGCGCGAACGACTGTGGGCACAGCTCATGCTGGCTCTTTATCGGTGCGGCCGCCAGGCCGAGGCACTTCAGGCCTACCACACGGTCGCCTCGCTCCTGTGTGAGGAACTGGGCATTGCCCCGGGCGATGAACTGCGCCACCTGCACCAGTCCATTCTGGCCGGGGAAGCCGACCTCATGCTCGTGCCGTCGAAGCCCGCCGTTCCGGCCATCACGACGTCCGCCGCCGAGCGGCCGGAGCCGGCCGACGTACGCCCGTGCCAGCTCCCCTCGGACACCGCCGCGTTCACCGGCCGCGCCGGCGAATTAAGGGCGCTGAACCACCTGCTGGAGGTGGTTGACGACGAGCCGTCCGCGCCGGTCAGGATCGGTGTCATCACGGGCACGGCGGGAGTGGGCAAGACCGCCCTCGCCGTCCACTGGGGTCACCTGACGCAGAGGCACTTCCCCGATGGTCAGCTGTACGTGAACCTGCGGGGATTCGGCCCTGACAAGCCGATGGAGCCGACCGCTGCCCTGGAGTTGTTACTGCTGGGGCTCAACATCGAGCCCCAGCGCATCCCGGCGGATTTGGACGCCCGGTCGGCACTGTTACGCAGCGTGCTGGCCAACCACCGGGTCCTGATGGTGCTGGACAACGTCCGTGACGTGGCGCAGGTACGGCCGTTGCTGCCCGGCTCGAACTGCCTCGTGCTGGCGACCAGCCGCGACCAGTTACGTGGTCTGTCGGTGCACGGTCACGCGACGCACGTGACCCTCGGGGTGTTCTCACCGCAGGAGTCGGCGGCGCTGCTCGCCTCGGTGCTCGGATCCGACCGGACGGCGGCGGAGCCGGAGGCAACGGCCGAGCTAGGACAGTTGTGCGCGCACCTGCCGCTGGCGTTGCGGATCGCGGTGGCCAACCTGACGCTCGACCAATATCAGAGCGTGGCCGACTACGTAGCGGAGCTGCGTCAAGGCAACCAGCTTGCCGCACTGAGCATCGACGGCGACGAGCAGAACGCGGTGCGCGGCACGCTGGACCTGTCGTACGCGGCGCTGCCGCCGCAGGCGCAGGCCAGCTTCCGGTTGCTCGGGCTGGTGCCCGGAGGAGATTTCACCGTCGAGGCCGCCGCCGCGCTGAGCGGCTTCACCGTAGAGGAGGCCCGCCGGCAGCTCAACCGGCTTGCCACCGCGCACCTGATCCACAGGTACGCGCCCGGCCGCTTCCGCTTTCACGACCTGCTGCGCCTGTATGCCATGGAACGGCTGCACGCCGAAGAGGGCACTCACGATCGTGAGGAGGCCAGACAGAGGCTGTTCGACTGGTATCTGGCGAACACCCGCGCCGCCGTCGAGAGCAGCCATCCGCACTGGGCCAGGCTGCCATCGGCGAGGCCGGCCGGCGTGCCGATAACCGCCTTCGCCGACATGGCGTCGTCGACGGCGTGGCTGGCGGCTGAGCACCGCAACCTCGTCGCCGCCGTGCACCATGCGGGCGCGTCCGGCCCGCGCTCATCGGCGTGGCTGCTCACTGACGCGCTGCGAAGCCACTTCTGGTCCAGCGGGCGCTCGGACGACTGGCTGTCCTGCGCACAGACGGCCGTGGCCGCGGCCCGGGAGGAGGGCGACCCGCTGGGAACGGCTGCAGCTCTACTGGCGCTGGCGCACGCCCACGCCTACCGCGACCAGCCTGAGGCGAACTCCCTGTACGCTCAGGCGCTCGCGGCCGCCGACGAGAGTGGCTGGAGCGAGGGCCAGTCGTCCATCCGCAACAACCTCGCCGGCGTTTACGCGCTTCGTGGGCAGTTGGAGGAGGCGGCCCGCTACTACACCGAAGGCATCCAGCTCGACGAGCAGGACGGCCGGACGGCCTGGCTCGGGGTCAAGCACGTCAACCTCGGCACGCTCTACGCCCAGATGGGCCGCCTGAAACCCGCGTTTCACCATCTCACCCAGGGCCTTTCGCTGCATCCCGACCGAGATGGCATCATCGCCACCAACCTCGGCGAGATCTGCCGCCTGCTGGGCAGGTTCGACGCCGCGCTGGAGCACCTGCATCGGGGGTTGTCGCTGCTCAAGGAGGTCCGCAGCCGCACCATCGAGCCGCACTGCCTGGCCTCCCTCGCGGACACCCATACCGACCTGGGCCAATACGACCAGGCGCGGACATACGCGCAGCGAGCGCTCGAGAGCGCTCGCAACGTCGACGAGCGCCTTCCCGAAGCGCTGGCTCTGAACGCCCTGGGCCGAGTGGACGAGCGTGTCGGCCGGAATGCCCAGGCGATGGAGCACCACCGCCGGGCGGGGGAGATCGCCGGTGACGACCACCCTTCGGCGAGGATCGCCGCACTCGTAGGGCTGGCGAACGCCGCCCGCGGGCTGGGCGATCGCGAGGCGGCGTCATTCGCCGGGCAGGCCCTCCGACTTGCCCGTGAGGGATCCTTCCACCTTTTGGAAGGGCTTGCCCTGACCTCGCTCGCCGATATCGCGCTGGCGACCGGAGACCACACCGAGGCGGTACGGCACGCCCGGCTCGCGCTGGACATCCATCGCGACACCGGGCACCGCCTGGGAGAGGCCCAAACGCTGCGCACTCTCGGCGAGGCCTCCGAGGGCACTGCCGCCCCGTACCGCAGGCAGTCGTTGGAGCTGTTCGACGAAATCGGCAGCGCCCAGACCGTGGAGGGGCATAGAACCCATCCTGAGTCCACCGGTTGATGCCCGCGCCCGAAGACAAGGCCATGAGAGCTTGGTGAAAGGCTCCCCCGCACCCATTTACATCCGGCATACCGGCGAAGACTCCAGCCTCACGACGGCATCAGCGTCGGCGGCTGTCATCGTCGCTGTCGGGGCGCAGGATGGACTGGTAGACGGCCTTGACGTCCGGGTCCGGCTCTATGCCGAGCTCCCGGTCCAGCATGCGGCGCAACTCGTGATAGGCGCTCAGTGCCTCGGCCTGCCGGCCGCATCGGTACAGCGCGGTCATCAGCTGCTTCCAGAAGTGCTCGTTGAACGGATGTTCGTGCGTCAGCTCACGCAGCCGGCTGACGACCTGTGCGTACCGCCCCAGTGCGAGGTCAAGGTCGATCTGCCGGTTCAGAGCCTGCAGCTTCATCTCGTCGAACCGCGTCGCGATCCCCAGCCGGAGGGCCGGCGAGGGCACATCGGCCAACGTCGGCCCACGCCACAGTTCGACGGCCCTGCTGAGGCAATCGTGCTCGGTGGTGACGTCCAGGTGGGCTCGGGCGCTGTCCGCCTTCTCCAGCAGCGCGGAAAGGTCGTGCAGGTCGAGCTCACCCGGCTCCACCCTCAGGACGTAGTTGGATCCTCTGGTACGGATGAACTGGTGGTCGCCGGTGATCCGGCGCAGCCGCAGGATGACCGAGTGCAGCAGCGTGCGCGCGGAGGCCGGGGGTTTCTCCCACATGTACTCGATCAGCCTGTCCCTGGTCACCGGCTCGTTCTCGTTGAGCAGCAACGCCGCGAGCACCACCTTCATCTTCCCGGCGGTCACGGCGACCGTTCGGGTGCCGATGTCCAGACGCAGGGTACCGAGCAAGCTGAATCGGCGGGCAGGGATGGCGTTCATGTGTGACTCCGGGTCCTTGACCAGCTTTTGGGATGGATAGTCCACCCCTCAAGGAAAACCGGAGGCGGTTTCGGCCGCCTGTCGTCGCGTTGTCGTCCCGCTGTCCCGGCGGCCAGCGACCGTCTAGCCCGCGCTGACCGCTGGGAGCGCCCGTTACGTTCCGCCGGAGGGCGGAATCAGCAGACCCTGGTCTGGGTCTCAACCGGGCAGCAGGTGTCCTTGCAGGTGTTCCAGCAAGTGTTCGATCCCACAATGGACACGCATTCATTGCAGGTGATCGCGGTCGGGCGGGTCATCTGGTGAGAATCCTCCACCCATCCTCGAGCAGGCACCGCGCGCAACTGCAAATCGAATGACCCATTGTTCCAATCGCTGTTCCGAGCCATTATTCCTCCTTTCTCTGAATCGGAGCCTGGCACTCCTCCGCGGCCATTGTCAATAACACCGTCATAATTCATCGGAATAACAGAGAAATGTTAGTGGGCGCTCCTAGCATCGGCTCATGCCCATGAATTTCAGTGGCGCCTCGTTCGGGCTGTTGCGGGTTCCCACCCGGAAACCCGGGGATGCCGCCATCACCCTGACCGGTCCCAATTTTGACGACCCCGCCGAGTCCGGCCGGATCCGGGCGTATATCCGGCAGATCGTCGCCGACCCCTTCGTACGCGAAGCCATTGAGGTGTCGAGCGGTTCACTGGCACGTGACCTCGCCAAGATCGAGGACGGCGGGTCGGTCCCCTTCTCCAGGCTGCGCCGTGTCGCCTACGCCGTCACCAAATATCTGCTGCGTATGTCGTCCCGGCCGACTCCGTTCGGGCTCACGGCCGGCGTGGCCGTCGCGCGGTTCGGCGGGCCGTCAGGAGGGGAGCCGGAGTTCCGGACCGGGCTGCCGGCCGTGAAAGCCGTACGGCCGGCCATGGACTGGCTCCTGGCCGCCGTCCACGAATGGGAACGCCTGCCCGACGTCCGGCAGCGGCTCCTGCTGGTCCGCAACGACCTGGCGACGTCGCGCGGGGACCGGCTCATCCTGCCGTACGTACGGGCCGCGCACGGCAAGGTGACCAGCTTCGAGGTGTCGGTCCGCGACACCGAGGCGGTACGCGTGTGCATGGACGCGGCCCACCGGCCCGTGTCCCATGCGGTTCTGGTGGCGAAGCTGCGCGAGTCGTTCCCCGGCGTGGCCGAGGACACCGCGTCGGGCCTGATCGACTCGCTCCTGGAGCAGGAGTTCCTGGTCAGCGAGTTGCCGCCGCCGCCGGACAGCGCCGACCCACTGGGGCACGTCATCGACCGCCTGGAGGCGGACCACTCGCGCACGAGGGCATTGCGCGACATACGGACGGCGATCGGCGCGTACGCGGCGAGCCCGCCGGGGGAGGGCGCCGCCGGCCTGCGGTCGCTCGTCTCGTCGATGTCCCGCCTGCACTCGTGCGAGCGGCCGCTGCAGGTCGACCTGCGCACCGGAGTCGAGGCGAGCCTGCCCGACGTGGTGCTGCGCGAACTCGAGACCGCGGTGGACCTCCTGTGGCGGATGACCTCCGACGAGGTTCCAGATCACTACCTGGAGTACCACCAGGCGTTCGTGGAACGTTATGGCCTCGGCTGCGCCGTTCCGCTCGGTGAGCTGCTGGACCCGGCCCGCGGTCTGGACGCTCCCGCCACATACGTGTTGCCCGCCAGTTCGCGGCAGCTCACGCACCGGTCGCCGCCGGCCGACACCCCGCGGCGACGGCGGCTGGCCGAAGCCGCCATGGAGGCGATCGGCTCCGGACACGAGGAGGTCGTCCTCGACGATGAGTCGATCGCCGCGCTGGTGCGGCACGACGGCACCTCCAGGCCGGCCCCGGACCTGGACGTGTGCGTCACCCTGCTGGCGGACTCCATGGCGGAGGTGGCGCGAGGCGAGTTCCGACTGGTATTGGCGGCGGGCCTGGGCTCGATCGGCCCGGGCTCGTTCTTCGGCCGCTTCACCGCCATGTTCGACGGTATGGCGGATCGGCTCAGGCAGATCGTTTCGACGCCGGACGCCATGGAGCGGGGAGCGGTGCCCGCGCAGCTGTTCTACCAGCCGAACGAGTCACGCTCTGGCAACGTCATCCAGGTCCCAACGATCTTGCCCCACCGGGTGGCCGTCGGCATGTACGCCGACCGCGGACGGGACGGCGTGCTGGGTCTCGACGACCTGGTCGTCACGGCCGACACCCATCGCCTGTACGTCCATTCGAATTCGTTGGGACGTGAGATCATCCCGATGCCCTTCAACATGCTCAATCCGTACCGGCAGCCGAACGTGGCACGGCTGCTCGGCGAGATCGCCTTCCACCGGGCCGGCGGTGTCTCGGCCTGGTCGTGGGACGGCCTCGCCGACCTGCCGTACCTGCCCCGAGTGCGGTATGGGCGCACGGTGCTGTTCTCGGCCCGCTGGTTGCCCGGCCCCGAACTGCGCGACTCGAGCCTGTCCTGGAACGGATGGCGGGAGGCGCTGCGCGCGTGGCGGGAACGGTGGTCCGTGCCCGACCACCTGGAGGTCGTCTCGCACGACCTGCGGCTCCCGCTCGACCTGACCGCCGCGCCGCACCAGCGGCTGCTCAGGCGCGAGCTTGAAAGGGACCGCTCGGCCGTGCTGGCCGAACCGCCGGGTGGCGGCTCCCCCGGGACGGGGTGGTGCGGGGGTTTCGGCAACGAGATCGTCGTGCCGTTGACCGGGCGGTCCGTCACGCCCCCGGCCACGCCGCCTCCGGGCACACTCGACTGGCCGCGGCGCCGCCACCATCCCGGCGGGGAATGGCTCTACGCCAAGCTCTACCTCATCGAGGAGCACCAGGACGAGCTGCTCATCGACCGGCTGCCCGCGCTGCTGGAGCGGATCCGCCCCGCCATCGACCACTGGCACTTCCTGCGGTACCGCGATCCCGAACCACACCTGCGGCTGCGCCTCGCCGGGACCCCCGACACGCTGTCCGGCCACGTTCTGCCCACGCTTCACGACTGGGTGGCGGCCGGCTGCGCGGCGGGATCCCTGCGGGGGATGGCTCTGGACACCTACCAGCCCGAGTACGTCCGCTACGGCGGCGAGAAGGCGATGCCGGCGGCCGAACGGCTCTTCCACGCCGACAGCGAGTCCGTGGTGCGGCAACTGCGCCTGCTCCGCGACGGCATGCTCACCCTGGATCCACAGTTCGTGGCGGCGATGAACTTCATGGAGATCGCCCGAGGCCTCGGCGGCGACGGCTGGGCCGCCCGCTACCTGGACCGTGTTCCCAAGGGGGGCCATCACGCGGCGTTCCAGCAGCACCGGAGGGCCGCCGTGCGGCTCATCGACCCGGCGGGCGGCTGGAAGGCCCTGGCCGCGGAGCCCGGCGGCGCGCAGTTGGTCGAAAGCTGGCGCCGGCGCACCGAGGCGCTCGCCGACTACGCCGCGGAGCTGGAGTCAACGGACCCGCGGGCGCGTCTCGACATCGTCAGGAGCGTGCAACACATGCACGCCAACCGGCTGCTGGGCATCGACCGGGAAGCAGAGGCGCATGCGCTAGCCATGCTCAGAGGCGTGCTCGATGCCGACGCCCAGCGCAGGAGGTTCGCCGGATGAGTGACGTGCACCCGCTCGCCGCGGAGGCCACCGGCACGACGAGCGACCGGCGCCGGACCGCCGCGGACATCGCCGGTCTGCTGGCCGGGCGTCTGGCGGATCCGGACGCCATCGAGCACTTGTTCGAGCAATCGGTGCTCATGGAAGCGGGCCGCCCCGGGCTCTCCCTCAGCGTCGGCTTCCCCGCCGCCGCCCTGTTCCACGCGGAGCTGGCGGCGACCCGGCCGGCGGCCCGCCGCACGGCGCATGCCATGCTGGCGCGGGCCATCTCGCAGGAGCCTCCCTCCGGCGGCGGCGCCCTGTACGACGGCCTGACCGCTCTAGCCTTCGCCGCCCGCAACACGGCCGCCACCGCGGACGACTACCGCTTCCTGCTCTCGCAACTGGATCCCTACGTGGCCGACCTCGCCCACCTCCGGGTCGAGCGCTGGAGCCAGCGGGGCCCGGCAACCCTCACCATGTCGAGCTACGACGTCATCCAGGGGCTGACCGGGCTCGGCCGCTACCTCCTCATGGCCGCACCCGGCGGCGACGCCCTGCGCGAGGTGTTGTCCTTCCTGGTCTCCATCACGGACGAACCCGCCGAGGCCGCCGGGCACGAGGTGCCGGGCTGGTGGGTCACGGGGCCGCCGTGGATCCTAGCCCAGCACGACCCCCGCTACGCACATGGCCACGCCAACCTCGGGCTCGCGCACGGCATCTCCGGCCCGCTCGCGCTGCTCGCCATCGCCTGGCGGGAAGGGCAGCGGGTGCCCGGCCAGCGGCAGGCGATCGACAGCATCACGGACTTTCTGCTGCGCTGGCGGCGCCCGGACGAGTTCGGCCCGCGCTGGCCCGGCGTGCTCACCCTCGACCAGCTGCTCGGCCGCGAGGAGCCCGGGGTCGTGTGCAACGCCACCTGGTGTTACGGCGTCCCGGGCATCGCCCGCGCGATCCAGCTCGCAGGGCTCGCCCTCGACCGAGCGGACTGGTTGCGCGTCGCCGACGAGGCCATGCGCTCCTTGGTCGACCGGCCGGTCGACCAGCTGTACCTGACGGCGGCCGGCCTTTGCCACGGCTGGGCCGGACTCCTGCAGATCGCCCTGCGGATCGCCGCCGACAGCACCGACGAGGCCGCGTCACTGGTGGCCGGCCTCGCCGCCGAGCGCACGATCGAGCACTTCGACCCCGCGCTGCCGTACGGGTTCCGTTACCCGATCTCGGCGGACGAGCCACCCACCGACGGGGCCGGGCTGCTCGACGGCGCCGGCGGCACCGCACTGGCCCTGCACGCCTACGCCAGAGGCAGCGCTCCTGCGAGCCAGTGGGACGCCGCCTTGCTGATCAGCTGAAGGGCGCGAGCAAAGTGTACGAGCGCCTGCGGGCCGCTGCGTCGAACACGTTGGTGACGATCATGATCTCGTCGGCGCCGAGTTCGTCGGACAGGACCGCCAGGGCCGCGCGCACGGTGGGCCCGTCGCCCACGACCATGCCGTCCGGCAAGTCGTCGGGCAGGCCGGCGGCCCGCGCCAACTGGTGCGCCTGCGCCTCGGTGTCCGCGGCGATGGCGGCCACGCTCACCAGACCGTACGGCTGGCTCAGGCGCGCCGAGGGCCGGAACGATCCGCGGTACGCCGCCAGCGCGCCTTCGGCGCCGGCCGCGTTCAGATGGTGGGCAAAGGCGTACGGCAGCCCCAGCTCCCCGGCTAGGCGCGCGCTGGACTCGCCGGCGCCGAGCATCCACAGCGGAGGTCCCGGCACGGCGGCGGGGCTCACCCGGATGCCGGCGTGACGATGGCCGGGCGGGAAGGAGCCGTGCAGGAATGCGGCCAGGTCGGCGAGCTTGCCGGCGAACCCCGCCGGGGCGCCCTGGCGCAGCGTCTCCGCGATCTCGGCGGTGGCCCCGGCGGCGCTGCCGACGCCGAGGTCGATTCGTCCCGGATGCAGTCCTTCGAGGGTTGCGAACTGCTCCGCGACGACCATCGGGGCGTGGTTGGACAACATTACCCCGCCGGCGCCCACTCGGATCGTCGAGGTCACGGCGGCGAGGTGGGCGATCAACACGGCGGGCGCGGAGGCGCCGACATTGGGTACGCCGTGATGCTCCCCCACCCAGTAGCGACGAAAGCCCCGCGACTCGGCCAGGCGTACCAGGTCTGTACTGGCGCGCAGTGCCGCTGCCGCGCCGGTGGACGGGACCAGAGGAACAAGATCCAGGATCGACAAAGGGCTTTGCACCATAGGCGGAATCGTAGGAACGGCCGCTAATAATCCGATGTCAGCCGGCTATCTCAGCTCATCTGGAGGAACAATGCAGGACACGGCCAGCCGGGTCGCCCGGCTCGTGGTTGACCCCGTACGGAGGGAGGAGTCCCTGGTCCGCCTGGTGCGGACCACGCTCAAGCCGGAGATCGCCGGCTGGAGCCCTGGCGGGCTGTCCCGGGGCGGCGCGGGCCTGGCACTGCTGTGCTCCACGCTGGACGAGGCCCGCCCCGGAGAAGGCTGGGACGTGCGGGCGCACGAGTTCCTCGCAGCCGGCCTCGACGCGGCCGGACTGCCCGACGGCCCGCTGTCGTTGTTCTCCGGCCGGGTCGGGTACGCCGCCGCGGTGTGGGCCTGCAGCCGGGGCGGCACCCGCTACCGGGAACTTACCGAGGCGCTCGACGCGACCATGTTGCCACTCATGCGGAGCCTGCCGGGCCGGCTCCCGTCCGGGCCGAGCTACTACGACGTGGTCTCCGGGATCTCCGGCTGGGTGGGATACCTCGTCGTCCGGGAGCGTACCCCCGCTGTGGACGCGGTCTGCTCCGCCGTCGCCGGCGAGCTCATCCGGCTGCTGAGCCCGCGCGGGATCGGGGACCTCGGCTACCTCCTGGAGCCGGGCCGGCCCGTGGTGGACCTCGGCCTGGCACACGGCGTGGCGGGGGTGCTCGCCGCGCTTTCCCGGCTGCACCGCCGGTCGCCGGATCCCGACTCCGCCGCGGCCGTACGGTGGGGTGTCGACTTCCTCATGCGGCACGTCCGTGACGGCATGTGGCCGGCTCGCGTCGATCTCAAATACCGCCCCGACGACGGGAGACGCTCGGGCGGCGGCTCGTGGTGCCACGGGGACGCCGGCATCGCCCGTGCCCTCTACCAGGCCGGCGAGGCGCTGGACGCCCCGGACATCTGCGACTTCGCACTGGAGGCGGTGCGCCTGCGGTGCGCCAGTCCGGTGCCGGTGCCCTCACCGAATCTGTGCCATGGCCTGGCCGGGAGATGGCTGCTCACGGCGGCCTTCGCTGAGGACACGGGCGACGCGGTGCTCCGCTCGGCCGCCTCCAGCTACGCCGACGAGCTGCTCGGCCGCTTCCGGCCGCAGTCGCTGCTCGGCTATGCCGACGTCGAGGCCGACGGGCGCCATGTGGACAATCCCGGCCTGCTGAAGGGAGCTGCAGGGGTCGCGCTGGCGCTGCTGGCGGCCGACGGCAAGGAGGTGCCGGGCTGGGCTCGGCTGCTGCTCGTGTGAGGACGTGCGCCCTCAGCAGACGGCCGAACCCTGATAGCAGCAGGTGTCGAAACAGGTTGGCCAGACGGTCTGCTGGCAGCCGGCACCGCCATCCGCCAGGCACAAGGTCAGGTGCACGGTGTCCGCCATCGTGGCGTCGCTGGCGGCGGGCGCCGGCACAGTGCGCAACTGGAGATCGAAGACGTTTTCCATGGCTCGCTCCTGCACAGGTGTCACGGAAGCGATCACGTTATCCGGCGTCCCTTTCATCACGCTTTCGGAAGATATCCGCCGACGCCACCGCCGCGACAGGAAGCCGACAGGACCATCAGCGATGCTGGCCAGATTCGCAACCGAGAAAGAAGGAGAGCTGTGATGCGCAAGATCTCCAGTGTTGCCGCGCTGATCGGAGCAGTGCTGATCGCGGCGGTGACCGTGGTAGGGGCGGCATCCGTGGCGCAGGCCGCCGGTGACGGTGGTGAGACGCCGTACGTCACCCAGACCCACAAGTCGGAATGACCGGGATCGCGACAGGCCGGTCACCCGTCTCCCAGATCGACTGAGTACGCCGGCGGGGCCACGCCCCGCCGGCGGTTGACCGGCCCGCAGCAGGCAATACGAAAGGGATATTCGGCACATGATGTTCATCTCGATGGCCATGGTCCTGGTCAGCACGTTGTGCCTGCTGGACCTGCTGGTGATGTCCGGCATCGTCGGGGGCGCCACGCTGTTCGCCATCGGCGACGACTGCTCTCGGCTCCCGACGCCGATCAGTGCATGAGCACGGACACGGAGCGCGTCGGCCGGGCCTCGATGGTGTCAGGCCTGGCGCAGGCGGTCTCACTGGCACGCCGCTCGGCCGCCGCCCACCTGCTGGGCCATCTCGGGCTGACGGCCGTCTCCATCGCCGCACCGATCGTGACGGTGTGGTTGACCAAGATGACCGTGGACGAGCTGGCGGCGCCCGGCTCCTGGGACACCGTGTGGCTGCTGGCGGTTGGCCTGGCCGGGGCCGGCCTGCTGAGCGCGGCCGGCCCCCAAGCCAGCCGCTATTTCGTGGCAGAGTCGAACCGCAGGATGGCTCTGACGGCCAAGGACGAGCTGTTCGCCGCCCTGGAACGCCAGACCGGGCTGGCAGGGTTCGAGGATCCGCACTTCCTGGATCGCTTACGGCTTGCCCAGCAGAGCGCCGCCGCACCGGGCAGCATCCTGGAGTCCGCCCTGGGCGTAGGACGCAACGTCCTGACAGGGCTGGGATTGCTCGGCTCACTGACCGTGGTCAGCCCCCTCATCACCGTCGTCGTCCTCGCCTCGGGCCTGCCGATGTTGCTCGTGGAGCTGCGCCTGTCACGGCGGCGGGCGCGGATGATGCAGGCCATCAGCCCCACCCAGCGGCGGGAGTTTTTCTACCAGGACCTGCTGGGCGGCGGGAGCGCGGCCAAGGAAGTACGGCTGCTCGGCCTCGGCGCGTTCCTGCGGGGGCGGATACGCGCCGAGTTGCAGGCCGCTAACTCAGCCCAGCGGGCCATGGACCGGCGCGAGTTCGTCATGCATAGCGCCCTGGTGCTGATGTCGGCCATCGTTTCTGGGTTCGGCCTGATCTGGATGATCGCCATGGTGGCCGGCGGACAGGGCACGATCGGAGACGTGGCCATGCTCATCGGCACCCTGGGTGGCGTGCACACGGCGCTGGGGGGTGCGGTATCCGCCACCGCCGGCGTCCATCTCCAGCTTCTGACGTTCGGGCACTACATGGCGGTCCTCCGCGCCGAACCGGACCTGCCCCAGGCGGCCACGCCGCGACGCCTGCCGGCCTTGCGCCGCGGTATCGAACTGCGCGACGTGTGGTTCCGCTACAGCGACGACCACCCGTGGATCCTGCGGGGCGTGAACCTGTTCATCCCGCACGGTCAATCCGTCGCCCTGGTGGGGCTCAACGGATCCGGCAAGAGCACCCTGCTCAAGCTGCTGTGCCGGTTCTACGACCCCGTACGCGGCTCGATCCTGTGGGACGGGGTCGATCTGCGCGACGTGACCGTGGAGGAGCTTCGCGCACGGATCGGCGCGGTGTTCCAGGACTTCATGAACTATGACTTCACCGCCGCCGACAACATCGCAGTCGGGGACCTGTCCGCATCCTGTGACCTGCCCCGGATCAAGGCCGCGGCTCACCGAGCCGGCGTGCACGAGACGCTGCAGGATCTGCCTCATGGCTACGACACTCTGCTGACCAGGATGTTCTTCACGCTGGCCGACCGCGACGACGACAGCACCGGCGTGGTGCTGTCTGGCGGGCAGTGGCAGCGGATCGCCATCGCGCGGGCGTTCCTGCGGGCCGAGCGCGACCTGATGATCCTGGACGAACCCAGCGCCGGGCTCGACGCCGAAGCCGAACACGACATGCACACCCGGCTGCGGGAGATCCGTTCCGGCCGGACGAGCCTGCTGATCTCCCACCGGCTCGGCGCCGTACGGGAAGCCGACCTCATCGTCGTCCTCGCGGACGGCTCGATCATTGAATCCGGGCGGCACGCGGACCTCATGGCGGTCAGCGGCGCTTACAGCCGCCTGTTCACCCTCCAAGCCTCCGGCTATCTCGCCGAGACCGCACCGGCACCTCAACTGCCATAGGCCAGGAGGGCAAGTTCCGGTACTGCGGAAATCCCCGGAATAAGCACCCTGTCCCGCTCGAAAACATGGTTTCGCGCTGTGAGCTGGAAATTTCGCTGCTCGTGCGGGGCTTTGTTCGGCCTGCTGACACTGGTCCGCGCTGACGACAGCGTAGCGACAGATACGTGAAATACGGCTTTGTTGTCATCGACATACGCACGACCTGCCACGACGGAAAATCCGTCCTTACCAAGGAAGAGAGGCTCACAGATGAGGCTCGTCAAAAGGCTAGCGGTTGGGGCCTTCATCGCTGCCGCCATGAGCGTATCAGCGGCGCCGGCGATGGCGGCCGCGAACGTCCCGCTCTCCGGAGCAGGAGGATCAGCAAGTCAAGCCGGTCAATCGACGAGCACGTCGTACGGCCGGACAGGGCCGTTCGCGACCTTGTCGGAGTGCAACCTCGCGAAGCGCGAATGGGACATCGACTATTGGGTCAGCGCGTGCTACTGGAACGACGCGAGCGGGTGGTGGTTCGAGTGGTACTCCGAGAGCTGATCAGCATAATCCCGCTACAGGTCCGCGGAGCCCAGGACGGCCACCGGAGCATCGGAGTCAGCCGTCCGGGTGGGTCGCCTGGGTGATGCCGATCTCGTCGAACAGTTCGGCGGCCCGCCCCCGGAATCCCGTCCCGTGCCCGGCCTCGCCGAGCGCGCGCAGGGTGCGGGCCTCGCCCAGGCGGTGACCGGTGTCGCGGTGGACGCGCAGGGCGAGCTCCGCATGCCGTACCGCTCCGGCGCGATTGGCCAAGCTGTACCGGGGCCTGCTGGACGAGCTCGGCGCCCGGGTCGAGCTGGACTGGTCGCGGTGCGCGATCGACTCCGTCAGCGTGCGCGGCCAAAGGGGGGACCTGACAGGTCCGAATCCTGTCGACCGCGGCAAGAACGGGTCGAAGATCCACCTCATCACCGAACGGACCGGTCTGCCCCTCGCTGTCGCGATCAGCGCCGCCAACACCCACGACAGCCTGGCGCTGGAGCCTCTGGTACGCAGCATCCCGCCCATCCGCTCCCGCCGCGGACCCCGACGCCGCCGGCCGGCGAAGCTGCATGGCGACAAGGGCTACGACTACCCGCACCTGCGAGCCTTCCTGCGCAGCCGCGGCATCATCCCGCGCATCGCTCGGCCAGGCATCGAGTCCAGCCGCCGGCTGGGACGCCATCGCTGGGTGGTTGAACGGACCGTGTCCTGGCTTGCCGGCTGCCGCCATTTACACCGCCGCTATGAACGCCGAGCCGACCACTTCGCGTCATTCGTCGCCATCGCCGCAGCCCTCATCTGCTACCGCCGAGCCGGGCGCCGCCAACCAGCAATTCCTGCTCTCACCCAGCGGACCGCGTAGCGTCCGGCCCCCGCGACGGTCAGCCCGTCACCACGCTCGACGGAGAGACGGCCCCCCGCCACGGTCACGGTCACCCCGTCGCGCTCGAACGCGGCCTGGACGCCGCACTCCCCCGCGCCGGCCGCGTCCAGGTGAACGCCTGTGAGACAGGGGTGCCTGCTCGATGCGCGAGGCCGCGATGAGGGATCGCGGCCTCGGGGCGGCGGGTCAGGGATGGCAGATCGGGTCGGCGGTAGGGAGGGTGCCGGTGGCCAGGTAGGCGTTGACCTCGGCGTCCACGCAGGCGTTGCCGTACTCGCCGTAGACCCCGTGGGCGGTGGCGCCGCGCAGGGTGAGCAGGCGGGAGCCGGTCAGCGCCCGGTGCATGGCCTTGCTGCCCTCGTTGGTGGTGGCGGTGTCGCCGGTGGCGGACACGATCAGCGCGGGTGTGGGGTTGCCGACGCGCGTGGGGCGTTCACGCGGGGGGTTCGGCCAGAAGGCGCAGGGCCAGATGTTGTGCTTGAGGGGGCCGAAGAGGGGGTGGCGGGCACGGCTGCGCTGGACGTCGTTCCAGTAGGTGTCGGGGTCGCGTGGCGCGGCACGGTCGCCGCAGGTGATCGCGGCGGCCGGGCCGGCAAGCGGGGAGCCGGCGCTGGTCAGGACGAACGTGAGGAGTCCGTTGAGTCCCGGGCCGGGGTCGGCCGGGCGGCCTTGCGCGGCCTCGTTCAGTGTCCGGACGGTGGAGGTGAACTCCGCGCGGGCCGCGGGGCGGTCGTCGCCGGAGCCGGCGGAGAGGATGTAGGGGACCGCCTGGCCGTCCACCTCGTACCGTCCGACGCGCAGCGGGCGGTCCTGCGCGGCGGCGACGATTGCGTTCACGGTGGCCAGCACGCGGGCGCGGGTGGCGCCGAGGCCGTAGGTGCCGTGACGCTTGGCGGCCCAGGCCGCCCAGCCGCGCAGCGCGCGTTCCGCCTCGTCTTCGCTGCCCCGTGTCGCCCTGGGGCCCCACTTGTTCGGGTCGCCCGCGCTGTCCAGGACCACGCGGTCGGTGCGGCCGGGAAACATCTGGGTGTAGACCGCGCCCAGGTAACTGCCGTAGGAGTAGCCGAGGAAAGAGATCCGGCGCTCCCCAAGAGCGCGGCGCACGAGGTCGATGTCGCGGGCCGTGTCGCGCGTGTTGACGTACGGGAGCACGTCGGCGTGGCGGCGGGCGCAGCGCTCGGCCAGGTCGCGCTGCACCGCCACCTGGTGATCGAACCGGGCGCGGGTCGGACCGGCCGAGCGGAGCCACAGGCCGATGGGCCAGCCGCAATCGAGCGGCGTGCTGCGGCCGACGAAGCGCGGGTCCAGGCCGACGAGGTCGTAACGGGCGGCGACGTCCTTCATGGCCGCCCGCGTCTGCAGGGGCATGCCCAGCGTGCTCTCGCCGGGGCCGCCGCTGTTGAGGACCATCGTGCCGATGCGATGGGCGCGGTCGGTGGCGGGGAGGCGGGACAGCGCGAGTTTTATGGTGCGGCCGCCGGGCCTGGAGTGGTCGAGCGGGACGGTGAGCTTCGCGCACCGTGCGCCTGCCTGGTCGAGCTCTCTGCCGAGGGCGTCGTCGGGGCCCTGGGCGCAGGGCTTCCAGTCGAGCGGTGGGGGCGGGCCGCCGTCGGCTCTGGCCGGCGGCGCGACGGCGGTGGACAGGGCGATCACGGTGAGGGCCGGGACCAGGCGTTGGCAGGTCCGGGCAAATGCCGGTCTCATGGTCGAGGACGCTATGCGGGCCGGACGTCCGGCACGATACAGCCGGCCGCAGGTGCGTTGGTACAGCCCGCTGTAGTGCTCGGCGGGGACGGGTGGCGGATAATGATCCGCATACCGGCATCGCGAGGAGGTGCGCATGCGTGACCGCGCATTCTCCGGCTCGATCTACCTGCTGGGCACGTTGGCCAGCGCCGTGGTCACGGCGCTGGCGTTGCCGGTGCTGCTCGCGCCGCCGGCGGGGCGGGGCTGGGCGGACTGGCACCGTCGGCGGGCCGGCGGGCTGCTCGGTGTGCCGGCCGGCGGGCGGCTGGGCGGGCGGCGGTGTCTCGCCTGGGCGCTCGCGCATGTCGCGGTCGGGTTCCCGCTGGGGCTGGCCGCCCTGATGTGCCTGGGCAACATCCTGGTCGCCGCGGTGGCGTTGACGTTGTGGTGGGCGTTTCCCGTCGACGCGCGTCCCACCCTGTTCTCGTTCTTCGATGTCCACGTGGGGGATTGGGCGACCGCGCTGGTCGGGGGGTCAGTTCAGATCGCCGTCCTCGGTGCGGCGGCCTGGTGGGTGCTCCCGGCGCTGGCGCGACTCCACGCGCGGCTGTGCCTGGCGGTGCTCGCGCCGTCGGCTCGCGAGCGGCTCACCGAGCGGGTCGACATGCTGACCAGGAGCCGGGTGGGGGTGGTCGACGCCCATGGCGCGCAGCTTCGCCGGATAGAACGCGATCTGCACGACGGGACGCAGGCGCGCCTGGTGGCCATCGCCATGCAGGTGGGCCTGGCCCGGGAGTCGCTCGCCGACGATCCGGACGCGGTGGCGACGCTGCTCCGGCAGGCGCATGAGACGGCGGAGGAGGCGATGGTCGAGCTTCGCACGGTGCTCCAGACGATCTACCCGCCGATCCTCGCCGACCGTGGGCTCGACGGTGCGCTGGCGGCGCTGGCCGCCCGGTCGAGTGTGCCGGTTCACATCGAGCTCGCGGATCTGGGTACGCTCCCGGCGGCCGTGGAGGCGGTGGCCTACTACGTGATCGCCGAGGCGCTGACGAACGTGTCCAAGCACGCCGCCGCCACGCGGGTGGCCCTGCGGGTCGAGCGCGCCGATGGCGTGCTGTCCATCGAGGTCACCGACGACGGAAGGGGCGGCGCCGACGAGGCGCGCGGTACCGGGATCGCCGGGATGCGCCGACGGGTCGCCGCCCTGGACGGCGCCGTCCGCCTCGACAGCCCGCCGGGCGGCCCCACCACGCTCGCCGTCGGGATGCCGTGCGCAAAGTGATCGTTCAGGAGGTTCCGTGCGGGTCGTGATCGCCGAGGACAACGTCCTGCTGTCCAGCGGCCTGGAGCTGCTGCTGGCGGCGAAGGGCTGTGAAGTCGTGGCGGTCGCCCGCGACGGCGAGGCGTTCCTCGACGCCGTCGCCGAGCACCGCCCCGACGTCGCCATCGTCGACGTGCGGCTGCCGCCGTCGTTCCGCGACGAGGGAATCCACGCCGCGCTGCGGGCCCGCCGCGAGCACGGCGCGTTGCCGATCCTGGTGCTTTCGCAGTACGTCGAACGCGACTACGCCGGCGAGCTCCTCTCCGACGGCCGCGGCGGCATCGGCTACCTCCTCAAGGACCGCATCGGCCGGGTGGCCGAGTTCTTCGACGCCCTGCGCCGCGTCGCGGCCGGCGGCACCGCCATGGACCCCGAAGTGATCGCCCAACTCTTCGCGCGCCGCGCCGGCGACCCCCTGGACACCCTCACCGCCCGGGAGCGGGAATCGCTCGCGCTCATGGCGCAGGGCCACGACAACGCCACCATCGCCGAGCGGATGCGCATCTCCGACAATGCCGTTCACAAGCACATCGGCAACATCTTCGCCAAGCTCGGCCTGGCGCCGGACGACTCCGGCCACCGCCGCGTGCGGGCAGTGCTCGCCTACCTGGACGGCACGCCCCGGGCGGCCGGGCCGGGCCCCAGGCCCGGGGATCCGCACTGATGATCTCCGCGATCATGGATGACGGCCCGCGGTCGTTCGTGTGAAGAGGATTGCCGAGGAGATTGCGGAATCCCTCGCCCGATGTCGCCGGCGACTCTCCGGCGCAGGACCCTACATGACAAACCGCGAGCGACCAGGCCGCGCAGGAACGCGCAGCGAGCAATGCTTAGAACCTGTGGATCTCCAGGGAAGGGTGTACCTTCCCGGTGATCATGTAGGTCTCATGCACGGCATCGGACGTTTGGTGCGCGACGAGGGCGCCCCGCCTGAGAAAGCTGCATCCGAACAGAACAAATCGGCCTGAGAGGTGCCTGAGCGGTAGGGAGAAGGGCGCCGCGTAGGGCTGGTGCCTTCCGCGTTTAGGCGGCTTGATCTTTTGATTAACATGCTGACGAGCTGCAAGAGGCGTCCGTGAGATCGCGGCCTTCCGCGTTCCCGCGCCACGTAGGCTGCGCCCGTCGAAGGAGAGTTCTGGGGAAGGAAGAGCTGCAGACCATGGCAACGGGGATACGGAGGCGGTGGTGGCTGCCCAGCAGGCGGGTGCTCGGGATCGTGGCGGTGGTGCTCGCCGTCGTCGCAGGCGTCGGGTGGTCAGCCAAGCCGGTGTGGCAGCCCTGGTGGTACGCCGCGACGCTGTGCGGGGGCAACCTGTCGGGCGACGACCTTGCCGAATTACTGCCGGACGAATGGCTGGAGGCCGCCGAGGACACCTTTGGCTCCGGGCACGGTCTGCTCAGATGTGGGGTGAACGAGAACGATGGCCGGCACTTCGTCCTCAAGGTCGAGGCACAGATCGACACGGGCGAGCCGGGAGGGCCGCTGGCCATGGAGTTCAGAAACCTGAGAGACCCCCACTACGCATATCCCAGGTCCATCCCCGGTTTCTACGGCAGGTTCGGCCCTGTGATCATTCAGGAGTGCCCGAAGCTCGGCCACGACTCAGAGGGACGCAAGCGGCGCCTCGTCACCAACGTGTACACCCTCGCGGTCGAGGACGACCCCTCGCCTCGGTCTCTGCGCGCGGCCGTGCGTATCGCCAACGGCGCCAACGCCGAGATCGGCTGCGGGGCCGATCCGCTGCCGCTGCCGGATCGCGTCGAACCCGCCCAGAAGCTGTCCCTGAGCCAGGCGGAGGGCACAATGTGCGGCTGGCTGGCCCAGGACACGCTGCCCACAAGCCCGTCCGGCAAGGAGTGGCAGGTGGTCGCGCCCACGGACGAGCGGGCCCCGATCACCAGCTGCTCGCTGATCGACTCCGGGACGGGCGAGTCCGCCGTGGACATCACGGGGTGGTACGGCGATTGGACGGACGAGCCCTTCGAGAGGCTGCTTACGCGGGAGGTGCGGATCCCGAAGGGGCACAGCTCCCGCGACGCGCTGCTCAGCGAGCGCTTCGGTCGCGCCAAGGCCCTATGTGCCGGGGAGTCCGCCAACTTCCTCGCCAACAGCTACGGGGACTCCCGATCGGTGCTGCCGATGAGCGAGGTGCGGCACCTCCTCAACGAGTTCGCGGCGGACCAGGCCGAGCGCCGCGGCTGCACCGGCCTGGAGCTCCCCGGCCGCACCGTCCACCCGGAAGCGGACTGACGACCCCGCGCCTCCAGGGAAGCGGATCAGGTCGCGAAATTTCAGGTGCGGTGCCCCAGCCGACCGAGAGGCCCGTCCGCAGGGATCGGCCTTTCCGGCGTCACCAGCTCCATGCCGGGGTAACAGGCTACGGCGACCGCGCCCGCGGTGAAACCGCTGGACCGAGACCATTACCATCTGATCCAGCTCCAAGTCCGCCTGCTTGGTGACCACCTGCTCGACCCAGGTGATGTCCGGCCTCTGGATATGGTCACGGCACTCGACCCCGATCCGCACCTGCCTCCCATCACGAGCATGGCTGGTGATGAGGACATCGACTTCACGCAAGCCCGCCCCTGTACGGTCAGGCAGCATCGCCGACTCGGTGACCACGGCATCGGCATCGACATGTGACCGGATGAAGTAGACGACCGCCTGGAAGTCATTGGAGCGTGCGGGCATGCGGACACGGTAGCGGTGGGGGCCGACGGTTTCTGTTCGCCCCCGGTGTGCGCGGCCGCGGGGGTGAGGATGGCCCCCGCGACCAGTGGTGGTGGCAGGGCGGGGCGAGGTGCTCGGTGACGGCCTCACCACCCTCGGCGAGGCCGTCCGGCGCCATCCCCGGCGGCGGCATCGAAGCCCAGAAGGGCATCTGCGTGACCGTGGCACTGGTCACCGGCGTGGCCGCCCTGCTGGTGAGCCTGCAACGCCATCGCCGTCGGCCCCTCGATCCGCTCGCGGTGCGCGACGCGCTGCTAGGAGTGTCCTGAAGATCTTGCTGGGTGAGTCGGCATGAGTCGGCTCACCCTTTTGCTATGCAGTGATCGGGATGACAGTCCAGATGCCGTTGGTGTGGGCGAGTCCGAGGTTGATCAGACGGCG
>NZ_POUD01000419.1 GCF_003236395.1 Nonomuraea aridisoli | reverse complement strand
CGGCACGGATGGCCTGGGTAGGCGATACTCGACGGGTCACGAGCGTGGGACCTCTTTCGTGCGAACTTGGCGGTTCAACACGGAACCTACGCTCGTGATCTATTTACACCGCATCTGGGACGCGACCCCCACCGAACTGGAATCCCATATTGGCGAATAGCTGGGTCGTGGCGCGAATGGCTTCCACGTCCCACTTTCCAATAAACGGCTTGGCGCTTTCTCGGGCGTGTAGCGGCTCAGGGCGCGACAGGAGCCACGCGATAAGGGATTCTCCCCAAGCGTCCGGAACGACCACGGACTGGAGTGCCACAGGATCGTCGGCGAGGTCACGACGCGTGAGGCCCAGCAGTCGGCTTCCCACGTCGGAGATCCCGCCACCGTGAGCAAGACTGCGCTCCAGCGTTTCCGGGGTCACGACGCTGGCCAGGCCGATGTCGTCCAGCGTGAAGGTCGTGCCGGCCTTACGGCTGAGCGCCTCCGCGATGAACCTGGCCGTAGCGGGTCGCGGTTTCACGCCGTCGAGCCAGCGTTTGACATCCACATGCGTACAACTCAGCGTTACGCCTTCTTCTTGGGCAATTTGCCGCACACGTGAAGCAAGCCCCGAATTAGAACAATCGGCACGCCGCATCGCTTCAGCCAGGCCAACATTGGGCATTCGGGACATGTTCACCTCCGGCGCTGGATCCCAAACTGATGGAGCTGTCCTACGGGCGCGCGCTCTTCGGGGCTCGGTACGCCGCTACGCCGGAAGAGTGCGCCGACCTGCTGGACGAGGCCGTCTGCGTCATGCAGAAGCGGGCCGCTCGCTTCGCCGGTCTTCAGCGCTCCCACACACCCACGGTTGAGGACCCGTTCGTCCTGGTCGTGGTGGATGAGGTGGCGTTCCTGACCGCCTACCAGTCCGATCGCGGCCTTAGACAGCGGATCTCATCGGCGCTGGCCACGCTCACCACGCAAGGCCGCGCGGTCGGTGTCGGCGTCCTGGCCGCGCTCCAGGACCCGCGCAAAGAGGTCATGAACATCCGCAACCTGTTCCCCGACAAGATCGCCCTGCGGCTGGATGAGTCGGAACAGGTGGACATGGTCCTCGGCGACGGCGCACGCGACCGGGGCGCCCTCGCTGACCACATCTCACCGGTTCCGGAGATCGGCGCGGGCGTCGGCTACGTCCGACTGGAAGCCAGCCCCGAACCCGCCCGGGTGCGCCGCCACCTACGTCTCCGATCACGACATCCGCGCCATGGTCGACGCCTTCGCCTCCTATGGGGAGGCCGCGTGAAGATCTGCTTCCACGGCACCGCCGACGAGATCAGTCTCGTTGCGGGGCGTCCGCTGATGGTCCTGCTGACCGCTCATGACTTGCCCCGCATGCGGGTCTTCGAGCTGTATCACTCCCGCGTCCACGCCCACCCGCATCTGGAGCACTACCGCCTCTGCGCGCGGCTGTCCGAGACCACTGACGAAGGGAGGACCGTATGACCCATCCGCACGACCGTGCTCTTCCCCGGGCCGTCCGCCAGGCCATGCCGATGGCCCGGGACGTACTGGAAGAGGTCGCCAAGCTCCACGGCGTCTGCATCCGGCCCGTCCCGCTGCGGCGGCTCGACATCGTCACGGGCAAGTCGGAGATCATCGACGTACCGTGCGGGGCCGTCCTCGACAGCAAGTGCCCGCCATGCGCCAAGCGCAACCGGCAACTCCGCATGGCCCAATGCCGCGAGGGCTGGCACCTGGAACAGGAACCGGCCGTCACGCCGGACGAGCCGAACGAGGAACAGCGCTGGCTGGTCGAGTTCCGCGCCGACATGCAGGCCAAGCGCGATGCGGCCGAACAGGCCGGCGACGACACGACCGACCTGGACGCCGTCCTCGCGGGCTTGGACGAGGAGATCAACGCTGCCGGGATGCGAGGCAGCGTGCTCGGCAGGACGGCTCCCAAGCGGACCCGATCGACCCGGCGTCGGCAGGACGCACCCGACCTGCCCAAGCGCAAGATGACCCACACCACCCTTGGACGCACCTTCCAAGCGCCGGATGGCAAGACCTACCGGCCGTCGCTGTTCGTCACACTCACCCTGCCCGGCTACGGCAAGGTCCGTGACGGCGTCCCGATCGATCCCGACACCTACGACTATCGGCGCGCCGCGCGGGACGCGCTGCACTTCTCCAAACTCGTGGACAGGTTCGTGCAGAACCTACGCCGGGTCGCGGGCTATGACGTGCAGTACTTCGCCGCCGTCGAACCGCAGAAGCGACTCTCCCCGCACCTGCACATGGCCATCCGCGGCACCCTGCCGCGCGCGGAGATCAAGCAGATCGCCGCCGCCACCTACCACCATGTGTGGTGGCCACAAGCAGACGAAGTGCGCTTCGACGGTGACCACCTGCCCGTCTGGGACGAGGAGGCCGGCTACCTCGACCCCGAAACGGGCGAGGTTCTGCCCACCTGGGACGAAGCCCTCGACGCGCTCGACGCCGACGAGGACGCCCAGCCCCTCCACGTGATCCGCTTCGGTGATCAGGTGGACGTCCAAGGCGTGCTCGCCGGAACCCCGGACGCCGATCAGTGCATCCGCTATCTGTCCAAGTACCTGACCAAGTCCATCGGCGAGACGCTCGACGGCGGCCAGGCGCAGCGTGAACACGCCGCCCGCATGCTCGATGCCCTGCGCTACGAGCCTTGCTCGCCCACGTGCCCGAACTGGCTGCGCTACGGCGTGCAGCCCAAAGGCGCCAAGCCTGGGATGGCTCCCGGCCGGTGTCGGGGCAAGGCGCACAAGCCCGAGCACCTCGGCTACGCCGGACGCCGCGTCCTGGTCTCCCGCAAGTGGTCCAACAAGACCCTCGCTGAACACAAGCAGGATCGCCGCACGTGGGTCCTGGAAGCCCTCGGCCAGGCCGACGAACCCACCGACCCACACCGCTACATCTGGCGGCCGGTCCCGGCCGGAGACGCCAACGTGCCACCGCTCGCCGTCCGGCTCCTCCGATCGGTCCACGAACGCCAACGCTGGCGAGCCCACCTCAGAGAGCTGGAAGCCAGAGCAACCGGACAAGATCATTCGGCAACCGAGGACATGAGGAGGGCCGCATGACCAAGCGAGACGAACTGCTGACCGTGGTCCAAGTCCTCGACGAACTCGGCGGAGTCTCCCGTCGCACCTTCTACCGCTGGCGCGAGATCGGCAAGGCGCCAGAGGGCTTCAAGCTGCCCAACGGCGAGCTCCGTATCTACCGGAGCGAGTTCATCGCGTGGCTTGAGAGCCTGCGGGAGGCCGCGTGAAGACCTCCTATGACGTGAAGTTCTGGGCGATCATGCGGAACGAGTCGAGTAAGACGCCGTCCTATGTCGTCCGGTGGAAGGTCGGGGGCCGTCAAAAGTCGAAAACTCTCCGAACCAAGGCGCACGCCGAGAACCTCCTGTCCGATCTACGGCAGGCGGCCAAGCGCGGGGAGCCGTTCGACATGGAGACAGGTCTTCCGCTCTCCATGATTCAGGCCAAGAGCGCTCGGACGGTCCTCGACTTCGTCAGGGCCTATGTCGAGATGAAATGGCCGCACATGGCGGCCAAGAGCCGAGACAGCATGTCTGACGCGCTCGCGACAGCGCTCCCGGCACTCGTGAAGGACAAGCCCGGCCGACCCGACGCCGAGGTGCTGCGCACGGCCCTGCGCAAGTACGCGCTTCTCCCCGAAGGGAAACGTCCCGTCCCTCCTGCCGACATGCAGCGGGCGATTCGGTGGCTCGAAGGCGCATCGCTCGACCTGGCCGACCTCGGCGAGGCGAAGACCGTGCGGCTGGCACTCGACGCAATAGCCCTTCGGCTTGACGGCAAGGCGGCTGGCGCGAACACCGTTCGGCGCAAGCGGGCCGTGCTACACGCGGTGTTGGAGTACGCCGTGGAGCTGGAGGAGCTTTCGGCAAATCCGCTGCACCGGATCAAGTGGAAGCCGCCAAAGACAACGGAGACGGTAGACCCTCGGATCGTGGTCAACCCTCGGCAGGCTCAAGAGCTCCTGACCGCGGTGACCTACGTCGGCAGGCGGGGACGTGGCAGGCGCCTCATGGCTCTGTTCGCGTGCATGTACTACGCCGCCCTCCGGCCCGCCGAGGTCATCGCCCTGCGCAGGGAGGACTGCGATCTTCCCACAACAGGCTGGGGACGTCTCCTCATCGACGTCTCCCGGCCGGAGGTCAACACGCAGTGGACGGACACCGGTGATGCCCACGAGGAACGCGGGCTCAAGCATCGCGGCCGGGAAGATGTCCGGCCCGTGCCCATCCCACCGGCCTTGGTCAAGATAATCCGGGATCACATCGCCGAGTTCGGGCTCGGGCCGGATGGCCGGCTCTTCCAGAGCGAGCGTGGCGGGGTGGTCGCCTCAACGGCCTACACCGAGGTATGGCAGGAGGCGCGGAAGCTCGCCCTGACTCCCGCCCAGGTCGCGTCTCCTCTCGCCCGCCGACCGTACGACCTTCGCCACGCGGCCGTCTCGCTCTGGCTGAACGCGGGCGTACCGGCTCCTGAAGTCGCCGAGCGGGCGGGGCACAGCGTTGACGTTCTCCTCCGCGTCTACGCCAAGTGCATCGATGGCCAGCAAGAGATCGCGAATCGGAGGATCGATGACGCGCTCGTGGCCTGAGTCGCCGGATATCTCCCGCTGGGAAGGGAGCGGAGTTACGATCCGGCCTATGTCGGATCAAACGGTTCGTGGGTACGCGTTCACGTATGCATCATCTACCGCACGACGTGCAGATGGCGGGGAGTGCATCTGGTACCGGTCAGTTGACGACTCTTACGACCTAATCCGCACCGGCAAGCAAGGTAGGCGTCGATATCACGTGTTCGACGCACAGAGCGGGGAGCACCTGCAGGAGTTCACAAGTTGGGACGCTGGTCGCGAGTGGATCGAGGAACGACTGCAATCAGCGTGAACATCGGCGCGCGATGGGTCCCGGATGATCTCCGGGACCCGTTGACGTTTCTGGCACACATGACCTTCGGAACGGCTGCTCGACCTGCGGAAACAGCCCCAAGATCATTGCGCAAATATTGCGCGACCAGCGACAAACGGCCGCTCAGAGCGGCATCTGGCTGCATACCCCTGAAATGCAGAAGAGGCCCCGTAGGGCCTCTGAGCTGCGCTTACTGCTGGTGGCAGGTGCAAGGTTCGAACTTGCGTAGGCTGAGCCGACGGTTTTACAGACCGCTCCCTTTGGCCACTCGGGCAACCTGCCGTGCCATCCGCTCTCGCGGCGACAGATAGAAGGATAGCGGACTTCGGGGGTGCACGTGACACTCGATTGCCGGGCCGTGTCCCATGGGGTGTGCACGGGCGGGGGTGGCGAGCGGTGCCTGCGGG
>NZ_POUD01000418.1 GCF_003236395.1 Nonomuraea aridisoli | reverse complement strand
CGAAGCGATCATCTGGACGCTGAAGAACCAGCTCGGCCTCGAACGCCACAACGCCCGCCACCCAGACGGCCTGTGGGCGCGCATCAGCCAGCGCATCCTCGCCCTCAACGCCGTCATCTGGCACAACTGGAACATCGGCGCACCCGTGAAACGATCCCTGATCGCTTACGATCACTAACCCGAATTTCACATCAACGATCTAGCGTGTCAGGTCCGCCCAATCGTCGGTCCGGTGCGGTATAACCGGGGGCGGACCGGGGAGGCGTGATGCGTGAGTCCGGCAGGGCCCAGGCCACGGGGCGGGCCGCGGCGCGGGATCTGTTCGAAAAGGTTCGGCTGCGTTATTTCCAGACGCCCCCGGCCGTGCGCCGGGTGCTCTACGTGGTCGCCCTGGTGGGCGCGATGGGCCTGGGCGCGGCCCTGGGGTGGGATCTCCTGCAGACCTTCCCCCTGGTGCTCCTGCTGCTCGCCTTCGTCGCGCTGACCATGCGCTTCCCCCGCGCCGCCGCCACCGCGCTGGTGGTCGCGGGCTGGGTCGTGGTGGCGCTGCCGGTCTTCTCCGCGCTCTTCCCGCCGGGCTCCGGCGCGGTGCACCTGATGGTGGGGCTGGCCCTGCCGGTGGCCGCCGCCGCCCACCTCATCCGCTGGGTGACGCCGTGGGTGACCACGCTGCTGGCGCTGCTGCCCGCGGCCGTGCTCGGCGCCGCCGTCTCGCCCCTGTCCGCCGACGCCTCGGTCTGGGTGGCCTGCGCCGCGTGCGCCGCCGTCCTGCTGCACCGCTTCGTGCAGGCCCGCCGGGCGCGCGCGCAGGTGGCCGCCGCCGAGGAGCAGCAGCTGCGCGTACGCGCCCGCGAGGGCAGGCCCGAGGCGCCGTCCGACAAGGCGGGCGCGCCGCCGCAGATCTCCGTCGAGGAGGCGCTCGCCGAGCTGGAGAGCATGATCGGCCTGGCCCCTGTCAAGGAGCAGGTGCGCTCGATCGCCGCCTCCATCGAGGCGTCCCGGCTGCGCGCCGAGGCCGGCTACACCGCCGAACGGCCCACCCGCCACTTCGTGTTCGTCGGCCCGCCCGGCACCGGCAAGACCACCGTGGCCCGCGCCCTGGCCAAGATCTTCTACGCGTTCGGCCTGCTGGAGACGCCTTACGTGGTCGAGGGGCAGCGGGCCGACCTGGTCGGCGAGTTCCTCGGCGCGACCGCGATCAAGACCAACGAGCTGGTCGACCGGGCGCTCGGCGGCGTGCTCTTCATCGACGAGGCCTACAGCCTGATCAACTCCTCCGACGGCCAGCCCGACCGCTTCGGCGCCGAGGCCGTGCAGACGCTGCTCAAGCGGGCCGAGGACGACCGCGACCGGCTGATCATCATCCTGGCCGGCTACGAGCAGGAGATGGGCGCCTTCCTCACCAGCAACCCCGGCCTGGCCAGCCGGTTCGCCACGCGCGTGCGCTTCCCCGGCTACTCCCCCGCCGAGCTGGTCGAGGTCACCGAGCTGCTCCAGCGGCGCAGGGGCGACACGATGGCCGCCGACACCCGCAAGGTGCTGCTCGGCCTCTACGACGACGTCCACCGGCGCGGCCTGGTCGACGAGCTGGGCAACGCCCGCTTCGCCCGCAGCCTGGTCGAGGCCGCCGCGCAGGCCCGCGACGTGCGCGTGGTGGGCGCCGGCGGCACGCCGAGCACCCACGACCTGGTGACCACCACGACGGCCGACGTCACCAAGGCGTTCGAGGAGCTGACCGCCCGCTTCCGCGGCTACGTCGCCACGCCCACGCTGGAGGAGGCGCTGGCCGACCTCGACCGGATGGCCGGCCTCGCACCGGTCAAGCGGCAGGTGCACGCGATAGCCGCGCAGCTGCAGGTGGCCCGCATGCGGCAGGAGCGCGGGCTGCCCACGCCGCAGCAGATGCGCCACTTCGTCTTCGCCGGCCCGCCCGGCACCGGCAAGACGACGGTCGCCCGCGTGCTCGGCCGCGTCTTCTCCGCTCTCGGCCTGCTGGCCCGGCCCGACGTGGTGGAGGCGCACCGGGCCGACCTGGTCGGCCAGCACCTCGGCGCGACCGCGATCAAGACCAACGAGCTGGTCGACCGGGCGCTCGGCGGCGTGCTCTTCATCGACGAGGCCTACAGCCTGGTCAACCCGGGCTACCAGGGCGGCGACGCGTTCGGCGCGGAGGCCGTGCAGACGTTGCTCAAGCGGGCCGAGGACGACCGCGACCGGCTCGTCATCGTGCTGGCCGGCTACGAGCGCGAGATGGACGCCTTCCTCTCCACCAACCCCGGCCTGGCCAGCCGGTTCAACCAGCGGGTGGCCTTCCCCAGCTACAGCCCGGCCGAGCTGCGCGAGATCGCGGTGCTGCAGGCCGAGCAGTCGGGCGACCGGTTCGACGACGACGCCCTGAGCCGCCTCGACGAGGTCTTCGCGTACGTGTGCGAGCAGCGGCTGATCGACGGCCTCGGCAACGGCCGCTTCGCCAGGTCGCTCTTCGAGCGCGCGGCCATGCGGCGCGACGTGCGCCTGGCCGCCCACGCCGCGCGCGGCGGCACCGCCAGCTCGGCCGACCTGACCACCATCACCAGCGACGACGTGCGCACCGCCGTCGACGAGCTCTCCGGTCGTTGACCTTGGTTGACCTTATTTGAAGGTTCCCTGCGGCGCGTCCATCACTTGGTGTAGCACTATGGCTACGTGCGGTGTGCGTCGGAAGGGGAGCGATGGCGGGGTTCCTGGTCCGCAGGTTGCTCAACTACGCCGTGCTCGTGACCGTCGCCGCCAGCCTCGCCTACCTGCTGGCCGCCGCGGCGCTCGACCCCCGCTCCAACTACGCCGACCGCACGCCGAAGCCCCCGCCGGCCGTGGTCGACGCGCAGCTCACCGCGCTCAACCTCAATGACAAGACGCCGCTGCTGCAGCGCTACGCCACCTGGGCGGGCGGCGTGCTGCGCGGCGACTTCGGCAGGACGGTGACGGGCGCCCCCGTCAACGAGGACCTCAAGCGCCGCATGGGCGTCACGTTCCGGCTGGTCATCGTGGGGCTGATCTGCGGCAGCGTGCTCGGGGTGCTGGTCGGCGCGCTCGCGGCGGTGCGGCAGTACGGCTGGTTCGACCGGCTCACGACCGGGCTGTCCTTCCTGGTGCTGGCGGTGCCGGTGGTGGTGCTGGCCAACGTGCTCATCCTGCTCGCGACGTGGGCCAACGAGAACGTGTTCGGCCGCCACGTGTTCCTGGTCAGCGGCGAGTACAGCGACGGCCTGACCGCCGGCTTCTGGGGCCACGTCGTCGACCGGCTGCAACACCTGATCCTGCCGACGATCACCTTGTCGGTGGGGCTGATCGCCGTCTTCAGCCGCTACCAGCGCAACATGATGCTCGACGTGCTCGACGCCGACTTCGTCCGTACGGCCAGGGCCAAGGGGCTGAGCAGGCGCAAGGCGCTGACCCGGCACGCGCTGCGCACGGCGCTGATCCCCGTGGTGACGTACTTCGCGTTCACGTTCGGCGCGCTGCTGACGGGGGCCACGTTCACGGAGAAGATCTTCGGCTGGCACGGGCTGGGCGAGCAGCTGATCAACTCGATCTTCAGCAACGACGTCAACACCGTCGCCGCCATCTCGCTCCTCGCGGCCGTGGCCGTGCTGGCCGCCTCGCTCGCCTCCGACCTGCTGCACGCGGCGCTCGACCCGAGGGTGCGGGCCGGATGACGCTGTCGGAGGAGCAGCTGGCCGAGGAGCTCTCCGACGGCGCCGCCATGCGGGTGCCGTCGCGGGCGCGGGTGGTCGCGGCCCGGTTCTTCCGCTCGTCGCAGGGGCGGATCGGCTTCGCGGTGCTCGCGCTGATGTTCCTGCTGGCGTTCGCGGGGCCGCTGGTCAGCCCGTGGTCGTACACCGACAAGGACTTCACCGCCTTCATGCAGCCGCCGTCGGCGCGCCACTGGTTCGGAACGCTCCAGACGGGCGCCGACGTCTTCGCGGTGACGCTGCGCGGCATGCAGAAATCGCTCGTCGTGGGGCTGCTGGCGGCGCTGATCTCGACGGCGCTGGCGGCCGTGGTGGGGGCGTTCGCCGGCTACTTCCTGGGGTGGACCGACCGGACGCTGAGCTGGCTGACCGACCTGCTGCTCGTGCTGCCGGCGTTCCTGGTGCTGGCGATCGTGTCGCCGGTGTTCGGCCCGGGGCAGTGGCCGCTGTTCGTGGTCATGCTGGCGTTGTTCCTGTGGATGGTCACCTCCAAGATCGTGCGCGGGATGGCGATCTCGGTGAAGCAGCGGGAGTTCGTCCAGGCCGCCCGTTACATGGGCGTGCCGCCGGTGCGCATCATCTTCCGCCACGTGATCCCCAACCTGTCGTCGCTGCTGATCGTGGACGCCACGCTCAACGTCAGCACCGCGATCCTCACCGAGACCTCGCTGTCGTACTTCGGGTTCGGCATCCAGCCGCCCGACGTGTCGTTCGGGACGCTCATCGCCGACGGCTCCAAGACGGCCGTCTACGCGCCGTGGACGTTCTGGTTCGTGGCGGGGCTGCTGGTGGTGACCGTGCTGGCGGTCAACCTCATCGGCGACGCGCTGCGCGACGCGTTCGACCCGTCCTCATCGAGGGGGCGCCGGTGAGCGAGCCGGTGAGCGAGCCGGTCCTGGAGGTCAGCGACCTGACCGTGTCGTTCGGCGACGTCCACGCCGTGCGAGGGGTGAGCTATGCGGTACGCCGCGGCGAGGTCCTCGGCATCGTGGGCGAGTCGGGCTCCGGCAAGTCGGTCACCTCGGCCGCGATCATGGGCCTGCTGCCGCCTGGGGCGCGTGTCACCGGCTCGGTACGCCTGCACGGCAGGGAGCTGATCGGCGCCCCCGAACGCGAGCTCAACTCCTTCCGCGGCCGATCGATCTCGATGGTGTTCCAGGACCCGCTGTCGGCGCTGACGCCGGTCTACCGGGTGGGCGACCAGATCGCCGAGGCCGTCCGCGTGCACCAGCGTGTCAGCAAGGAGAACGCCCTGGTCAAGGCCGTCGAGCTGCTCGACCTCGTGGGCATCCCGCGGCCGTCGGAGCGGGCGCAGGCGTTCCCGCACGAGTTCTCCGGCGGCATGCGGCAGCGGGTGGTCATCGCGATGGCCATCGCCAACGACCCCGACGTGATCATCTGCGACGAGCCGACCACCGCGCTCGACGTCACCATCCAGGCCCAGGTGCTGGAGGTGCTGAAGCGGGCGCAGGCCAAGACCGGCGCCGCGATCATCATGATCACGCACGATCTCGGGGTGATCGCCGGCTTCGCCGACCGGGTGATGGTCATGTACGCCGGCCGGCCCGTCGAGGTGGGCGACGTGGACGACATCTACTACCGGATGCGGATGCCGTACACCGTGGGGCTGCTCGGCTCGGTGCCGCGGGTGGACC
>NZ_POUD01000417.1 GCF_003236395.1 Nonomuraea aridisoli | reverse complement strand
GTGGTCGGGGACGGGGGTGTGGTCGCTCCGGTGCCCGTGCCGCGGCCCGGGGACGGGCGTGTGCGGCGGGTCGAGTCCGTCGTCGGGCGTGACCCCGGCGGGTGGCGGCGGATCGCGCAGGTCGTCGTCGGCGGCGGCGGGATGCGCACCGACGGGTCGGAGATCGACGAGGCCCGGGCCAGAGGCGTGTTCTCCGGCAGCCGCAGGATCGTCGTGCTGGGCTGCACCGGCGGCGCCGGCCAGACCACGACGGCGCTCATGCTCGGCCACACCCTCGCCAAGCACCGTGACGACAGGGTCGTCGCCGTCGACGCCAACACCGGCGGCGGCACCCTGACCAGCAAGATCCAGCCGGAGACCCCCGAGACCCTGACCTCGCTGCTGTCGGGGCTCGACCGGGTCAGCGGCTATCTCACCATGCGGGGATACACCACGCGGACCGCCTCGGGGCTCGAGGTGATCAGCGCGGACACCGACGCGGGCGCCGAACAGCGCCTTGCGGACCGGTCCTTCTTCTCCGACCACCGGCTCGGCGAATCCATGCGCCTGCTCGACCGCCACTACAAGCTGGCCGTCATCGACCCGGCCGCCGCCCTGGCGGCCCGGTTGTTGCCGTACGCGGACCAGCTCGTGCTGGTGGTTCCGGCGAGCGAGGAGGCGTCGGAGGCGGTGGCGATGACGTACGAGTGGCTCGACGGGCACGGCTGCGCGGAGCTGCGCAGGCGTGCGGTGATGGTGGTCAACGGCGTGAGCAGGCGTTCGATGGCCGACGTCGAGCAGGCGGAGTCGGTGGCCAGAGGCAGGTGCCGGGCCATCGTCAGGGTCCCCTGGGAGGACGGTCTGGCGCCCGAAGGGGCCGAGGTCGTCGATCCCGGGCAGTTGCGCGCGGCCGGGCGGCGGGCCTATCTCGCCCTCGCCGGTGTCGTGGTCGCGGGCTTTGCGGCACAGACCGTACGACCGAGCGAAGAGGAGTTGGCGAGTGACCCCCCGGGCACGAGAATCGGTGAGCGATAAGTGAACAAGCGAGCAGGTCTGGCCCGTTCATGCGCCGAGGGGGCGGCATGAGCAGGGCGTCCCGAGCGCACCAGCGCCTCGCGGTCCGCTACTTCGACGACCGCATCCTGCTCACGGACACCTGCGCATGGGCGTACTTCCGGCTTCCGACGGTCAGCTACGAGTTCGTCACCCCGGAGGAGCGCGAGGCGCTGGCCACCAACATCACGATCGCGCTGGCCGCGATCCGGATGCCCGACGCCGAGGTCCACCTGAGGGTCGCGCACCGCACGTACCCGGCGGCGGAGTGGGCGATGGCGCTCAACTCCACCTCCGACGAGGGGCCGGGCTGGCGCGACTACCTGGAGGAGATGTACCGGCACGTCTGGGCGAAGGACTTCTGGACCAAGGAGGTCTACCTCGGCGTACGCCTCGGGCCGCGCGGCAAGCAGCTCGGCGCCGGCGTGCTCGCCCAGCTGCTCGGCTTCTACCAGAAGACCGAGAAGGTCCTCGGCATGGAGGACGACCACGTGCCCGACAGCGAGATCGGGCGGTGGACCGAACAGGCCGAACGCCTCGGCCGAGCACTCGCATCGAGCGCCCTCTACGCCCGCCACGCCACCTCCGTCGAGGTGGCGTGGTTGTTCCAGCACGCGGCCGCGGGCGGCATCGGCGACCCGCCGCCGTCGGCCAGCCCGCGCCGGCGCTGGGGCAGGGGCGAGATCGAGTCGCTGGTCGAGGGCGAGATCCACAACGGCAGGTCGCTGCTGCGGATCGTGCAGCCGCAGGGCGACTCGTACGTCGCCTACCTGTCGTTCGCCCGGTTCCCCGACCTCATGCCGTTCCCCGACGGCGAGCCGTGGATGCACTTCGCCGACCAGCTGCCGTTCCCGGTGGAGATCTCCTCGCGGTTGCGGCTCATCCCGGCGGTCAAGGCGTCGAAGGACGTCGCCCGCAAGCTGGCGCACGCCCGCGACATGGACAACCACATCCGCGAGGCGGGCGCGGAGGCGCCGCTGGCGCTGGCCGAGCAGATCGACGCGGCCCGCATGCTGGAGCACGGCATCACCAAGGAACGCCTGCCCTTCGTGTACGGCTGGCACCGCCTGATCGTCTCGGCCCCCACCGAGGACATCTGCGTGCAGCGCGTCGAGGCGGTGGTCGAGCACTACCGCGACATGGGCATCGACGTGGTCAACTCGACCGGCGACCAGTTCTCGTTGTTCTGCGAGTCGCTGCCGGGCGAGAAGGTGCGCGTCAACGCCTACGCCCAGCGTCAGCCGCTGCGCACGATCGCGGGCGGCATGGCCACGGCCACCGTCGACCTGGGCGACCGGATCGGCGAGGGCAGCGAGGGCTGGCTGGGGCCGTACATCGGCGAGACCGTCGGCAGGGCGCGCAGCATCGTGCACTTCGACCCGCTGGTGGCGGCCACCCGCAACCGGCCGACCGCCATCGCGATCACCGGCGAGCCGGGCGGCGGCAAGACCACGCTCGCGCTGCTGATGATCTACCAGATGGCGCTGCGCGGCGTCACGGTCGCGGTGATCGACCCGAAGGGCGACGCGGAGTCGCTCGTGCAGCTGCTGGAGAAGCGGGGGCGCAAGGCGCGCGTCATCCCGCTGGGCTCGGCGGCGCCCGGGCTGCTCGACCCGTTCTCGTTCGGCGACGACATCGCGGCGAAGAAGACGATGGCCACCGAGACGTTGCGGCTGCTGCTGCCGCGCATGTCGGAGGAGCGCGAGTCGGCGATGATCCAGGCGGTGGCGGCGGTGTCGAACCAGCCGGGGCCGTCGCTGGGCAAGGTCGTCGACTATCTGGAGCAGGCCGAGGACCCCGCCTCGAAGAACCTGGGCGCGGTGCTGCGCTCGATGTCGGAGATGCACCTGGCCCGGCTCTGCTTCGACCCCTCGGGCGGCGACCAGATCGACACCGAGGGCTGGACGACCGTGTTCACGCTGGGCGGCCTCACGCTGCCCGACGTGGCCACGGTCAGGGACGACTACTCCTACGAGCAGCGCCTGTCGGTGGCGCTGCTCTACCTGGTCTCCCAGTTCGCGCGCAGGCTGATGAACGGCCTCGACCGGCGCGCTCCCAAGGCGATCTTCCTGGACGAGGCGTGGGCGATCACCTCCACGCCCGAGGGCGCCAAGCTGGTGCCCGAGGTCAGCCGGATGGGCCGTTCCCGCAACACCGCGCTCGTGCTCGTCTCGCAGAACGCCGGAGACCTGCTGAACGAGCAGGTGACCAACTGTCTGTCGTCCGTGTTCGCGTTCCGGTCCACCGAACGGGTGGAGGTGGACCACGTCATGTCGCTGCTCGGGGTGGAGCCGTCGGAGGAGCACAAGGCCGTGCTCCGCTCGCTCGGCAACGGCGAATGCATTTTCCGTGATCTGGATGGCAGGGCAGGCCGCATCGGAGTAGACCTGATCTCCGAGGAACTTCTCCGCTGGCTCGACACGAACCCGACACACGACAAACCCGTGAGCGCGGGGCATGATGATCTTCAGGGGGGCGTGGGCAGGGCGCAGGAGGTGCGGTCATGAAGATCCGGCTACCCAGACGGCTGGCGCTCGTTCTCGCGCTGGCGTTCGGCATGCTCGTGGTGCCGCTCGCGGTGGGCGCCACGCAGCCGGCCGCCGCGGCGCCCTGCGACCTGTCGGGCGCGCTGGCCCCCGAGGTGATCGGCGGCGGCACCGACGGCATGATCCAGCCGCCGCCCCCGGAGGGCGGGCCCCAGGCGCCGACCACCAACTACGCCCAGTTCGGCATGAGCGGCCAGTTCTGGCACACGCACGACCTGGGCTGCTCCGACTACGTCGCCGTGCTCGGCAACATGTGGGCCAACGGCATCTTCACCGCGGCCAAGGCCATCGACCGGCTGACGATCACCACGTACCAGGCCGCGGCGACCGAGGGACCGCTCCAGGCCATCAAGGACGTCGTCGACGACATCGTCACGAACCTCGCCGACGCCATGTACTGGCAGTTCCTGCAGCCCGTCATCATCCTCGGCGCGATCTGGCTGGCCTGGTACGGCCTCATCCGCAAGCGGGCCACCACGACCGCCGAGGGCGTGATCTGGATGGTGCTGGCGGTCACCGTGGCGGTCTGGTTCTTCAGCCGTCCCGGCGACTTCACCGGCCTGGGCAAGGTCGTCACCGACAAGACCGGTGAGGTCGTCAACTCCGCCTTCTCCGGCCTGCCCGGCGCGGGCGGCGCGTCCTGCCTGCCGCCTCCCGGCGACACCACCCCCGAGGTCAGGGCGGGCGGCTACGGCCAGACCGGCACGCCGGGAGTCGAGCAGAACGCCGACGCCCTGTGGTCCACGCTGGTCTGCAAGCCGTGGCTGGTGGGCCTGTTCGGCACCTCCGACCCGCAGCAGCCCATCGTGCGCGACTTCGGCCGCAAGATGCTGGAGATCCAGTCGATCCCGCCGGCCGTGCCGGGGCAGCCCGCCCCCGACGTGGGGGAACGGCAGTCGGAGTACGCCGCGCTGGCCAGCAGCCTCAGGAACGACCCCCGCTACACCGTCTTCTCCGGCCGCGACTGGAGCAACCGGCTCGGCGTGGCCGTCGGCGCGTTCATCGCGGCCATCGTGGCCGGTCTGCTGATCTTCCTGGTGGCGGTCTCGCTGCTGGTGCTGAAGGTCGGATTCCTGTTGTTGCTGATCCTCGGGCCGGTCTTCCTGCTCATCGGCGTCCATCCGGGCAGCGGGCGGATCATCGCCATGCGCTGGGTGGAGATGCTCATCGGCACGCTGCTGCGGCAGGCCGTGCTGACCATCGTGCTCAGCGTCCTCGTGTACGGCTACGCGCTGATCATCTCCACGGCCATGCCGTGGGGGCTCCAGGTGTTGTTCATGGCCCTGCTGACGATCGCGGTGTTCTTCTACCGGCGGCCATTCCAGCACCTGTTCGCCTCGATGAGCGGTCACACGGTGACGACCCGCATGCTCGGCGAGGCGGCCAGCTCGTCGGTGCTGGAGCGGTCGGTGGGCGTGCTGCCGCCGGTCGCCTCGGCCCGGATCGGACGCTGGGGGCTGCGCAAGGCCGAACCGCTCATCAGGGCGGCGAGCGTGGCCAACCCGGCGGGCGCGGCGGCGACGGCCGCGGCGGGGCAGGCGCGCGTACGCGCTGAGGAGGGCGAGGGATCGCCCACCGGCACCCGCATCCCGGCGACGGCGGCGCCGCTCGACACCGACCACCAGGGCGGCAAGGCGGCGGCGCGCGCTTCGCTCGAACCGCGCAGGGGCACCGCGCCCCCGCTCAACCTGGGCGGCGCCGCGCGGCCGCGCAACGGCGGGCCGCGCGTCGGCGGGACGGGAGGTTCGTCCGGGTCCGCGGCGGCCGCCTCCACGGGCGGGTCGGGCGGCGGTTCGGGCGGCGGTTCGGCGGGTGGCTGGTTCGGCGGCGGGTCCGGCGGTGGCT
>NZ_POUD01000416.1 GCF_003236395.1 Nonomuraea aridisoli | reverse complement strand
GGACCCGCTCACCCTCGATCCCCACGTCCGCCCCCCAGAGTGCACCGTCTGCCCCACTACTACCCACTTGCGGGACACCCACGGCCACCGGGTACGGTGCCGTCCCATGGTGCGGCGGGACAAGGCGTATCGGCGGCTGGTGGTGGGGGAGCGCGTCTACCGGTGGCGTGTCGGGCACGCCCACGTGCGTGACGGGTCCGGCTGCCGCGAAGTGGTCGCCTTCCGCGCGGAGGGAGTCCCCGTCCGCCTGACCGTCGTCTTCGCCGAGGGCCCGGGCCCCCTGTCCGGCCGCGCGTCTGCGGGCGCCGGCTGCATCCTGCACACGGGCGGCGTCCTGCGCTCCGCCGACGGCGCCTACCTCAACCTCAACCGCCCCGCGGTGGCCCGCGCCCTGCTGGACGAGGCCCTCAGCGACGACCGCGGCTGCCCGGCCGGGGACCTGGAGCTGGACGGCTGGCCGCTCATGGGCGCCGTCCTGTCCCGCGTCCCCGGCCCGGCCTGACCGCAGAACCCCTGTCGGGTGACGTCAGGTCGTGAAGCGGCGCAGCAGCGGTTCGGCGGCGGCGAAGTCGGCCACCACGTCGGCCGCCGTCCGCTCCCGCTCCACCAGGCCGACCGCCTCCCCGGCGTAGACGTAGGCCGTGTCGAAGTCTCCCGCCTGCCGGGCGGCGGCCAGCTCGGCGGACGCCGCGTCGTCCGCCGCCAGCTCCTCCTCCCGGCCCTCCCACCGGTCGAAGAACGCGTTCCGCAGAGCGCGCCCGCCGAACTCCGGAGGCCAGGCGAGCCGCTGGGCGACGTCGAAGACCCGCCCGTACGCCGTGCCGGTCTCCCCGGCCGCCACCACCCGCCGCCGCGCCGCTTCGGGCAGCGTCGTCTCGGCGCAGCCGAGGAACGCCGTGCCCACCCAGGCGCCCTCCGCGCCCGCGGCCAGCACGGCGGCCAGCCCACGCGCCGTGGCGATGCCGCCCGCGGCCAGCACCGGCACGTCCACCGCGGCCAGCACACCCTGCAGCAGCGGCAGCGTGGCCACCTCGGCGCGACCGTGCCCGCCACCCTCGCCGCCCCGGGCCACCACGACGTCCACGCCGGCCCGCGCCGCGGCCCTGGCCTCCTGCGTGGTGCCCGCCTGGGTGGCCACCGCGATCCCGGCCTCCCGCAGCGGCCCCAGGTGGCGCGCGTAGTCGCCGTAGCTGACCGACACCAGCGCCGGACGCGCCTCGATCACCGCGTCCAGCTGGGCGTCCGTGACGGCCCAGGCCATCAGCCCGATCCCGTACGGCCGCCCGCCCGCGCCCGCCACGGCGGCCTGCTCGCCGATCCACGCGGCGGACGAGGCGGGGAGCACGCCGAACATGCCGAGCCCGCCGGCCCCGGAGACCGCCCCGGCCAGCCGTCCGTCGCTCACCCCGGCCATGGGCGCCCCCACCAGCGGCACCTCCAGCCCGAACCGCTCGGTCAGCCACGTACGCAGCATGTTCGCTCCTTCGCTGTTACTGCAGGTAGTTCTCGACCTGCGAGACCGGCGCGGCCTCGGCCTCGTCGGGGTTCATGCCGGCCTCGCGCCGGGCGCGGCGCCGGCGCAGCAGGTCCCAGCACTGGTCGAGGGTCTCCTCCAGGTGGGTGAGCCGGGCGTTGTGCTCCGGCCCTGCCGAGGCGTTCTGCGAGCGCAGCTCGTGCTCCTCGTCCACGAGGGCGTGGATGCGCTGGAGGATCTGCTGTTCGTCCATGGAGCCTTCCTCTTCCGCGTATGCGCCCGGGGCATCGGGCCCACGGGCCGAACCACCGTACAACGGCGCGAAACCGGCTACTCCGGCCAGGGCGACTCGAGGATCGTGTCGACGAAGTCGCGGCGCTGGAAGCCCGGCACGTACCGCTCCAGGACGTCCGCCTTGACGTTGCCGAACGTCGTCTCCGGCCGCGGCGCGACGCCCTCGGTGAACGCCCGCAGGATCGCCCGCTTGAAGCCCGGCCTCGGGTGCAGGGCCGTGACCTGCCGCCGCTGTTCGTCGCTGAGGTCGTGGAAGCCGATCCCGAGCACGTCGTACTCGACGCCCGCGGTCACCAGCGCCACCTCCGGCTCCATGAACTCGGGGATGCCGGGCGTGGTGTGCAGGGCGATGGCCGTCCAGACCCGCCGGATGCTGTCCTCCGGCACGTCGTGCTCGCGCAGGAAGCGCCGGGCGGCGTCGGCGCTGTCGACCTCGAAGCGCCGCCCGCTGCCGCGGTGCTCCTCGTTGAGCCCGAGGTCGTGGAACATCGCGCCGATGTACAGCAGCTCGGGGTCGTAGCTCAGGCCCCGGTTGCGCCCCTGGAGCGCGCCCCAGAAGTAGACGCGGCGCGAGTGGTGGTAGATCAGGTCGCTGGTGGACTCGCGCACCAGCCGGGTGGCCTCGCCCGCGAGTTTCGTGTCGGGTACGTCGATCATGGAAACCTCCTGGTCACCGTGCCGCGCGGACCGGCCCACGACGCCCCCGCACCGCATGACAGGCTGAATCCCCCCGATGAGGGCGGGTCATGCGGGCGGGGGAGAGGCTTTCGTGGCCGTCAGAGCTTGCGGCCCACCACGCCGTACGCGCCCGCGTCCTCCCGGGCACGGGCGACCGGGCCGTCGGGGCGCCAGTCGAAAACCGGCACGAGACCCGGCTCCACCAGCTCGTACCCCTCGAAGAAACGCAGGATCTGCTCGCCGGTGCGCGGCGTGAAGGCCAGGGCCTCGCTGTTGTACGCCTCCGCGCTGGCCCCCACCTGCTTCGGGGCGAAGTCGGCGGTGACGTGGGAGATGGCCAGGTGGCTGCCGGGCGCCAGCGCCTGGCTGTACCGCGCCACCAGGCCGAACGGGTCCTCGTGGTCCTTGATGAACATCAGCGTGCCCACGATCACCAGCCCGACCGGCTCGTTGAGGTCGATGGTCTCGAGCAGGTCGGGGTGCTTGAGGATGGCGTCGGGCTCGCGCAGGTCGGCCTCGATGTACGCGGTCCGCCCCTGCGGGGTGCCCTTGAGCAGCGCCCGGGCGTGGATCATCACGATCGGGTCGTTGTCGACGTAGACCACGTGCGCGGCCGGGTTCGCCGCCTGGGCCACCTCGTGCGTGTTGCCCTGCGTCGGGATGCCCGTCCCGATGTCCAGGAACTGCGTGACCCCCTGGGCGGCGATGTG
This sequence comes from Nonomuraea aridisoli, assembly GCF_003236395.1. Taxonomy (GTDB): domain Bacteria; phylum Actinomycetota; class Actinomycetes; order Streptosporangiales; family Streptosporangiaceae; genus Nonomuraea; species Nonomuraea aridisoli. The sequence goes on along the minus strand of NZ_POUD01000416.1, from coordinate 2,334 downwards.
GCGTACGGCGCGGCCGAGGAAGGCGCGGTTGTCACGCGCGCCCTGGACGACTCCGGGCGACGCCTTCGCCGTGGCCTCCGCGACCGCCCGGTCGGCGGCGAAGTTGTCCTTCCCGCCCAGCCAGTAGTCGTAGACGCGGGCGGAGTGCGGCACGGACGTGTCGATCCGCGGGTGAGGGGTCTCCTCGGTCATGGGGCCTCCGGGGTGACGGCGGGATTCGAAAGATGATCATATGTCGAGAAATATCCCCCGTGCCGCACTCCGCCCCTGACGCCGTGGGAGCCGAAAGACCTGCGCTGTGCGATCGGGTCAGCCGGACAGGGAGGTGCCGAAGTCGGCGCCCCGGGCTGGGCCGAAGGGCTGGAGGATCTCGGCGTTGCGTCCGGCGACCGCGACCTTGCCGTACGGCGCGGCGTCCGGCCGGCCGACGAACAGCTTGTTGCCGCTGAAGGCCACCGACCAGCCGAACAGCCCGCCGGCGTCCGCGAGCCGGCGATCCTCCGACGCGTCCTTCCAGGAGACGATCCGCACACCACCGCCGTACGGGGCGCCGATCGCCAACCGGCCGTCCGCCGAGGCCGCCATCGATAACCCGAACGCCTGCCTGCCCGGTTGATCGACCGTCCGCATGGGCTTCCTGGCGGTGTCCAGGAGCTGCACCGACCCGGGCCCCGGCGAGCCGACCGCGTAGCCCGACCCCTCGGCGTACGCCACCGCGTACCCGTAGCGGTCCCCGGAGGCGTCCGTCGGCGAGTCCAGCTTGAACGACGTGATCTCCGGGGCCAGCACGTCGTCGACGAACACCACCGAGCCCGAGTTGATCCGCCCGGCCTCGATCTGCCGGCCCGCGCCGTCGGCGTTCTCGTACGGGACCCCGATGAGCAGCTCGTTTCCCGCCCCGAACGCCATCGACCAGCCGAACTGGTCGCCGACCTCGGCGTTGCCGCGGACGTCGGACGTCTCCTGACTGATGCGGCGCAGCTCGCCGTCGCCCTTCCTGACGTAGAGCGCGCCGGCGTCGAGCAGCCCGGACTCGTCCTCGTACGGCGCCCCCACGGCCACCAGGTCGCCCTTGGCGGCCAGCGACCAGCCGAAGTGGGCCGACCGCTGGGGCCGGGGCGCGGTCAGACGCTGTGGTGGCGCCGCCTTGCCGCCGAAGACGACATACACGGCCCCGGCGTCCTCCTCGCCGTCCACGTCCGCGTACGGGGCGCCGATGACCAGGTCGGCACAGGCGTCGCCGTCGACCTTCGCGAGGCGTACGGACCAGCCGAAGGCGTCACCGGTCGCCCGCCCGGGAACGGTCACAGGGACGATCTTGTCGCCGGACAGCACCTGCACCGACCCCGTCTCCCCATCGGCGAACGGATCCCCCACGGCGACGTCGTCCACCCCGTCCCCGTCGAAGTCCGCCGCACCGGCACAACTCACCGGCGCGGAACCGGCCGCCCCGCCGATCGCCGCTGCTGGGCCGGGAATTGCGACGGCGGGAACGCCGGTCGCGGTCAGCAGGAGAGCGGCGAGAGCCGAGCGGGTGATCACAGCGCCACCTCGATCTGTGTGCCGTTCTCCAGCATGGTCGCGGTCATCTTGACCGGCTTGCGGTACATCGGCAGGTCGAACACGAACGCACCGTCCACCCGTGCGCCCGGCAGGATCGCCGGAGGGAGGGTGATCGGCGCCGGGTCGTGTTCGGCGCCCCGGTCGTCGAGCATGGAGACCACGGGCTGCACCAGCACCCGGCGCTCACCGCCCGGGTTGATCATCGACCAGTGGATCACGCAGAACTGGCCGTTGCCGGCCGTCCTGCCCTCGTAAACCCGCAAGCCGCACTGCGGCGCCGAGGGGACGATCGCGATGGGATCGTCGAACTCGGCGCCCAGCGCGAACCTGCGTCCCACGTCATTGGGCACGGCACTGGCCGCGACCTGCGCGACGCCTCCGGGAGCGGCCGTGTCGCGGTCGGAGGTGACGATCAGCACCGCCCCCGTGACGACGATGGCCAGCACGGCCGCGGCCGCGGCGATGAGCCACCGGGTCCCGGACGTACGCGTGGGGCGAGGCGTCTCGGGCTCCTCGACCGGGACGGCGGCCAGGGACTGCGGGGCGCCAGGGTCGGCGGGCTGGGAGGGGTTCGGAGGCTGGGAGGCGTTCGTGACCTGCGAGGCACCACGGCCGGCGGGCTGAGAGGGGTTCGTGAACTGCGAGGCGCCGGCGGGCTGGGGGGCTGGCTCTTATACACATCTCCGAGCCCACGAGACTAGCGCTCATCTCGTATGCCGTCTCCTGCTTGAAAAAAAAAAATTAACTGCTGGAAAATCCATGTCCTGATGG
>NZ_POUD01000415.1 GCF_003236395.1 Nonomuraea aridisoli | reverse complement strand
GACCGGCACGGCGACCCCTCCCGCGCTCACCCCCGCCGACGGCTCGTTCCTCGAGGGGACCGCGAAGGTCGCGGCGGTCCCGTCCACGGCCGGTGACAGCGTCACCCGGCTCGCGGTGGACGACAAGAGTCTCGACGCCACCCGTACGGTGGGCGTCTCCAAGCTGAGCTTCGACGTCGGCTCCAACTCGGTCGAGGCCCGCTACCACAGCTACGTGCTGGTGAACGGCGCCTACCGCAGCGACATCGGCGACTTCGTCAACGAGCGCGCCACGATGGAGATCCCCAACGAGCACCTGCTCAAGGGGGAGAACACCGTCGAGATCGTGGTCGGCGCGATCGACAGCTCGTGCGGCTCCAACTACGACGACTACGTGCTGTCCGACGTGGGCCTCGAACTGCTCGGCGAGGTCGCCGACGGTGAGGACAACCCGTACACGCTCTCCTTCGGCGACGGCAGCTGCGGCACGAACACCACGCTGCTGAAGCGCGCCACCCTGACGTTCTTCGTCCAGTCCGACCCGCAGGGCACCACCGGCCTCAGCGCGGACCTGGACACCACCACCCTGGCCAACGGCGAGCACGACATCACCGCGACCACCGCGGCCGGCGTGACCGTCGAGCACACCGTGACCGTGAACAACGCCCCCGCCGGCGCGCCGCGCGTGGAGCCCACGGACGGCACGCTCGTGGCCGGCGTCAAGCCGGTCTTCGCCTCGCTCCCGGCGACCGGGACGGCCGGCGTCGAGTCCCTCACCGTCGACGAGAAGGAGCCGCCGTCGAAGGCCACTCTCGGCAACGGCGCGGCGAAGTTGAGTTTCGACGTGGGCGCCGACTCGATCGACGACCGCTACGACGACTTCCTGCTGGTCAACGGCAAGCGCATCGACCTCGGCGGCTCGTACGCGAACCAGCGGGTGACCGTCGCGATCCCGGCCCGCTACCTGGCGCCCGGCGACAACACGATCAAGGTCGTCACCGGCGACTACCGCGAGTCCTGCGGCAACGGCCGCGACGACTTCACGATGGGCAATGTCGAGCTCACCCTCGACGGCGCCAAGGTGACCGGCCAGGACGTCAAGCCCTCGTACGAGATGGGCGACGGCACCTGTGGCAGCAGCCGGACCGCGCTGCGCGAGGCGGAGCTGCGCTACACCGTCGACGCCCCGGCCGTGCACGTCATCGAGACGCTCGGCTCCGGCGACGCGACCCTCGGCTTCAACGTCGCCACCAACTCGATCGAGGCGCGTTACCAGAACCACGTGCTGGTCAACGGCCAGAAGGTGGTGCTCGACGGCGACTTCGTCAGCACCCGCGTGAACCTGCCGATCCCGAACGAGTACCTGGTGACCGGCTGGAACACGATCGACTTCGTGGCCGGCACCTTCCCGACGTCGTGCGGGAACAACCGGGACGACTTCGCGATCTCGAACATCACGCTGACTCCGGCGGCGGGCACCGCGGCCCCCCAGATGCTCAAGTCGTCCTACAGCATCGGCGACGGCAACTGCGGCGACAACGTGAACCCGCTGACCGAGATCGACGTGCAGTTCCTGGTGGACGCCCCGGCCCGCGGCCTGCGCGCCGACGTCGACACCGCCGAGCTGAAGGACGGCCGGCACACCATCGCCGCGACGTCGGCCTCGGGCGAGGTCGCCACCCGCGTGCTGATCACCGACAACTCCGCGCCGCGGGTGGCGAAGAGCGTCCCGGCCGACGGGGAGAAGATCACCGCCTCGGTCGTGCTGGACGTCAAGCTGGAGGACGCCTCCGGCGTCGTGTCCGGCCCCGACGTCAAGCTCGACGGGCAGCCGATCGAGCTCGGCACCCAGGTCGGCCCCGGTCTCAAGGCCGGCAGGCACACCCTGGAGGTCAGCGGTGCCGACGGGCTCGGCAACACCGCCGTCCGCGAGGTCGTGTTCGAGTCGGCGGGCATCCCGGACGCGCCCGCCGAGGTGAGCCCGGCCTCGGGCAGCACCGACGTCTCCGGTTCCGTCACGCTCTCGGCGAAGGTGGCCGAGCCGGACGGCGGCGAGGTGACGGCGACGTTCTCGGCGGCCGAGATCCTCACCCCGAACCAGGCCTACCAGGGCACGTCGGCGTCCGTGCCGGCGACACTGAAGGTCGAGGGCGAGCGGAAGGTCAAGGCCGAGGGGCTGGAGCCCGCCGATGGTCGCACCCTCGCCGCGCCCTCCGGCCAGGACGTCGTCTACCAGCGGTTCGACGTGCAGGTGAAGGGGCACGTGGACGCCCCGGTGCTGCGCTGGGAGGGCGTCGCCGACCCCGAGCGGCTGGTGTCGCTGCGGGTGTGGAACACCGAGTCCGAGGCGTGGGACCTGCTGACCAGCGCCCGCGGCGCCGCCGACGGCGAGACCGTGCTGACGTCGGTCGTGGACGCCCGCTACATCGACAGGCAACGGGTGCACGTCATGGTGACGGGTGAGGACCCGTTCGCCGACGACATCGACGCCGGCGGCAGCACGGGCTTCGACGACCCCGCCTCCTACGACTTCTCGATCGCTCACTTCACCGACACGCAGTACCTCTCCGAGGGCGCGGTCGAGCAGGAGACGGCCGAGGAGCGCGCGGTGTGGGAGTCGGCCTACGCCGGCATCGTCAACTGGATCAAGGACAACAAGGACCAGCGGAAGATCTCCTACGTCGCCCACACCGGCGACATCATCGAGAACAACATCCGCAAGCCCGCCGACGAGGCCATGCAGCGGCAGGTCGTGGGCGAGATGGAGGTGTCGTCGAAGCAGCAGAAGGTGCTGGACGACGCCGGCATCCCGAACGGAGTGATCGCCGGCAACCACGACAACCAGTCGGGCACCGAGAACGGTCCCGAGGCCATCTACAACCGGTACTACGGCCCCGAGCGCTACCGGACCGGCTCGCAGGGCTGGCAGCACGCCGAGTACGGCGGCCCGTGGCGGGAGGGCGACAACCAGAACCACTACGACCTGTTCTCGGCCGGCGGCCTGGACTTCGTCGTGGTCGGGGTGTCGTACGGCGTGACGCGGGAGGAGGCCGAGTGGGCCGACTCCGTCTTCAAGAAGTTCCCGAACCGCAACGGCATCCTGCTCTCGCACGACTACCTCGTGCCGAGCACGAACCCCGACGGGCGCGGCGCCGGATTCTCCGCCCCCGACGGCTCGATGCTCTACAAGACCGTGGTCGAGAAGAACCCGAACGTCTTCCTCATCCTCGCCGGGCACGAGCACGGCGTCGGGACGAACGTGAAGCCGAAGGTCGGCCAGGTCGGCAAGGGCGTCGTGGAGCTGCTCGCGGACTACCAGTTCTACACGGTCTCGGCCGACCGTCTCGGCCTCACCGAGATCGGCGGGTACAACCCGGACGACCAGCTGCAGTTCGGCGCGAGCTTCCTGCGCCTGCTGCAGTTCGACGTCGATCGGTCCGAGATGAGCGTGGACACCTACTCGCCGCTGCTCGACGAGTTCGGCGCCACGGAGTACGACCCGCTGCACCGCTACGACGGGCGCGAGGACACCATGGTGCTGCCGGTCGACCTCACCACCCGGACGACCACGTTCCAGACCGACTCGCTGGCGCTCTACAACGCCACGAAGACCATCGGCAGGAGCACGGTCGCCTCGGGCCAGGTCGCCTCCGTCACCTGGGACCGGCTCAAGCCCGACACGGCCTACGCCTGGTTCGTCACGGCGCGTTCCGCCGGCGGCGGCGTGACCGCGTCCGCGCCGAGCGTGTTCGTCACGAAGGACGCGCAGGGGCGCCCCGGTAAGTGGGACTCCGGCTCGCCCATGTACCGCTGGTTCACCCGCTAGCCGATCACACCGCCGTCCCGGATCAGCGGTCCGGGGCGGCGGCCCTTCCCCTGGAGCGACCATGTCCCGCAGTCTGCTCGCCGCCGTGCTCGCCGTTCTGTTCTGCGGCGCGACGGCGGTCCCGGCGGCGGCGCACGACGCCACGACGAAGGCCCACGTCCAGGTCACCGGGACGGGCCCGGACGTCACGGCCGTGCTCGAACTCGAATACGACCTGCTCATGAAGTCGGCCTGGCTCTACGCCGAGGCGTACGAGGCCGGGGAGCGCGCGGAGCAGCTCCGCCAGCTCGCGATCAACCGGGACGCGGTGACCGAGTACGTCACCGAGCGCTTCGCCGTCACGTACGACGACCGGGCGTGCGCGCCCGCCATGACCGGGGAGGCGGACGTGCGCATGCGCGACCAGGCCGCCTTCGCGGTGCTCACCTACGCCTTCGACTGCCCCGGCGAGGCCAGGGGCGAGCACGCGATCTCCAGCGCGCTCTTCCCCGACGCGGAGACGTTCGTGCACAGCACGGAGACGCTCGTCCGCTACGACCTCGACGGCCGTACGGGCTCGGCGGTGCTGGTCGCCGAGAGCCCGACGCTGCGGGTCGGCGAGCGCGCGGCGTCGAGCCAGATCGGCGAGTTCCTGCTGCTCGGCGCCGAGCATCTGCTGACCGGCCTCGACCACGTCCTCTTCCTGCTGGCCCTGCTCATCGGCGCGCGGCGGCCGCGCGACGTCGTCGTCACGGCCTCCGCGTTCACCGCGGCCCACAGCATCACGTTCCTGCTCGCGGCGATGGGGATCGTGGACGTCCCCGGCGCCGTGGTCGAGCCGGTCATCGCGGCCTCCATCGCCGTGGTGGCGGTCGCCAACCTGCTCGGCCGCCAGGAGGACAGGCTGGGCAGGTGGCGGCTGCCGATCGTGTTCGCGTTCGGGCTCGTGCACGGGCTCGGGTTCGCGGGGGCGCTCGACATCGACCGGAGCGGCTCGTGGGAGCTGCTGCTGTCGCTGCTGAGCTTCAACGTCGGCATCGAGCTGACCCAGCTCGCGCTCGTCGCCGTGCTGTTCCCGCCGCTGGTGCTGCTGCGCCGGACGTCCTCGGCCCGGTGGGCGCTCGCCGCGCTGTCCGTGCCGATCGTGGCGGTCAGCGTGTACTGGTTCATCGACCGGATCCCGCTGCCGCTGTGACGCGCGGCCGCCGCGAAAGGCGCGCGACGGCGAGGACCAGCGCCGCCGCGGCGGCCACCAGCCCCGCGAGGGTGCCCGCGACCGTCAGGGTCAGGGCGTCGGGCCGCAGCAGCGGCTGGCCGCGCTGCGCCTGCCAGAGCACCACCCAGGTGAGCCCCGCGTAGCCGAGCGCGGCGACGACCATCAGCGCCGTACGGGTCGCCGCGCCAGAAAGGACGGTGAAACGGCGCGACAGCAGCCCCAGGCCGATCGCGACCAGCGGCAGCACCTGGAGAGCGTGCAGGCCGACGAAGTGCGCCACCCGCAGGTCGCCCGCGCCCGTCTCCCAGCCGGTCACCGGCATGGCGGCGCCGCCGTCGGGAGCGCCCACGCTGTGCGCGCCGATCACGTCCAGGATCATCCCGCCCGACAGGGCCGTGGCCTGCTCCGGCGTCGGCGCGGTCATCAGGTAGCCGACCGACATCCCGGCCAGCGAGACGGCCAGCCCGAGCGGGATCGCCCAGGCCATCGGCCGATCGACCCGCCGCTGCGCCACCAGCAGCGCCCCCAGCGCGAACGTCAGCCCCTGTCTCTGATACACATCTGACGCTGCCGACGATCTTACGCGT
>NZ_POUD01000414.1 GCF_003236395.1 Nonomuraea aridisoli | reverse complement strand
GGTCAGGCGTGGGCAGGGAGGGTGGTGCCGGCCGTGGTGGCCGGGTCCGGGGCGCGGACCAGGGCGGCGCAGTCGGCGATCGCGTCCTCCAGCAGCCGCCGCAGCAGCGCGTCCGGGTCGTCGATGCACGCCTGCACGATGCCCACCACCGACAGCTGCACCGCGTTCGGCGCGGCGTACCGGCGGAAGCCCTTCTCCGTGATCCGGGCGGCCCGGCTGAAGCGCCTGGCCTGCTCGGCCGCGTGGGGCACCTCCTCCATGGCGCGCCGGCTCCGCTCGCTCATCCGCCCCGACGGCGCGCCGTCGAGCCGGGCCAGCATCTCCTCGGCGGCGAGCACCGACACCGCCAGCGCGAGCTGACGCTCGGCCGCCGCCACCGGCAGCGCCGTGGTGGCGCAGCGCAGCGCGATCTGCGCGTCCACCCGCAGGTCGTCGCTGGTCAGCCCGATGATGGACGGCACCAGCCGGACGAGTTTGGACCGGCTCTCGTCACTGGTGTTGTCGTTGACGAGGCGGGCGAGTGCGGCCAGCAGCGGGTGGGTGCACGACGGGTGGTCGCTCCACCGCTCACCGGCCAGGTAGGAGGCCAGCTCCATGAAACAGGCACCGCGCTTGGGGTTGCGGTGCCGGCCGCGGGAAAGAACCGGCATGTGATCAAGGTGATTGTCCACGGGTGCTCCACTGCTCCACGGGATCGCCGTCTATCCAGTCTGCGCCGCCGTGCGGCTCAATGCCAGTGATGTGGGGACGTACCCCACGAAGCGTTCCCTCTACCCCGCCGGGTCACACTCAGACACACCCTTCCCGACGAACACCGCCACCGTACGCGCCGGTACCCTCACCGTCCGTGTGTCCGGGTCGTACGCCGACTCCCGCACCACCGGGTCGTGCGAGGCCGCCTGGACCGGATGCAGCCCCACGGCGGCCGGCACGCTCTGGACCTGCGGATACGGCGTGGCGTTGAAGACCACGGTGACCGACGTCCAGCGCGGGTCGAGGCCGTCGGTGCCGACGTGCATGGCGATCACGCCCTCCGCCGAGCCGGGGAACGACAGGCGCCGCCGCACCTCCTCCGCCGACCCCAGCGCGAAGGCCGGCGAGGACCACCGGATCCGCAGCAGCTCCCCGAACCCGGCGCGGCACGCCTCGATCGCCGCACAGCCCGGCCGCAGCGCGGGGTCGGCCAGCAGCGGCCGGGCGTACGGCCAGCGGGCCTCGTTGTCGGCCCGGGGCGGCAGGCCCGCGCCGAAGCCGTTGCCCTGCGCGCAGTCCCACAGCAGCCGGTTGAACCAGTCGCCCGAGTCGTAGGAGTTGCGGTCGAGCGACTTCGACCGCAGCCGCTCCGTGCCCGCCTGCACGAACGCCGTCCCCTGCGCCAGCAGCACCGTGGCCAGCGACAGCAGCTGCATGCGCACCCGGTCGGCCATCGGCGTGTCCTGCGGCAGCTTGTAGGCCAGCGCGTCGAACAACGTCTCGTTGTCGTGCGCGTCCACGTACGTGACCGCCTCCCCGGGAACGGCCGTATACCCGGCGGGCGCGCCGTTGTAGTCCAGATCGCGCGATTTCACGCCCGACGGCAGCACGTAGTCGGCCAGGCTCCCGGTCAGCCCCACCCTGATCAGGTCGCCGTAGTACGCCAGCCGCGCCCGCTGCTGCTCCGGCGTGCCGTTGGCCGGCGACCCGTTGGGCGCCCCCGCGAGGCCGGAGCCGAACCCCTGCACGCGCGGGTCGGCGTCGAACGCGCCGCCGCCGCGCACCGCGTCGCGCATCCGGTCGCTGAACGTGCCGACGCCCGTCCCGGCCATGCCGGCCTGCGTCGCCTGCTCGAACCGGGCGCCGCCGGCCACCTCGCCGAAGTCCCAGCCCTCGCCGTACAGCAGGATCGAGCGGCCGTCCACGCCGTCGCGGGCGGGCGTGAGCGCGTCGAGGGCGCGGCGGACGGCCAGGATGTTCGCCTTGGGGTGGTGGCCCATGAGGTCGAAGCGGAAGCCGTCCACCTTGTACCGGCGCGCCCAGGCCACCACCGAGTCCACCACCAGCCGGCCCGTCATCAGGTGCTCGGGCGCGGTGCCGGGGCAGCAGGTGGACGTGGCCACCGCGCCGTCCTCCAGCAGCCGGTGGTAGTAGCCGGGGACGATCGGGTCGAGCACGCCGGTCGAGTGGGTGTGGTTGTAGACCACGTCCATCACCACGCGCAGCCCGGCCCTGTTGAGCGCGGCGACCATGCCGCGGAACTCCCGGATCCGCAGGTCGGGATCGGTCGCGTACGAGCCCTCCGGCACCGTGTAGTGCAGCGGGTCGTAGCCCCAGTTGTAGGAGTCGGTGGCCGCCGTGCGGGCGACGTGCTCCTGCTGCAGCTCCGAGTCGGGCGGCAGGGCGGCGAAGTCGCAGCCGGGCTCCACGCGGTCGGCCCGCCGCTCGGGCACGGTCGCGAAGTCGAAGACCGGCAGCAGGTGCACGTGCGTCACCCCGTCGGCCGCCAGCGCGCGCAGCTCGCGCGTCCCCCGGGTGTCCAGCCCGAACGCCGCGTACGTGCCGCGCAACTCCTGCGGGACGCTCGCGTCGGAGGCGGAGAAGTCGCGCACGTGCAGCTCGTAGACCACGGCCCGTTCCGGCGGCACCGGGGCGGGCTTGGCCAGGCGGTCCCAGCCGGGCGGCCGGTGCGCGGCGGCGCCGGGGTCGACGAGCACGCTGCGCCCTCCGTCCGGGGTGACGTGCACGCCGTACGGGTCGGCGACCTCGTTCGTCACCACCGCGCCGGCGGCGGGGGAGTAGACGGTCACCAGGTACGTGTACGCGCGGCCGTACCAGGCCGGCAGGCCGCGCACCGACCACACGCCGGTCGCGTCGTCGCGGCGCATCGGGTGCACGGTGCGGCGGGAGCCGTACAGGGCCAGCTCGACCTTCCGCGCGGTCGGCGCCCACACCGACAGCCTCGGGAACATCCCGCCGCCCGGGCCCAGCGGGGCGGTGGCGGCCGCCGCGTACAGGTCGTCGAGCACGCCGGGGATCTGCACGCCGGTCGCCTCCACCAGCGTGCCGCCGGAGTCCCACGCGGCGGCCACGACCTGGCCGCGCAGCGCCCGCGCGGCCAGGCGGGCGTCACGCGGGTCCACCCTGAGCGCCGTGTGCCCGGTCGTGTGCCCGGCCAGGTGCGGCCACCGGTGCTCGTGCTCCGCGCCGAACGCGCCGGGCCGCAGCGCGATGAAGCCCTGCACGCCGCTCAGCCCGTCCGGACGTGACGGGTCGCGGGCGATGCCGCCCACGGCGCTGAAGGCCAGGCGGTGCCGCAACGACGGCTCGACCCGCCAGGCCACCGTCGCGCGGTCGATCCAGTGCGCCGCCGCCCCGTTCAGGCCGGCGCCTTCGATGTGGTCACTCAGGCTCTTCGCCCCCTCGGCGAGCGGCACCCCGGACAGCCGTCGTCGTTCCCTCAGCTCGGCGGGACATGCGGCTGCGTGAAGTCATGACGCATATCAAATGCGTCACCGATTAGTAACTGTACGTAATTGGGATTGCGGTTCCACCCTTGTGACATGGACGGATTCCTCGACCGGACCTGCGGAGGTGTCACGGAGCTGCGCGTCCACGGCGTGTCCGGCACCCCGCCGGCGGGCATACTCAACCACCCCCACCCCCGGCTCGTCGCCGGCGACGGCACCACCGGCTTCTACCGCCGCTGGTGGGCCGCCGGGCAACCGGCGGGCGAGCACCCCGACGTGCCCGGCGTGCGCCGCCGCGAGGCCTACGCCTGGGGCAACCTCACCTCCGGCGGGCGCACGATCGCGCTGTGGCTGCTCCTGCTGCCGTTCGCGCTGGCCAACCTGTCGTACTTCATGCTGCCCAGGCCGCCGGGCGCCGACCGGCTGCGGCACCTGACGGAGGCGGCGCAGCGGCTGTTCGCGCTGCTGCTCACCGGCACGCTCGTCGGCGCCGTCACCCGGGCCAGCGTCGACCTCGTCGGCTGGCAGTGCACCGCGGCCGGCCGCGCCTGCACGCTCGACACCGCGCCCGTCTGGGTGCACTGGCTGGGCGCGCTGTGGGGCGGCGAGCCGTCGAAGCGGCTCGCGGTCACCGCCCTCGTCCCGCTGCTGGCCGTCGTCGTCCTGTGGTGGATCGCCCGCCGCACCTGGCGCCGCGACGAGCGCACGGACGTGCCGCCGGAGGCGCTGCGCGGCACCGGCCGCGGCGGCGTGCTGCTGGGGCAGCCGCGCCTGTGGCACGGGCGCGCGCCCGTGTGGCGGCTGCGCGTCGTGCACGTGTCGTTCGCGATCGCCTCCATCGGGCTGGCCGTGTCCGCGCCGTTCGCGCACACGACGGTCGGCCTCGCCCTCACCGCCGCCAACGGAGGCGTGCAGCTCGCCGCCGCCGTGCTGGTGGTGCTGCCGGCGACCGCGCGGCGGCTCGACCCGTACACCGGCGGGCCCGAGCCCGCCTGGCCGGGGCGCGCGTGCCGCGTGCTGCGGGTGACGGCGCCGGTCGTGTTCCTGGCCACCGCCGGGGCGGCGCTGGCCGGCCTGCCGCCCGGCCCGTACGCGGCGCAGCTTCCCGGGGTGGGCGTCGGCGTGCTGGAGTACGCCCTCATGATCGCGCTCGGGGTGTTCATCCTCGCCGCCGTCTGCGTGCTGGCCCGCCGGGACCGCACCGCCGGCGAGCGGCGCGCGATGGGCGGGCTGGCCGCCTGGTTCGCGCTCATGGTGGCCGTCGGCAGCGCGAACGTGCTCGCGCTCGGCGTGCTGTTCTGGACGGCCTCGTTCTTCGGCGTGGCCGCCACCTCGGCCGGCGCCGGCCCGCTCGGCAGGAAGATCTTCCTCGACGACGCGGTCTGGTGGACCGCCGCTCTCGTGCCGCTGCTGGTGATCGGCGCCGTCGTGATCGCCTGCGTGCTGAACGCGCGCCGCGCGGCCGAGGCGGAGCGGCTGGCGCCGCTGCTGGAGCCCTACTACGGGGAGGCCGGCGACGCGCGGGAGGTCGCCGGGAAGTGGGCGCTGGCCGCGCTGACCGACCGGATCGGGTTCGTGGTGGCGGTGCTCACCGGGATCGGCGTGGCCGGGTTCGCCGTGGTGACCGTGATCTACCGGCTGGGGCTGTTCACGCCCGACGGGGGCGTCGCGGGGCTGCTCGCCTCGATCGGCAGCTGGGCCATGGTGGCCATCGTGGTCGGGCTGGTGCTGGTCGGGCGGCGGACGTACATCGACTCGCGGCTGCGCAGGACGGTCGGCATCCTGTGGGACATCAGCACCTTCTGGCCTCGCGCCATCCATCCGCTGGCGCCGCCCTGCTACACCGAGCGGGTCATCCCCGAGCTGATGGGGCGGGTGGCCCGCCTGGCCCGTACCGACCGGGACGAGGTCGTGCTGTCCGGGCACAGCCAGGGCAGCGTGATCGCCGCAGCGCTGGTGCTGCAGCTGCGGCCCGAGCTGCGGGGGCGGGTCCGGCTGCTGACCCACGGCTCGCCGCTCGGCCGCCTGTACGCGCCGTTCTTCCCCGCCTACTTCGGCGCGGCGGGCCTGTCGGCCGTACGCGACTCCGTCACCTGGTGCAATCTCTACCGACTGAGCGACCCCATCGGCGGGCCCGTCTTCGCCACGGCCGACCCGCTGGCCGGCGGCGACCCGGAGCGCGCGGACGCCGGCGTGGACCGCTTCTGCTGGGACCCGCCGCTGCCCGCCCCCGGCGAGCCGCTCTCCGATTGCCGCTGGCACTCCGACTACTGGCTCGCCCCCCCGTACGC
>NZ_POUD01000413.1 GCF_003236395.1 Nonomuraea aridisoli | reverse complement strand
GGCGGGGGCGGCGCGGTGGCGGCCCCCATCGCGGCGACGTTCCTCAAGGAGCTCTGAGCCCTGCTCAGGTCTCGCTGAGGAAGCGGCGGACCACCTCCGCCACCGGCTCCGGCCGGCCGCGCCGGGCGGCGTTCGAGGTGGCGTTGTGGTCCAGGCCCGGCAGGGTCACGCGACGCGCGCGGGGCAGGACCCGCTGTAGCTCGCCGAGCGCGGCGCGCAGGTAGGCCGCGCTCCTGGCGCCGCCGACCAGCAGCACCTCCGCCCGCACCGAGCGGTACGCCTCCAGGTCTCCGGCCGTCTCGGCCACCAGGTGAAGGTCCTCGTGCAACGTCGGGGCCAGCTCCCCGAACGTCGGCTCCCGCAGCGCGGGCTCGACGCCGGCCACGGCGCGTTCCTGGCTCTTCACCATCGAGCTCGTCAGCCGTTCCATCAGCGGCCGCGGGATGGCGCGCATGATCGGGGGGCCCATCCGGCCGGCTCTCATGCCGGTGACGAGCGCCGCCGAGATCCGTCCTTCGGCGAGCTCGCGGTCGAGGCGGGGCAGCCAGCCGGTCGAGTGGGACCCGTGGACGTCGAGGGGCGGTTCGAAGATGACGACCTTGCGCAACGCCGGCTGGACGCGCGCCGTGTGCAGGGTGATGATCGCGCCCGAGCTGACGCCCAGCGCGTACGGCGCGCCGGTGGCCCGCAGCACCGCGTCGAGGTCCTCGACCTCCCGCTGGAGGCCGTACGCGGGGCCGGCCGGGCCGCTGCCGCCCCGGCCCCGGCGGTCGGGCAGGTAGCACGTGAAGTCGCCGGCGAGGGCCTGGGCCAGCTCCAGCTGGCTGCGGCCGGTCTGCATGGCCCCGTGCAGGATCACCAGGCCCGGGCCGCGGCCGAGCCGGTGGTAGTGGATCGTGGTGCCGTCGGCCGACGTCACGGTGCCGTTCGTGGTGGTCGTGGTCATGGTCGCTCCCTTTCGGTTCGGCAGGCGAAGGGAGCCCGGCTATCGTTGTCGATGCCATCTCGTGGCCGGGTCTCCGCTTCGCGCGGTCTTGGTACGAGGTCTCCCGGCGGCGGTGTTGCAGCACCGCCGCCGGTTCTTGTCACTCCGCCGGGCGGCCCCTTTCCGCGAGGTCGGCGAGGTCGGGCGGCAGGTCGCCGGTGCGGTGGTAAGCGCGCCATTCCTCCAGGCCGGGGAACGCGCCCGCGTCCAGCTCGGCCAGCAGCGACCGCGTCCACGCGGCCTCGGCCTCCCGCATCGCCAGCGCGTACTCCGACTCGACGAGGAACAACCGGGGCAGCTCGCCCCGCTCACGCTCCAGCGTCAGCCGGTCGGCCTCGATCCGGCGGTCGAGCAGCTCCAGCCGCTGCCGCAGCAGCGCGGCGACCTCGTCGGGACCGAGACCGCCCATCACCGACAGCCCCGCCTCGAATGACGACGGCTCCCGTCGCGGCGTGGACAGCAGCTCGCGCGTCCAGTCGGCGGCCTCGCGCCGGCCGGCGTCGGTGACGCGGTAGACCGTGCGCTCGGGGCGGGCGCCCTGCCGGTCGGTGCCGACCGCCTCCAGGAGGCCGTGTTTCTCCAGGTTGCGGACGACGGTGTAGAGGGAGCCCCATTTGATCGGCATGTCGTCGTCCTTGCCGCGGGCCCGCAGGACCGAGGCCATCTCGTACGGGTGCATCGGCCGCTGGACGGCCACGGTCAGCACGGCCAGCGCCAGCAGGTTGGCCACCGGGCGCCGCTTGGCCATGCCGACCGCCTATCGCTCGTGTACGAATACTCGTAAGCGAGTATAGGACGGCATCGCCGATCCGGCCAGGGGTATCCGTTACGTTTGTGCTGAGAAGTCGCGGGGGCCCCGCACACCGACACCGAGGAGGGCCGAGGCCGGATGAGCCGCGCGCACACGTACCAGACGGTCGTGACCTGGACCGGGAACCGGGGCACCGGCACGAGCGGATACCGCGACTACGGCCGCGACCACGAGCTGTCGGCCGACGGGCCGGCGGTCGTCCTGGGCAGCTCCGACCCCGCCTTCCGCGGGGACCCGTCCCGCTGGAACCCCGAGCAGCTCCTGGTGGGCTCACTCTCGCAGTGCCACATGTTGTGGTATCTGCACAAGTGCACCATGGCCGGGGTGGTCGTCACCGCGTACGCCGACACGGCGACCGGCACCATGGCCGAGACCGCCGACGGCGGTCACTTCACCGAGGTGGTCCTGCGCCCGGCGGTCACCGTGGCCGCGCCCGAGATGCTGGAGCGCGCCCTCGAACTGCACAAGGCCGCCCACAAGGCGTGCTTCATCGCCGCCTCCGTCAACTTCCCGGTCCGCCACGAGCCGACCGTCACCGTGGCCTGACCTCCTACGGCTCGCGCCCGGCCGCGGCGTCGTAGCCGATGCCGAGCCTGGGCGCGAGCTCCCGCAGCAGATCCTCGAACACCGGCTCCAGGTCGGTGTAGGCGAAGTCGAGCTGGTGGAGCACCTCCATGCAGAGCATGCCGTACAGCCTGATCCAGCACGACAGGAAGACGTGGATCGCCTCCACCGGCATGGGGGTGCCGTGGGCGGCGGCGTACAGCGGGAGCTGCTCCCTGATGGACGGGTCCAGCTCGTCCGGCACCGGGAACGGGCGGGGCCGCCACAGGTCGACGACCTCGTCCAGGAAGACCTGCTCGAAGTCGCGGCCGGCCGGCTCGCGCCGCCGGCTCGTGACGGGGCCGGCGAACACCCATCCGAACTCCGCCCGGTGGGTGACGGCCCAGCGCCGCATCGCCCGGCACGTGGCCAGCAGCCGCCGCGTGTGATCTCCCGGCGGGTACGCCTCGCGCGCGGCCTCCAGCTGCTCCGTCAGCTCCCGGAAGAAGTCGGCCGTCACCGCCCCGACCAGCTCGTCGTGGCCGGCGAAGTAGTGGTAGGGGGCAGGCCCGCTCATGCCGACCTCCCTGGCCACCCCGTTGATCGTCACCGCCGCGGGGCCCTGCTGACGGCGCGGGTGACCGACACCGGGCTGGTCACCCCGACGATGCGGCGGATCCGCCCGGCCGCCGACGAGCCGATCGCCTTCCCGTACCGGCCGGGGCAGCACATCAGAGTGCAGCTCAACGACCCGCTGTCGGTGTCCGGCATGTTGCTGCCGCTGGAGACGCTGCGCACGTACACGATCTGGGACCTCGGCCCGGACCGGCGGGCGCTGGAACTGCGGGCACACCTGTACGACGGCGACGGCATCGGGCTGCGCTGGGCCCGGGAGGTCGCGCCGGGCGACCCGGTGACGTTCTGGTGGCCGCAGAGCGACTTCCACACCCGCGACGACGCGCCGTTCCATCTGTTCGCTGGAGAGGAGACGGCGAGCGTGGCCTTCGGGCCGATGATCCGCGCGCTCGGGTCGGAGGCGCGGGTGCACGGGGTGCTGGAGAGCGAGTCATCCGAGCACGACATGCCGCTGTCCGGGCCGCACGAGCTGGCCCGCGTCCACCGGAAGGGGGCCTCGGTCGCCTCCTCGGCCACGCTGGTCTCCGCGGTGGCCGCCCTCGACCTGCCCGGGAACACCGGCGCGGCCTACCTCGCGGGCGAGGCGCTGACCTGCCGGCTGATCCGCGACCATCTCGTACGCGACCGCAACTGGCCGCGGAAGTCGATCAAGGTCAAGCCCTTCTGGACGCCGGGCAAGCGCGGCCTGCACTTGGACGAGAACGGGCGGTTCCACGCGCCGGACCGCATCCCCGACCTGCTGGCCACGGCCCGCATCGAGGAGGTGGAGCTGGAGTTCCGGGCTCAGATCGACGCCGTGGCCGCCGCAGGCCTGACGCCCACCCACCTCGACTGGCGCTGCCTGGCCGACGGCGGGCGCGACGACGTCTTCGACCTGACGGTGGCGCCGGCCGGCCTGCTGGCCATCGCGAGTACGGGCCGGCGGTGCGGGCCTGGCTCGGCCCGGCGCGGCGGAAGGTGCGGGCGCGCGGGCTGCCGGTCGTGGAGCCCGGCTTCCTCGACAGCTTCGCGCTGGACCTCGAAGGCAAGGCGGAGACGTACGCGCGGCTGCTGCGCGAGCTGCCGCCCGGGCTGAGCGAGTGGGCGGTGCATCCGGGGCTGGGCGTGGAGGAGGCGCGCGCCGTGGATGCGGACGGGTGGCGGGTGCGGGAGAGCGACCACGCGTTCCTCACCTCGGAGCGGGCGCGCGAGCTGCTGCGGGAGGAGGGCGTCGTCGTGGTGGGCTACGACACCGTGCGGGCCGCCTGGACGGACTCGGGCTCCGACGGCCGTTCGTGAGAACGCGGCAAGCCTTGAACGGCCGTATACGTCAGGAGGTGGCGAAAACGGGAAAAGTGGGGATCACAAACAACAGGTGATCGCACAGATGCCAGAAGTGATCAGAGAAGCGTGGACCCCAGCGCCATGGCGGCGGCGGCCTCATGACGGAGCACCATGACCAGCAATGTGGCGACCAGCGTGGCGATGAGCAGCCAGCTGATCAAGATGATGACGGTCGAGCGTCGCGGTCTCACGGCGCCCGGGTCGGCGCTGTCTCTCGATCGCGCCTCGCTGCGGCGAACCCGCTCGTTGAACGACTCCAGCC
Organism: Nonomuraea aridisoli; assembly: GCF_003236395.1. Lineage (GTDB taxonomy): Bacteria > Actinomycetota > Actinomycetes > Streptosporangiales > Streptosporangiaceae > Nonomuraea > Nonomuraea aridisoli. The sequence goes on along the minus strand of NZ_POUD01000413.1, from coordinate 1,186 downwards.
GTGCGACGAGTCGCGGATCGTCGTCGACGAGGTGCTGCTCGATCTGGGCCAGCATTCGCTCCTCGTCCTGCGACCAGGCCATGGGTGCACCTCCGGAACGCAAGCTCTCTCGCGTCTTTCTGCCCAACCCTGAAGATCATTAGCCCCGAGCTGACCATGTAATTGCAACCTCTTTTCGGTTTGCGATCAAGCTCGAATGTTTGTTCCAATCAAGCTATGCGCTGGGACAACCTGCGTCTGACCGGGCCCGGCGGGGACGATCCGGCCGTGCCGCTGTTCGCCCGCGGTGCGGTGACGCGTACGTTCGACACGCCCGAGTTCAAGGGCATGACCTTCTACGAGATCCAGGCCAGATCCATCATCAACCGCGTGCCCGCGGCCAGCCGGGTCCCGTTCGAGTACACGATCAATCCCTACCGGGGCTGCGGCCACCGCTGTATTTACTGCTTTGCCCGAAAGACGCACGAGTATCTGGATTTGGATTCCGGTGCGGACTTCGACTCGAAGATCATCGTCAAGGTCAACGCCGCCGAGCTGGCCCGCAAGGAGCTCGCCTCGCCCCGGTGGGGCGGCGACCACGTGGCCATGGGCACCAACGTCGACTGCTACCAGCGTGCCGAGGGCCGCTACCAGCTGATGCGCGGCATTCTGGCCGCGCTGCGCGACGCCGCCAACCCGTTCTCGATCCTCACCAAGGGCACCTTGATCCTGCGCGACCTCGACCTGCTGACCGAGGCCGCCGACGTGACCGAGGTGAGCGCCAACGTGTCGGTGGGCTTCGTCGACCCCGAGATCTGGCGCGCCGTCGAGCCCGGCACGCCCAACCCGCGCCGCCGCCTGGAGACGTGCGCGACGCTCAACGACAACGGCATCGCCTGCGGAGTCCTGATGGCCCCGATCCTGCCGTACCTCACCGACTCGCCCGCGCAGCTGGAGCGCACCGTCAAGGAGATCGCCGCCTCGGGGGCCACCCACATCGCTCCCATCGTCCTCCACCTGCGCTCCGGCGCCCGGGAGTGGTGGCTGAGCTGGCTCTCCCGCGAGCACCCCCGCCTGGTGCCCCGCTACCTGGAGCTGTACGGGCGCGGCGCGTACGCCCCGAAGGCGTACCAGCAGCGGGTGACGGGCCTGGTCAAGGAGTACGCCGAACGCCACGGCGTCGGCCGCGCCACCCCCGCCATGGCCC
>NZ_POUD01000412.1 GCF_003236395.1 Nonomuraea aridisoli | reverse complement strand
GGTGTGTGCTTCGGCGGTGGTGGTGGGCCCCGGGGCCGGCCAGGTGGTGGCAGGTGGTCCCGGGGCCCGGGAGGTCAGGAGCGGCGGAGTTGGAAGGTGAGGGAGAGGTCCGCGTCCTGGTGGGAGGGGAGGCTCTCGGTCGTGCCTTCGGTGAGGGTGGTGGCGAGGACTTCCTCGGCCACCACGTTGCCCTCGGTGCGCAGCGCCTCCGCGAGTTCGGGCGACGTCGTGGTCCACCACAGCTCGATGCGGTCGCTGATCGACAGGCCGGTCGACTTGCGGGCGTCCTGGACCAGGCGGATGACCTCGCGCAGCAGGCCGGCGCGGCGCAGCTCGTCGGTCAGCTCCAGGTCGAGGGCCACCGTCTCGCCCGTGCCCGTGCCGATGGCGCCCGTCTCGACCGCCCAGCCCGAACGCGGCTGCTCGTTGACGATCACCTCGTCGGGGCCGAGCGTGATCTCGCCCAGCTCGTCGGACTCCACCATGACCGTGCTGCCCGAACGCAGGGCCCTGGCCAGGCGGGTGGGGTCGGCGGCGGACACCGCGGCGGCCACCAGCTTGGTCTGCGAGCCGAAGCGCTTGCCGAGCGCCCGGAAGTTCGGCTTCACGGTGTACGACACGAGGTCGGCGCTGAAGCCCGCCATGTCCTCGAGCGACTGGACGTTCAGCTCGTCGGCCACCAGGCCGCGCAGCTCGTCGGGGAGCGACGGCCAGTCGTGCGCCCCCACGAGGGCGCGGCGCAGCGGCTGGCGGGTCTTCACACCCGACGAGGCACGGGCCGAGCGGCCCAGCTCCACCAGGCGGCGTACCAGCGCCATCTGGTCCGACAGGGCCGGGTCGAGCAGGTCCTGGCGCACCTGCGGCCAGGACGCCAGGTGGACGGAGGAGGGCGCGTCGGCCGGGCGCAGGACGTCCCACAGGTAGTCGGTGAGGAACGGCGTGATGGGCGCCAGCAGCCGCAGCGTCGTCTCCAGGCACTCGTACAGGGTCGCGAAGGCGTCCTGGGAGCCCTGCCAGAAGCGGCGGCGCGAGCGGCGGACGTACCAGTTGGACAGGTCGTCGAGGAAGTCGGCCAGGCGGCGGCCGGCGCGCTGGGTGTCGTAGTCGTCCAGCGACGCCGTGACCTCGGCCACCGTACGGTGCAGCTCGGCCAGCACCCAGCGGTCGAGCAGCGGGCGCTCGGCGGCCGGGGTGGCCTGCGCCAGCATCGACGGCGACCAGGACTCGGCGTTGGCGTAGAGGGTGAAGAACGACGAGGTGTTCCAGAGCGTCAGCAGGACCTTGCGGACGATCTCCTCGAGGGTGTTGTGCCCCACCCGGCGCGAGGCCCACGGCGAGCCCGAGCAGGCCATGAACCAGCGCAGCGCGTCGGCGCCGTGGCGGTCCATCAGCGGGATCGGCTCGAGGATGTTGCCGAGGTGCTTGCTCATCTTGCGGCCGTCCTCGGCCAGGATGAGGCCGAGGCAGAGTACGTTCTCGTAGGAGGACTGGCCGAAGACGAGCGTGCCGACGGCCATCAGCGAGTAGAACCAGCCGCGCGTCTGGTCGGTGGCCTCGCAGATGAACTGCGCCGGGTAGACGCCCTCGGGCTTGCCGCGCTCGCCCCACTGCGCGAACGGCATCGAGCCGGAGTCGTACCAGGCGTCGATGACGTCGGGCACGCGCCGCGCCTCGCCGCCGCAGGACGGGCAGGCGAACGTCACGTCGTCGACGTACGGGCGATGGGGGTCGAGGGCGGAGATGTCGCGGCCGGCGAGCGTGCCGAGCTCCTCCAGCGAGCCCACGCACGTGATGTGGGACTCGTCGTCGGTGCACACCCACAGCGGCAGCGGCGTGCCCCAGTAACGGGAGCGCGACAGCGACCAGTCGACGTTGTTGCGCAGCCACTCGCCGAAGCGGCCCCACTTGATCGTGTCGGGGTACCAGGTGGTGCCGGCGTTCTCGGCCAGCATCTGCTCCTTGACGGCGGTGGTGCGGATGTACCACGACGGGAGCGCGTAGTAGAGCAGCGGGGTGTGGCAGCGCCAGCAGTGGGGGTAGCTGTGCTCGAAGTGGCCGCCGCGGAACAGCAGGCCGCGCGCCCGCAGGTCTTCGGTCAGCTCCTCGTCGGCGTCCTTGAAGAACCGGCCGCCGACCATGGGGACGTCGTCGAGGAAGCGGCCGTCGGGGCCGATCGGGTTGACGACGGGCATGTCGTAGCGCCTGATGACGGCCATGTCGTCGGCGCCGAAGGCGGGGGCCTGGTGGACCAGGCCGGTGCCGTCCTCGACGGTGACGTAGTCGCCCAGCACGACGTAGTGGGCGCCCGGGATGTCGACCAGGTCGAACGGGCGGCTGTAGGCGGTGCGCTCCAGTTCGCGGCCGCTGTAGCGAGCCACCTCGGTGGCGCCCTCGCCGAGCACCGACAGCAGCGGCTCGGCCACGACCAGCACCTCGCCGTCGGCGGTGCGGGCCGCGACGTAGGTGACGTCGGGGTGCACGGCGACGGCCGTGTTGGAGACCAGCGTCCACGGCGTGGTCGTCCAGATCAGCAGCGAGGCGCCGAGGTCGGCGAGGGGGCCGGACGTCACGGGCATGCGGACGTAGACCGACGGGCTGGAGACGGTCTCGTAGCCGCCGGGCTGGCCCAGCTCGTGGTCGGACAGGCCGGTGCCGCAGCGCGGGCAGTAGGGGGTGATCCGGAAGTCGCGGAACAGCAGCCCCTTGTCGAAGACGACCTTCAGCGACCACCACACCGACTCGATGTAGGACGGGTCCATGGTGCGGTAGGCCTGCGACAGGTCGATCCAGTAGCCCATACGCTCGGTGAGCTGCTCGAACGCGTCGACGTGACGCAGCACCGACTCGCGGCACTTGGCGTTGAACTCGGCGATGCCGTACGACTCGATGTCCTTCTTGCCGGACAGGCCGAGCTCTTTCTCGACGCCGACCTCGACGGGCAGGCCGTGGCAGTCCCAGCCCGCCTTGCGCGGGACGCTGAAGCCGCGCATCGACTTGTAGCGCGGGAACAGGTCCTTGAACACGCGCGCCTCGACGTGGTGGACGCCGGGCAGGCCGTTGGCCGTGGGCGGGCCCTCGTAGAACACCCAGGCGGGGTTGCCGGAGTTCTGCTCCACGGAACGCTCGAAGATCTTCCCGTCCCGCCAGCGTTCGAGGACCTCACGCTCGAGCGCGGGCAGGTCGACCTGCGCGGGAAGAGAGCGGAACGTTGGGGACGACATGTCGGGCGTGACCTCCACGCTTGATCGGCCGGCAGGGCTCTTCGTCTCGCGTGAAGGGACGAAGCCACGCGGCTCCGCGGTACCACCCTTCTTGACCTCGGGTGCGAGGCCCTCTTCATTAGGACTGCTGCCGGTTCTACTGAGCTCGTCAGAGCCGTTCTTCCGGCGGCTCCGGGGTGATATCCCTCACAGTCGGGCCCCATCGACGCCTTGCAGGCTTAAACCATAACGCAGAGCGGGGCCTGAGGCTTCCACGTTTTCCCCGTGGTTCCCCCAGGTGGGGCGTACGCCGCGTCAAGGGACGACCATCACCACGCTGCACGGACGGTCTGAACGCCGCGAAGTTGTGGGAATGGACGTCGCTGGGGAGGAGTTGAATGCGCGAGGCGGGATAGTACGGGGGAGGTAAACCGTCCGGCGGGTCGTTTGCCGTTCCGTTATACGGATCCTAAGCTGCCCGCACCATTACGGCCTTGATCAGCATGGAGGCAGCCATGGCGGCAGTCACGCAGACCACCACTCCGTCGATGTGGTCCGACGAGGAGCTGGCCGAGGTACGCGGCAGGCTTCAGCAGGAGATCGACGAGCTCGAGGCGGACATCCTCCGTCACGAGACAGAGATAGCCTCTGGAGACGTCACCCAGGGCGCCGGCGACGACCAGGCGGACGCCGGCCAGAAGACGTACGAGCGCGAACGCGAGATCGCCCTTACCCTGAATGCGCGCGATCTCGTCGCGCAGAACGAACGTGCGATCGCCAGGATCGACGCCGGGACCTATGGAGTGTGCGAATCGTGCCACAAGCCGATCGGGAAGGAACGCCTGCAGGCGTTCCCGAGGGCGACGCTGTGCGTGGCCTGCAAGCAGAAGGAGGAGCGCCGATAGGATCAGCGCCGCCGGCCGCAACCCCCCGCCGGCGCCTGTTCGCGGTACTCGTCGTGCTGGCGGCCGTCATCTACGCGGCCGACCTCGTGACCAAGACGGTCGCCCTGCGCACGCTGGAAGGACAGGCGCCGCACGTGGTCATCCCGGACGTCCTGCAGTTCCGGTTGATCTTCAACTCCGGTGCCGCGTTCAGCATCGGCACCGGAATGACCTTCGTCTTCACCCTCATCGCCGCGGGCGTCGTCGTCGCGATCGTGCGCACCGCCCGCAAGCTCGGCAGCCGGGGCTGGGCGTTCACGCTCGGGCTGCTGCTCGGCGGGGCGCTCGGCAACCTCACCGACCGGCTGCTGCGCTACCCCTCGGGGTTCGGGCGGCCCAAGCAGCTCCAAGGGCACGTCGTCGACTTCATCGAGGTACTGCCGGGGCACTTCCCCGTCATCGACTACTTCCCGGTGTTCAACATCGCCGACTCCGCGATCGTCTGCGGCGGCATCCTGGCGGTCATCCTGGCCTGGCGCAACGTGCAGATCGACGGGTCCAAGGAGGTGGCGAAGGATGAGTGAGCAGCGCAGCCTGCCGGTGCCCGACGGTCTGGAGGGCGAGCGTCTCGACGCCGCGTTGTCGCGGTTGTTCGGCTTCTCCCGCACACGCGCCGCCGAGCTGATCGTCGCCGGCGAGGTGCTGGTCGACGGCCGGCAGCCGGCCAAGTCGGAGCGGGTGCGCGCCGGCGCCTGGCTCGACGTCACGCTGCCGCCGCCGGTGGCCACGCCCATGCCGGTCGCCGAGCCGGTGCCCGGCATGACCATCGTCTACGAGGACGACGACATCGTCGTGGTCAACAAGCCCATCGGCGTCGCCGCCCATCCCACCGTCGGCTGGAGCGGCCCCACCGTGATCGGCGGGCTGCTCGGCGCCGGTCACACCATCGCGACCAGCGGCGCGGCCGAGCGGCAGGGCATCGTGCACCGGCTCGACGCCAACACCACGGGCGCGATGGTGGTGGCCAAGAGCGAGCACGCCTACTCCCACCTCAAGCGCGCCTTCAAGGAGCGCACGGTCGACAAGCGTTACCACGCGCTCGTCCAGGGGCATCCCGACCCGTTCCGGGGCACCGTCGACGCGCCGATCGACCGGCACCCGTCCGGTGACGGCCGGTTCGCGGTGGTGGCCGGGGGCAAGCCGTCGGTGACCCACTACGACACGGTCGAGGCGTTCCGGGCGGCGTCCCTGCTGGACATCAAGCTCGAGACCGGGCGCACCCACCAGATCAGGGTCCACATGTCGGCGCTGCGCCACCCCTGCGTCGGCGACCTGCTCTACGGCGCCGACCCCACGCTCGCGGCCCGGCTGGGCGTCACCCGGCAATGGCTGCACGCGGTCGCGCTCGGCTTCGAGCACCCGGCGACGGGGGAGTGGATGTCGTTCAGCACCGACTATCCGCAGGACCTGCAGAAGGCCCTCGACCTGGTGCGCGACGAGTCCTGAGGCGGCCCCGCCCGCTCCGCCCGCCGGCCCGCGGCCCTGCCGTTCGAGCCCTGCGCCCCGCCGTTCGAGCCCTCCACCCTGCCGGGTGACTCGCTGGGGCCGGCGGGTGGCTCGCTGGAGCCCTGCGAGGGCTTTTCCTCCTTCTCTTCCTTGTCCTTCTTGGTCTTGGTGGGTTTAGGCTCCCGCGTCCGGCGGTTCTCCCCGGCGTTGCCGTCGTCACCGCGCCTCTCCGTGCCGCGCTCCCGGGGCTGCTGGG
>NZ_POUD01000411.1 GCF_003236395.1 Nonomuraea aridisoli | reverse complement strand
GGGCAGGAGGGACGGGGGCGTGAGGCGGCGTCCCGGCGAGGCCGGCCATGGGGTCCGGCGGCGTAGTGATGCTGTGGAGATAGGTGTGACCTGTTTCTCAAACGGGCCGCCGCCTTTCTCGAGAATTGGTTTAAACCAATTGGTCTAATCCAATTTCCGGCCGCTGCCCCGCTAATTGGATTAGACCTGTCAGGCGGCCTCCACCAGGCATAACGCGTAATTAACCGAAGGGTGCAGTTTCGGCGTCAATTTCACCGGTAGAGTCCGGGACAGAGGCGTTGGATTGGAGCTGGTGGTGGCCAAGTACGTTTACGACTTCACCGAGGGCAACAGGAATCTCAAGGATCTCCTCGGCGGTAAGGGCGCGAACCTCGCCGAAATGACGAATCTAGGGCTGCCCGTCCCCCCCGGTTTCACGATCACCACTGAGGCGTGCCGCCACTACCTGGCGGAGGGCGCCGTGCCGGACGGTCTCGACCAGGAGGTCGCCGAGCACCTCGCGGCACTGGAAGCGCAGATGGGCAGGAAACTCGGCCAGGCGGACGACCCGCTGCTGGTGAGCGTGCGCTCGGGGGCCAAGTTCTCCATGCCCGGCATGATGGAGACGGTCCTCAACATCGGTCTCAACGACGAATCCGTGCACGGCCTGGCCAAGCAGGCGGGCGGCAACGAGCGCTTCGCGTGGGACTCCTACCGCAGGCTCATCCAGATGTTCGGCAAGACCGTGCTGGACATCGACGGCGACCTGTTCGAGCACGCGCTCGACGCGCTCAAGGGCAGGCGCCAGGACACCGACCTGGACGCGGGCGAGTTGCAGCAGCTCGTGAAGACGTACAAGGGCATCGTGCGGGAGCAGACCGGGCAGGACTTCCCGACCGACCCGCGCGAGCAGATGCGCCTGGCCGTCATGGCCGTCTTCGACTCCTGGAACGCCCCGCGCGCCATCCTCTACCGCCGCCAGGAACGCATCCCCGCCGACCTCGGCACCGCCGTGAACATCATGGCCATGGTCTTCGGCAACTACGGCGACGACTCCGGCACCGGCGTCGCCTTCACCCGCGACCCCGGCTCGGGCCGCCAGGGCATCTACGGCGACTACCTGCAGAACGCCCAGGGCGAGGACGTGGTGGCCGGCATCCGCAACACGATCCCCCTCGAAGAGCTGGAGCGCATCGACAAGCACTCCTACGACGAGCTGCTCCGCATCATGGAGACCCTGGAGAACCACTACCGGGACCTGTGCGACATCGAGTTCACCATCGAGCGCGGCAAGCTGTGGATGTTGCAGACCCGGGTCGGCAAGCGCACGGCGGCGGCCGCCTTCTGCATCGCCACCCAGCTCGTCGACCAGGGCCTCATCACGATGGATGAGGCCGTCACCCGGGTCACCGGCGACCAGCTGGCCCAGCTCATGTTCCCCCGCTTCGACGACGGCGCCGACAAGAAGAAGATCGCCAAGGGCATGAACGCCTCCCCGGGCGCCGCCGTCGGCAAGGCCGTATTCTCCTCCGCCCGCGCCATCGAGCTGGCCGAGCAGGGCGAGGACGTCATCCTCGTGCGCCGCGAGACCAACCCCGACGACCTGGCCGGCATGATCGCCGCCCGCGGCATCCTGACCAGTCGCGGCGGCAAGACCTCGCACGCCGCCGTGGTGGCCCGCGGCATGGGCAAGACCTGCGTGTGCGGCGCCGAGGAGCTGGAGGTGAACACCGCCGAGAAGCGGTTCGTCGCGCCCGGCGACGTGGAGGTCCGCGAAGGCGACGTCATCTCCATCGACGGCACGACGGGCGAGGTGTTCCTCGGCGAGGTGCCGGTGGTCGACTCGGCCGTGGTCGAGTACTTCGAGGGCGCCGAGCCGGCCGACGAGCTGGTCAAGGCCGTGGACCGGATCATGCGCCACGCGGACGCGGCGCGCCGCCTGGGCGTGCGCGCCAACGCCGACAATCCCGAGGACGCGGCCCGGTCCCGCCGGTTCGGTGCGCAGGGCATCGGTCTGTGCCGTACGGAGCACATGTTCCTGGGCGAGCGCCGGCAGCTCGTGGAGGACCTGGTGCTGGCCTCGACCGACGAGGAACGCCAGACCGCCCTGGACGCGCTCGAACCGCTCCAGAAGTCCGACTTCATCGGGATATTCCAGGCCATGGACGGGGCTCCGGTCACCATCCGCCTCATCGACCCGCCCCTGCACGAGTTCCTGCCCGACATCGTGGACCTGTCCGTCAAGATCGCCACGTCGCAGGACGTCACCGAGAAGGACCGCCGGCTGCTGGCCGCCGTCAAGCGCCTGCACGAGCAGAACCCGATGCTCGGCCTGCGCGGCGTGCGGCTCGGGCTGGTGATCCCGGGTCTGTTCGCGATGCAGGTCAGGGCCATCGCCCAGGCCGCCGCGGAGGTGCCCGGGGCGCATCCGGAGATCATGATCCCGCTCGTGGCGTCCGTACAGGAGCTGGAGGCGGTACGCGAGGAGGCCGTCAAGATCCTCGCGGAGGCCGGCGTGGAGGCCCTGATCGGCACCATGATCGAGGTGCCGCGGGCGGCCCTCACGGCGGGACAGATCGCGGAGGCGGCCGAGTTCTTCTCCTTCGGCACCAACGACCTGACCCAGATGGCGTGGGGCTTCTCACGCGACGACGTGGAGGCCTCGTTCTTCTCCCGCTACCTCGACCTCGGCATCTTCGGCGTCTCGCCGTTCGAGACGCTCGACCGCGAGGGCGTGGGGCGGCTCGTCGAGATCGCCGTGAAGGAGGGCCGGGCGGCCCGGCCTGACCTGCACCTCGGCATCTGCGGCGAGCACGGCGGCGACCCCGACTCCGTGCACTTCTGCCACGAGGTGGGTCTCGACTACGTCTCCTGCTCGCCGTTCCGGATCCCGGTGGCCCGCCTGGAGGCCGGCCGGGCCGCGCTCTCCGAGAGCGAGTCGGACACGCGCTGAGCGCTGCGGGCGAGAGGGCCGCCCGGGGCCCTCTCGCCCGGGCGGGCGTGTCGAGCCGATGCGCCGCCGACCGGCGGCGTGGGCGGCGTCACGCGCCGACGAGGCCGGGGGGATGCCCGCCGCCCGTCACGGGCGGGCAGGTCACGCCTCAGGGGTCCGTGTGCCGCCCGGTGCCGCGGCAGGGCGGAGGAGTCAGAGGGTGAGGCAGCCCACGAGCGGCACCTCCGGCGGGACGACGACGGCGCCCGCTGGGTCGGCGACCGTGCCGGTGGTGCAGTTGGCCATGAGGATCGGGTCCGTCTTCTGGATCGACTCGAGGACCGCGATCTTCGCGGGATCGACGACGGCGTGGGCCGCCTGCGCCGGCAGGGCCAGGCCTGCGGCGGCGATCACCACGGCGGCGGCGACATGACGGGGGGACGTACGCACGGGAACCTCCTTGGGCGTGAACAACCAGTCTTCGCTACTAAACGTAGTCATGTGACAACGCTTTGTACATGGCAGGTTCATTAGAACCTGCTCACGCTCAAGGTCCGGCGATGGTTCAGCGGGGCTCGTCGTGCCAGTCGGGAAGCGTGATGGTGCCCGACGCCCAGTCGTGGCGCAGGATCGCGTAGCCGACCGCGTCGTGACGGGTGCCGTCGGGCGCGGGCCACGACTCGCGGTAGTGCGCCTCCTTGGCGTAGCCGTTCGAGCGGAACACCGCCCGCATCGCCCGGTTGTCGGCCCGCGTCGTGCCCTCGACGCGGGTGACGTCGGGGAACTCGGTGAACAGATGGGCGGTCAGCCAGGCGAGCGCCGCCGTGCCGAGGCCGCGTCCGCGCCACGCCCGGCGTACGCGCAGGTCGAACATCGGGGTGTCGTCGCCGAGGTCGTACAGCCGGATCAGGCCCCCGCGCTCGCCGTCGGCCACCACCCAGAACGTGCGGTTGTCCGCGTCGTCGTAGAACCCCTCGGCGGCCCGGCGCCTGATCGCGGCCGCCTCCTGCACCCCCGCGTGGAACGGCCACTCCTCACCGGTCAGGAATGCGACCAGGTCATCGACGTCGGCGGGGGAGAACCTGTGGTACTCGATCTGCACCACGCGATCGTCCCGGCCGCCCGGGCTCGGCGTCAAACGATTATGCGGCCCGGCGATCTGCCTTCTTCAGGCACTGAGAGTGACATCTTGGCAACGCTCTGTCATCGCTTTGCGCTAACGTCGCTCACCGCAGGGAAGTCGCTCCCGGCCCGTTCCCCTTTTCGTCACGGGCGGGTCCGTCGTCCCACGGATGCCTACAGCAGCGCCCCGCCTGGAGGCCGGGCGCACAAGCAAGGAGCCCCCATGCTCAAAAAAGCCGTCCTGGTCGTCGGGATCGCAGCATCCCTAGGATGGGGCGCCGTCGCCGCGCACGCGGCGCTGGTCGTCCCCGCGCCGCCCCCCGGAGTGGCCGCCGTCGCGCCGCAGCCCCTAGCGCCCGCCCCGGGCCTGGCCGCCGCCGCCCCGGCGCCGGCCTTCAACGCCGTGGCGCCCGCGCAGGCGTTCAACAGCGTCGCCCCCGCGCAGCAGCCCGGCGCCGTCGCTCTCGCGCCCCGGCCCGGCGCCGTGCCCGCCGCTCCGGCCCCCGGCGCCGTCGCGCACGCGCCGCGGCCCGCCGCCGTGGCGCCGGCGCAGCCCGCCGCGGTCGCGCCGGCCGAGCCCGCCGAGCCGGTCGAGCCCGCAGAACCCGCAGAACCCGCCGAGCCGGTCGAGCCGGCGGAGCCCGTCGAGCCCGCCGCGCCGCCGAGCCTGCTCACGGTCTTCAACGACGAGATCGTCGAGCCGGTCTCCGCGCCGCTGAGCATGTGCGGCAACGTCGTGTTCAACTCCGGCAACGCGAACGCGCGCTGCAACCGCTCGGCCTCGGTCTCCGACGACGACGCGTGAACACCCACGCGTGAACACGGGCCTGCGGGCCTGACGCACCACTGATCAGGGCACCGGGATGCCGCCGCGCAGGGCGTCCCGGTGCCCTGCGGTCGTCACGGGGTCAGGACGCGGTCTCCGGCGCCACGAGCCGTGCGGCCCTGCCGTCGCCGCCGACGATCACCGCGCCCGGCCGGGCCTGCTCGATCCACGCGTCCGGCACCGTCGAGAGCGCCAGCACCCGGTCGTACGGCCCCCGCTCGGGGCATCCGTCGCCCACCACCAGGTGCGGCCGGATCCCGGCGGCGGCCAGATTGCGCGCCGCCGCCTGAGCGACCTCGGGGTCGGCCTCCACCGACGTCACGTTTCCCGACTCGCCGACCAGCCGGCAGAGCAGCGCGGTGACCCAGCCGCTGCCCGTGCCGACCTCCAGCACGCGGTGCCCGGGTCGCAGGTCGAGCAGCTCCAGCAGGTCGACGACGGAGCTCGGCGCGGGGTTGACGCACGTGTACGCCGACCCGCCCCGGCAGATGGCGATCGGCCTGCCCGAGTAGACGGCGTCCCACCAGGCCGGGGGGTCGGTGTCGCGGTCGATCGGCACGGCGCCGCCGTCGTCGTCGAGCGCGAGGCCCACGGAGGGGACGAACCAGTGGCGGGGGACCTTCCGCAACGCCTGCGCGATCGCGCCGGTGGCGGGCGCCCGGCGCTCGGCGATGGCCGCGATCATCGCTTCGAGCCGCCAAGCGATGTGCGGCAGCATCGCCGGGCCCCGCCCGGTTCCGCCGTCATGCCTGTTCACAGCGCCTCCTCTGAACCAAGCGAATGCTAAAGGTGACCGTATGGCCACGCCTCGCGGTGTGCAAGGCGCTCGGGGGAAACCGGCGGCCGCCACCGATTTTCCCGCCGGCGGGCATGCTGGAGAACATGTCGGAGACCCAGCTGCCCGGTGGATTCGTCAACGCCGTCGTCCGCGTCGGCGACACCGTGCGCCGTCCGTGCGGCCCCAGGGCCGCGTACGTGCACGAGCTGCTGGCCCTGTTCGAACGGAGCGGGTGGGCGGGCGCGCCCCGGTTC
>NZ_POUD01000410.1 GCF_003236395.1 Nonomuraea aridisoli | reverse complement strand
GCCCTCACCCACGGCCGCACCGCCCACCCGCTCGCCCGCGACGTCGTCCGGCACGTCGGCGAGCCGGTCGTCATGGTCGTCGCCGCCGACCGGTACGCCGCCGAGGACGCCTGCGCGCTCATCGAGGTCGCGTACGAGCCGCTCAAGCCCGTCGTCGGCCTGGAGGAGGCCGTCCAGGGGGCCAACCTCGTGCACCAGGACGTGCCCGGCAACATCGGCGCCCACCTCGTCCAGGAGGTGCCGGGAGCCGACGGGCGCGGCGCCAGGGAGGCCATCGAGACCGCGCCGCACACGCTGGCCTTCCGGCTCGACATCGAGCGCAGCGCCAGCATGCCGCTGGAGGGCCGCGGCGTGTACGCCCGCTGGGACGGCCGCGACCTGCGCGTCTACTCCAGCACCCAGACCTCCACCAGCGTCCGCATGGCCGTCGCGGCGGCGCTCGGCCTGCCGCTGCCGCAGGTCGAGGTGATCGCCCCCGACGTGGGCGGCGGCTTCGGCGTCAAGATCGTGCACCCGTGGCCGGAGGAGATCCTGGTGCCCTGGGCCGCGATGAGGCTCGGCCAGGAGGTCAAGTGGGCCGAGGACCGCCGGGAGCACTTCATCTCCTCCGCCCACGAGCGCGGCCAGGTGCAGTACGTGCGCGCCGGGTTCGACGACGACGGGCGGCTGCTGGGGCTGGAGGTGACGATCCTGCACGACCACGGCGCCTACACGCCGTACGGGATCATCGTGCCGATCGTCACCTCGACGCAGCTGCTGGGGCCGTACAAGGTGGGGGCCTACCGGGTGGAGTTCAGCTCCGTCTACACCAACACCGTGCAGGTCACGCCCTATCGCGGGGCCGGGCGGCCGCAGGGCGTGTTCTGCATGGAGCGCACCATGGACAAGATCGCCCGCTACCTCGGGAAGGACCGCACCGAGGTGCGCGCGGCCAACTTCATCCGGCCCGAGGAGTTCCCGTACGACCAGGGGATGACGTTCCAGGACGGGCGGCCGCTGATCTACGACAGCGGCGACTACCCGGAGATGCTCCGCATGCTCAAGGAGCTCATCGGCTGGGACTCCTTCGAGCGGGCGCCCGGCCGCGGCATCGGGATCGGCTGCTACGTCGAGGGCACCGGCGTGGGCCCGTACGAGGGCGGGCACGTGCAGGTCACCTCCGACGGCCGGGTGCACGTCTCCACCGGGCTCACCTCGCAGGGGCAGGGGCACGAGACCGTGTTCGCCCAGATCGCCGCGACCGAGCTCGGCGTGCCCATCGAGCGCGTCAGCGTCGTCACCGGCGACACCCGCCGGTTCGGCTACGCGGTGGGCACGTTCGCCTCACGCGCGGCCGTCGTCAGCGGCAACGCCATCGCGCTGGCCTGCCGGAAGGTCCGCGAGAAGGCGCTGCGCATCGCGGCCGACGCGCTGGAGGCCGACCCCGCCGACCTGGAGATCGCCGACGGCATGGTGCACGTCGCCGGGGCGCCGCAGGCGTCGATCCCGCTGTCCACGGTGGCGGTGCTGGCCAACCCGCTGCGCTACGCCTTCGACGAGGAGGCGGCCCGCGCCACGCAGTTCTCCGCCACGGCCGCGCCCGACCGCCCGCCCGTCGCCGAGGGCGAGGAGCCGGGGCTGGAGGGGCGCGACTACTACTCGCCGATCCGCTCCACGTTCGCCGCCGGCATGCACGCCGCGATCGTCGAGACCGACCCCGACACCGCCGAGATCAGGGTCGTCCGGTACGCCGTCGTGCACGACTGCGGCAAGCTGATCAACCCCATGATCGTCGAGGGCCAGATCCACGGCGGAGTGGCGCAGGGCATCGGCGGCGCGCTCTACGAGCGCATGGTCTACGACCAGCACGGCCAGCTCGTCAACGCCTCGTTCATGGACTTCCTCATGCCGTACGCCACCGAGGTGCCCCGCGTCGAGACCGCCCACCTGGAGACGCCGTCGCCGCTCAACCCCCTCGGCATCAAGGGGGCGGGCGAGGCCGGCGTCATCCCCGTCTCGGCGGTCATCGCCTCGGCCGTCGAGGACGCCGAGGGCGTCCCGATCGACCGCATGCCCATCTCGCCGTCCGACCTCTTCCACCTGCGGGCCGGACGGCGCTGACGGGGTCAGGAGTCGTGCGGCTCGACCAGCGGCGTGTCGACCAGGTGCTCGATCAGGAACCAGCTCTGCAGCTCGTTGGTCCGGATGACGCTGGAGACCAGCAGGTCGTTGGTGCCGTCGTCGCCCATCTCCGCCGTGCGGGCGGCCGCGTCGTGGGCGGCGATGAGGATGGTCTCGTGCGACTCGATCAGTCGCGAGAGCATCGCCGGCACCTCCTCGACGCCGTTCGGCGGACGCGGGATCACGGTGACCTCGGCCACGTGCCGCGGGTCGCCGATCGCGACGCCGCCGAGGGTCGCGACGCGCTCGGCCAGCATGTCGATCAGCTCGAGCTGCTCGCCGGCGTGCTTGTCGAGCAGCAGGTGGAGCTGGTAGAACGTCGGGCCGCGCATCATCCAGTGGTGCTTCTTGTAGTGGTTGTAGAGGATCTGGGTGTCGGCCAGGATCTGGTTGAGCCGCTGGCAGGAGTACTCCCGGGCGTCCCGTGAGAGACCGAGCGGGAACATCCGCACGGTGCCGAACTCCTGGATCTCCACGCCGTTCAGGTGCAGCCACGGCTGGCTGCCGGCCTTGGTCCGGGGTGCCTTGGTGGAACGTTTGAATGCCACGCCCGTCTCCTTGGGACAGGTGAAACAGAAACATTCTGAAACCTCCCCGGTGGCACGCCAATTAGCGCCCTAAATCTGGACAAAAGGGCGTCAATCCGTCGGCGTGTGCGATGATCGTCGCCATGCGCGCCCCCGGTGGCGGCCTGACCGCCTTCCCCGACGTCCCCGCCGGCACCCGGCTCGTCGACCTGGCCTGGAACGACCTGGCCGAGGTGCCCGCCTGGGTGGCCGGGCTCACCGCGCTGGAGGAGCTGCGGCTCGACGGCAACCGGCTGAGCTCGCTGCCCGACCTGTCCGGGCTCACCGCGCTGCGCGCGCTGCACCTCGACGGCAACGCGCTGACGTCGTTCCCGAGCTGCCCGCCGTACCTGGAGACGCTCTTCCTGTACGGCAACCGCGTCGCCGCCCTGCCCGACCGGCTCCCGGCGAGGCTGCGGCACCTCGCGGCGGGCGCGAACGGGCTGAGCGAGGTGCCCGCCTCCCTGTGGAAGCTGACCGGGCTCGAATCGCTCAACCTCGCCGAGAACGCGCTCACCGAGATCCCCGCCGCCGTCGGCGGGCTCACCCGGCTGCGCATGCTCGACCTCGGCCACAACCGGCTCACCGACATCCCGCCGGAGCTCGGCGACCTGCCGCTGACCGACTACCTCTACCTGAGCGACAACCGGTTCACGCGGATGCCGGACGCCCTCGGGCGGCTGGGCCGGCTCGCGTACCTCAACCTCACCCACAACCGCCTCGAACGCCTGCCCGCCGCGCTCGGCGCCATGAGCGGGCTGGTCGAGCTGCGGCTCTACGACAACCGGCTGGCGGAGCTGCCCGAGTCGATCGGCGGCCTGGCCCGGCTGCGCGAGCTGCACCTGCAGCGCAACCGGCTCACCCGGCTGCCCGCCTCCGTCGCCGGGCTGGGCGAACTGCGCGTGCTCGACCTGCGCGGCAACCTGCTGCGCGCGCTGCCGGACGCGCTGCCGCCCCGGCTCACCCACCTCGACCTGCGCCAGAACCGGCTGCGCGAGCTGCCCGAGAGCCTGGCCGGCCTGCCCGAGCTGGAGAAGCTCGACCTGCGCTGGAACAAGCTCGACGGCGATCCCGAGGTGCTCGACCGGCTCCGGGCCCGGGGCTGCGTCGTCCTGCGCTGAACCGCTCGCGGTGGGGCTGCGTACCTCCGCACATGACGACATTTCCACGTCTGGCCGCTTTCGCGCTGCTGGCCGGACTGGTCGCCGGCTGCTCCTCGGGGAACGGCTGGGGCGACTACGTCGCAGCGGGAGAGAACCAGCAGGCCAGTGCCGCCCCCATGACGGTCGAGCAGATCTCCGCCAAGGTGGGCTGCGCGCCCAAGATGCAGGTCGAGGCCGAAGACGTCCGTACGGCCTACTGCAAGACCGGCGCAGGCGAGTTCTTCGTCAACACGTTCAAGACCGAGGCGCTCAAGGACGCCTGGATGGACCAGGCGCCCGAGTACAACCCGCACCTGGTCGGCCCGCGCTGGACGGTGCTCGGGCCGCTCGAGGTGCTGGAGGCGCTGAAGGGGCCGCTCAACGGCGACCTGCATCTGACCGACCACCGCGTCTCCCCGACGCCGGCCGCCGCCCCCGGCTGACGAACGTGTCGCTGAACCGCGAGCACCGTGGGTGCGTACCTTCGCGCATGACGACATTTCCACGTCTGGCGGTGCTCGTCCTGCTGGCCGGGACGGCCGCCGCCGGCGCCTCCGGGTGCGCCCCCACCGCGCCGGACGGACCCCCGCCCACCGTGGAGCAGCTCTCCGCCAAGGTCGGCTGCTCCCCTCGGATGCAGGTCGACGCCGGCGATCTCCGCAGGGCGTACTGCAAGACCCCGGACGGCGAGTTCTACGTCGTGACCTTCACCAGTCGCTCCCGCCAGGACGCCTGGCTGAACGCCGTCGCCCCGGGCAGCCCGCACCTGGCGGGCCACCTCTGGACGGTCACCTCGCGCGGCGACGTCCTCGGCCTGCTCCAGGAGCGGCTCGGCGGCGACCTGCGCCTGAGCCGCCACGGAGGCCCCTAGGGTCCGGCCAGTCCCCGTACGGCCCAGGAACGCGGTCAGCGCCCGCAACATCGCCTCCGGGGCCTCCTCGGCGGGGTAGTGGCCGCACGCGGGCAGGACGACGCTCTCCACGTCGTCGGCGGCGAGCTTCATCGTCTCGCCGACCGATGCGCCCGGGTTCTCCGCGCCTCCGATCGCCAGGACGGGAAGGGACAGCCGTCGAGCCCTGCGGTCGTGGTTCTGGGCGATGGTCGCGTCGAGCGCGCGGGGTAGTCGGGCAGGGCTTTCGCGGCCTTCGTGGCGAACTGGTGGCCGAAGTAGAGATGTTCGCGCCCGCTGACCAGTTGCTCGTCGACGTCGGTGAGGCGGTTGACGGCGAAGTGCCAGAGGCGGTCGTTGGCCTCCCGGCCGCCGAGGAGAGGCGGTGCGGGGGAGAGCCCCGGGATCGCGGCCTCGGCGACGGCCAGGCGGTCCAGCCGGTCGGGGTGATCCGCGGCGAGGGCATAGCCGGTCCACATCCCGACGTCGTGACCGACCATGGCGAAGCGCCGGTGGCCGAGCGCGTCCATCAGCGCCACCAGGTCGCGTGCGAGGGTGCCGGTGTCGTAGCCGTCCCGGGGTTTGTCGGACAGCCCGACACCGCGCGGGTCGACCGCGACGACCTGGAAGTCCTGAGCCAGCGCGGGCATCAGGAGGCGCCGGGCGTACCACGTCTGGGGCCGGCCGGCGAGGAGGAGCAGCGGGTACGCCGGCGCCTCGCTCGATGCCCTCGGCTCGGCCACCGGTCTCGGCCGCGGGTCTCTCTACGGCACGTTCGGCAACAAGGACGCCCTGTTCGGCCGGTGCCTCGACCGCTACGCCGCGATCTACGGCGCGCGGTGCGAGCAGGCCCTCGCGGCGCACCCCGATGATCCGGTGCGCGCGGTCGAGGCCTTCTTCGAGGTCGTCCTGGGCCGCATCGCCGAGCTGCGGTCCGTGGCCCGGCTCGCCTGCGCGACGGTGGCCGACACCCTCGCCCACGGCTGACGGCGCCACCGGGAACGCGCGTCCGCCCTGAAGCCGATCCCCGTCGCTCGAAGGCGAGTCCGAAACCGCTTTCGGGGCTTTCGGTGGATCAGGCGCCCGGGGGTGGGGCCGTCGATGACCTCACCACCAGTTCGTGGCGGGTGCGGCGG
>NZ_POUD01000040.1 GCF_003236395.1 Nonomuraea aridisoli | reverse complement strand
CCCCGGCCCCGGCCTCGTGCCCCACCGCCCCCGGCCTACCGGGCGACGACCCGATCCCGTCCCCGACCTCGTGCCACGCCGGGCCCGGCGTGCCGGGTGGTGACGCCTGGCCGGCCCCGGCGTCCGGGTCCGGTGTGTCTGGTGGGGCGTCGGGCCGTGCCGGGGTCGGCGTGCCGGTCGGGGTCGGCTCGGAGGGCAGGACCGGCAGCTCGATGAGCGCGCCGTCGGTGGCCAGCCGTTCGCCGAGCGTCAGGCCACCGGCCGCCGCCGCGCGCAGTCGCTCTGCCCAGCCCCCGGCCGCGGCCATGGCGCGGGCCGGGGGCAGCGTCCCAGCGGCGATCCGCAGGGTGATCTCCAGGCCGTCCTCGGCCGCCTCCCTGATCAGCGCGGCGAGGTCCCGCTCAGCAGCCCTCGGGCCAAGCGTCGCGGCAGGCGGCGCGGCCGCCACAGGTGGCAGGGGCGGCGCGGGTGCCGTAGGCGGCGCGGCCGTCTGCCGCTGGTACGGGTTCGGCAGCGCCTTGTAGTCGATCTTGCCGTTGTCGGTGAGGGGGAACTCGTCCACGAGCACGAACCGGCTCGGCACCATGTAGTCGGGCAGGCGCTCGCGCAGGCAGGCGACGATCTCCTCGTCGGCGGGCGGCCGCGCGGGGTCGGCCGCGGCCACGTACGCCACCAGCCGCGGCCGGTCGTCGGGGCCGCGCACCGACAGCGCCACCGCGTGCTGGACGCCCGGCACCCGGCGCAACGCCGATTCCACCTCGCCGAGCTCGATGCGATGCCCGCGGATCTTGACCTGGCGGTCCATCCGCCCCAGGAACTCGATGGTGCCGTCGGAGCGCCAGCGTCCCAGGTCGCCCGTGCGGTACAGGCGCCCGCGCAGGACCGGATCGGTGATGAAGCGCTCTTCGGTCTGCCGTCGGTCACCGACGTAACCACGCGCCAGCCCGTCCCCGCCGATGTGCAGCTCACCGGCCCGTCCCACCGGGCACGGGCGCGCCTGGTCGTCGAGGATGTGGAAGCTCTGGCCGGGCAGCGGGCGGCCGTACGGGATGCTCGCCCAGGACGGGGACACCTCGCCGATCGGGTGGCAGATCGACCAGATCGACGCCTCCGTGGCGCCGCCCAGGCTGATCACCTGGGCCTCCGGCGCCAGGGCACGGATGCGGTCGGGCAGCGTGACCGGGATCCAGTCACCCGACAGCAGGACCAGCCGGAGCGGCGCGAGCGCCCGGCGGGCCCGGTCCGGGTCGATCTCGGCGTACTCGACGAGCATCTCCAGCAGCGCTGGGGCGGTGTTCCACACCGTCACCCGGTGACGCTCCATGAGGTCGAGCCAGTGGCCGGGGTCGCGCCCGCGGGCGGCGTCCGGCAGGACGAGCGCGGCGCCCGCGCCCATCATCCCGAAGAAGTCGTGGACGGAGAGGTCGAAGCTGAAGGCCGACAGTGCCAGCACGCGGTCCTCGGGGCCGACGGGGAACCGTTCGGTCATCGCGTCGATCGTCGTGCGCGCGGCCCGGTGCTCGATGCCCACGCCCTTGGGCCGCCCGGTCGAACCGGACGTGAAGATCACGTAAGCGAGGTCGTCCGCGCGCGGCCGGCGCACCGGTGCGGACCGCTCCTCCTTCTCCAGTTCGGGCAGCCGGTGCACGGTCACCGTGCCGGGCCAGGCGGCAGGCCCGCCGTCCACCGGCACCAGGGCGTGGCGAATGCCCGCCTGCTCGCAGACGGAGGCGATCCGGCTCTGCGGCCAGGACGGTTCGACCGGCACGTATCCCGCGCCACTCGCGCAGACGCCGAGCAGGGCGACCACCTGGTCGACGCTCTGCGGGAAGGCGACCGCGACGAGATCGCCGGGGCCGACGCCGAGCGCGGACAGGACGGCGCCGATCCGCTCCGCCCGTTCGGCCAGCTCTCCATGGGTGAGGCCGCCGCCCGTGGCCAGCAGCGCCGCCCGCTCGGGCATGGCGCCGGCCGTGGCACGCAGGGGATCGGTCAGGAGGGGCCCCACGTCGCTGCGGCCGTTCAGCGGCTCGTCGGCCAGGAACGACGGATCCCAGCCGAGCGCGGGGTCGTGCCAGGAGCCGGGTTCGGCGGCCAGGCGGCGCAGCAGCCGGTGGTGCGCGTCCCGCATGCCCTCGACGAAGCCGTCGGCGAACAGCCCCTCGACCGCGTCCCAGCAGATGCGCAGCCGGCCGTCCTCGTCGTGGACGATGTGGTCGAGCGCCACCTGAGGGGTCTGGGAGACGCCGAAGACCTCCTCGCCCAGCCAGCCCGCGGGCGAGCCCTCCGGCGTCAGGCCGATGCCGCTGGTGAAGACCACCGGATGGGTGGGGGTGAGGCCGGCGGGCGTCGCGGTCTCGCGCATCACCTCGATGGCGGAGACGGCACGGTGCTCCAGGTCGGTCCAGAAGCGCCGGTTGACCTGGCTCGCGAACTCCTCGAATCCCTTCCAGCGCCGCAGGTCCGCCTGCGGGAGCTCGACGAGCACCGTCGTGGTGAAGTCGCCGACCACGTGCGTCAGCTCGGGATCGTCGGGGCGGTCGAACAGCGTGGTGTTCAGGCAGAACGCCTCGTCGGCGCCCCACCGGGCCAGCACCAGCCCGAACGCGGCCAGCAGCACCCCCGTGGCGCTCAGCCCGCGCCGCGCCGCCTGCTCCTTCAGCGCTCGCCATTCCCCGCCGTCCAGCTCGGCGTACGTACGGGTGAAGCGGTGAGCGTGCACGTGCGCCAGGTCCTTCGCCCACGGCAGGCGCGGGCCGGGCGGCAGCGACGCGGCCCGCCCCCTCCAGTACTCCAGGTCGTGCTCCCGGCGTCGCGCCTCACCGGGATCGGCCTGCCGGCGGCGGACGACATCGGCGAAGGTCGTCGGCACGGGAGCCGGCTCGGCGTCCGGATCGGCGACGAGCCGCCCCCATTCGGACACGATCTGCATCCACCCGGTCATGTCCAAGGCGAGGATGTCGGTGCCGAAGAAGATCCGGGTACGGCCATCGGGCAGGAAGGCCGCCCGGAGGTCGAACAGCGGCCACCGGTCGGCGGGGCGCACCTGGTGGGAACATTCGTGCCGCAGCAGGCGCAGGCGCTCGCGCACCTCGTCCCGTCCGGCACCCCGCAGGTCGTCGACGGCGATCTCGTACGGGCCGGCGTCCGGCAGGACGTGCTGGCGTCCCTGCCGGTCGACGGTCATCCGCAACATGGGATGGCGTCGCACCAGCCGGTTCCACGCCTGCGCCAGGCGCGCAAGATCGGCCTCGGGATCGTCCGTCTCGCGGTCGTACTCCCGGTAGTAGTACGTGGCGACGCCACCCAGCGGGAAGGCCGGATCCCTGCCGATCCAGTACGCGGTCTGCAAGGGCGTGAGGGGGAAGCCCTCCTCTTCGGCCGTTCCTTCCGGGTCAGCGATGCCCGCCGCGACGGTGCGGACCGTCGCCGCCCCGAGAAAGGCCGTCATCGGGAGGTCAAGGCCGAGGTCGCGCAGCCGTCGGCGCAGCCGGACGGCCGTGAACGACTCCAGTCCCAAAGCGGTCAGCGCGGTGTCGGCGGCCACTTCCGAGGCCGGCAGTCCGAGGACCTCTGCGACGAGATCCGTGACGTCCTCGACGGATACAGGGGAGGGGGGCGCTTCCGGCATGGGTCTCCTTCGGATAGACGCACGAACAGCCAGTCCCACTCAGATGTGCAGTGATAATCATTATCATGTTCTTTTGCCCGGCTCCATAGCCTGCGCCCGTTATCACCCGGTTTGGCGGAGATGTGTCGGTTGGCGCCGAGGCCCCCGCGTCGGGTGTCGGGCATCTCACACCGCGAGCGGCTCGTGGATCGGCTGGTGCCCCATGAGTATGATTTTGACAATCATTTCCGTTCTGCGTCGAATGTGGTCCATGTCGGAGGAAGTAGTTTCTGCTGCCCGGGCTCCAGGGGCGGCGCCGTCCCGTGGGAGAGCGGTCACCAGGCTCGCCGTGGTTCTCGGTGGGCTGGCCGCGCTGCTGCTGCTGCCCGCGGCCGCGTTCGCCGGCGCGCTGATCACCGTGGTGGCGATCTACGCGATCGCGGCGACCGGCCGGGGCCGCGGCATGGCCACGGTGCTGCTGGTCGGGATCGCGCTGAACGCGCTGCTCGGCGCGGTGGTCTCGGCGCTGGTGGCCAACGCCCTTGACGAGCAGTCGTTACGGGGGATCGTGTTCTGGCTGCAGGGCGACCTCGACGCCCGCACATGGCAGCATGTCAGCCTCGTCCTGCTGCCGGTGCCGGTCGGTATCGCGGCCACCCTGGTGTTCGCCCGGGATCTGAACGTCATGCTGCTCGGCGACGACGCGGCCCGTACCAGTGGCGTGAACGTCGCCCGTGCCCGGCACGTGCTGCTGGTGCTGGCGTCCCTGCTGACCGGGGTGGCCGTGGCGGTCAGCGGGGTGATCGGCTTCGTCGGGCTGGTGGCCCCGCACGTGATCCGGCTCGTGGCGGGGCCGGACCATCGGCTGCTGCTCCCGGCCGCCGCGCTGCTGGGGGCGATCTTCCTGGTGTCGGCCGACACCGCGGCCCGGCTGCTGCTGGCCCCGGTCACGCTGCAGGCCGGGGTGATCACGGCCTTCGTCGGCGCGCCTGTCTTCCTGCTGCTGGTGCTCTGGTCCCGAAGGAGCACGCCGTGATCGTGATCGACGACGTACGGGTCCAGATCGACGGAGCGGTGCTGCTCGACGGAGTCGACCTGACCGTGCCACCCGGGCGGATGCTGGGCCTGGTCGGTCCGAACGGCGCCGGCAAATCCACGCTGCTGCGGACCATCGCCGGTCTGCGACGGCCCACCGGGGGACGGGTGCTGCTGGACGAGCGGCCCGTACACACCCTGCGACCTCAGGCGCTGGCCCGCCGGATCGCGTATGTGCCGCAGGACACCGCGCTGTCGTTCCCGTTCACCGCCTACCAGGTGACGCTCATGGGACGGCACGCGCACGGCGAGCAGGACGCCCAGGCGGTGCTCGCCGAGGCCGGCATCCCGATGATCGCCATCACCAACAACTGGGGCACCTTGGAGGAGGTCAAGCAGAACCTCACCCTGCTCGGCCGGGCTCTCGGCACGGAGGCCAAGGCCGCCGAGATCACCGCCGAGCTCGACCGGCGCGCGGACGCCGTGGCGGAGCGGATCGGCGCTGTCACCGACCGCCCCAGCGTGGCGATCCTGTCCAACCAGGCCGGGCGGCCGTTCATCAACACCGCCGACGTGCTCACCTCCGACCTGGTCAAGCGGGCGGGCGGTGACCTGGTCGCCGACCGGATCGGCCTGGGCGCCACCGGCCCTGTCGCCGCCGAACAACTCATCGCCGCCGATCCCGACGCGATCCTGCTCGTGGACGTCACCGGCAAGGGCCGCGCTTCCTACGCACCGCTCCTGGACAACCCGGCCGTGGCCGACCTGGCCGCCGTCCGGGACGACAGGGTCAAGCTGCTGCCGGCCCGGATCAGCTACGGAGTGGGCGGCGTCCACCTCGCCGACGGCCTGGAGGAGATCGCCCGCTGGCTGCACCCCGAAACGTCCTGACGAGACCGGACCGTTCTACCGGTAGGTCGCGGACGCCTGGTACATGGAATACACGGCCGTCACCGAGGTGGCCAGAATCTCGTAGTTGAACGCCCTGAGGAGCTGGGCTTGATGGTACAGAGCGAGTTCGGCCGCTTTCCTGTCCGCGTACAGACTCGAATTCCACGTGCAAGAGGGATGACAGGCCAGCGCGGCGGAACGCGCCGGGGTCGTGGACGTCGTGGGCGTCGCGGTCGCCGCACCGGCCGTCGACGGGACCACGACCGCGCCGGCGACGCCCGCGGTGAGCAGAACGATCCCGGGGACGGTGAGTCGTGCGCGCATGGCAGATCCTTTCGCTCGATGCATCCTGCGACGGATGGTCAATGGTGAGTTTCAAGGTGATCTGGGCCGGCCTCGGCCGGGCGTGTACCAGAGCGCCCACGCTCCCGCCATGATCGCCCCACCCGCCGGTAGGAGACCACTGTGCATCGCCGGAAGACGGGGTTGACAGGACGCATGGCGGACATTCGCTGGACATTCGCTTCTGGCCGCTGGACGGGGTGCCGGGAAATGTCAGGTCAACGTTCCGGACCGGGGTGTCAGCGTCCCCCCGCCGACCCCATGCCCTGGAAGGTCAGCGGCTGCGACCGTCTCCGGACGCCGTCGCGAGATCCGCCATGTGGGCGCGGATGCCGGCGACGTCGACACCTGGTTCGTCGGTGTGGTCGGTGCCGAGCTCGGCCAGGATGGCCAGGGCCCGGGACCAGTGGTGACGGGCGTCCTCGTGCCGACCCAGCGCGGCGTGGGCGTGGGCGAGGCCGTCGTGGGCACGGGCCTGGTCGCCCGGCTGGTCCAGGTCCGCGGCGAGCTGCAGGGCCTCGCGGTGGCTGTCGATTGCCTGGTCGTGACGGCCCTGCTCGTGCCGCAGCCGGCCCATGCCGTGGATGGCCTCGTACTGCCAGTTGCGGTTGCCTATCTCGCACGCGAGGTCGAGAGCCTGCTCGTAGCAGGCATGGGCCTGCTCGTACCGCCCGCCGATGCGGTGCATGTCGCCCAAGGAGATGAAGCCGTCGAGTTGGCCGAGCCGGTGCTCGGTGCCGTTGGCCAGTTCCAGTGCCCGGGTGAACCGGTCTGTGGCCAGTTCGTGTTCGTCGCGACCGAGATGGAGGTGACCCAGCGCGAGAAGCGCGCGCACCTCGCCGGTTCGGTGGCCGATCTCCCGAGCGATGTCCAGAGCCTCGGCCAGAGCGTCCGCCGCCTCGCCGTGCCGTCCCACCATCCGGTGGATGTGCCCGCCGCCGATCAACGCGTCCAGCTGACCGGTGCGGTGGCCGACCGCTCGGGCGATGACCAGCGCCTGCGCGAAGTTCTCGATCGATCGTTTGTGATCTCCATGGACGGCGCGCAGCAGGCCGAGGGTGTTCAACGCCCGCAGTTCTCCCGAGGGGTGCTCGATGGCGCGGGCGATGTCCAGGGCGCGCAGGTTGTCGTCGATCGCGGTCTCGTAGCGGTTCTGCCGGTGGCGGATCTCGCCGAGCGCGAGGAGAGCCTCCATCTCTCCCGTACGGTCGGCGGTGGTGCGGGCGGCCGCGAGCGCCCGTGTGCCGAGGGTTTCGGCCTCGGCGTTGCGGCCGCGGATGCGCAGGCACCGGTGCAAGGTGGCCGACAGGTGCCGGATGTGCCGCACATGGCCATGTTCGGCCGCGTACTGGGCGAGGGCCAGCAGGTTGGGCAGCTCCGCCTCGAGCCATTCCTCGGCGTCGGCCGGCGCGGGGGAGGGCGCGTCACCCGGCGGAAGACGCGGCCGCATGTCGGCCTCGTACGGGTAGAGGTGGTCCATCGCCGTCGTGGTGGCCCGGCTGTAGTGGTCCAGCAGCCGGGTCACCGCGGCGTGCCGTTCGGCCTCCGGTTCCTGGCCGGCCAGGGCGGCGGCATGAACCCGGACCAGGTCATGAAACCGGTACCTTCCGGGAACCGGCTCTTGCAGGAGGTTGCCCTCCAGCAGCCGGTCCAGCAGGCCGGATGCCCGGACCACGGAGGTGCCCAGCAGCGCGGCCACCGCGTCCGAGGCGATGTCCGTGCCAGGGTGCGACCCGAGCAGCCGGTACGCACGCTGCTCAGCGAGGGCCAGCCCGCGACAGGAGAGATCGAGCGCCGCGGTGACGCTGCGGTCCCCGGCGTGCAGCTCGCTCAACCGGCGCCGATGCTCCTCCAACCGTGCCAGGAGATGCGCCACGCTCCACGCCGGATGCGCCTTCAGCCGGGCTGCGGCCAGCCGGATCGCCAGCGGCAACAGCCCGCATCGCCGGGCCAGCTCTGCCAGCGCCTCCGGCGGCTCTCCGTCGACCCGCTCGGGGCCGGCGGTACGCACCAGCAACGCGACCGCTTCCGCCGGCGGTAGCACGCCGACCGACATCGTGCGCACATCGTCCAGACCGACCAGCCTCCGCCGGCTGGTGATCAGGACCAGGCAACCACCCGCGCCGGGCAGCAACGGCCGTACCTGCGCCTCGTCGGCGGCGTTGTCCAGCACGATCAGCATCTTCCGATCCGCCAGCACGCTCCGGTACAGGGCCGCCCGGTCCTCGGCGTGCCGGGGGATCGACTCTCCCGGCACGCCCAGGGCCGTCAGAACCCTGGCCAGCGCTTCCGCCGGATCGACCTGGGGCATCCCGTGCGTGTATCCGTGCAGGTCGATGAAGAGATCGCCATCGGGAAACCGGGGGGCGAGCCGGTGTGCGGCGTGCACGGCCAGCGCGGTCTTCCCCACGCCCGCCATGCCGTCGATGGCGGTGACCACCACCGTGCCCGGCGTGCTCAGATCACCGACGTCGTCAAGCGTCGCCAGTTCGTGTTCCCGCCCGACGAACGCCACCGCGTCGGCGGGCAACTGCCGTGGCGGCACCCGTACGGGGCCCGGGCTCTCCGGGGCGTCCTTGGCGGCACGTGTCAGCATCGCCAGCTCCGCATCGTCCAGACGCAGCGCCTCGGCCAGCAACCGCACGGATGTGCTGCGCGGCCGTCGCAGCTCGCCGGTTTCCAGCCGGCCGATGGTGCGGGCACTGAGGCCCGCCTGTGCCGCCAACTCCTCCTGGGTCAACAACGCCCGCTCACGCCAGGCGCGCAACAACCCTCCGAACGTCGTCGGCCATTCCTTCGCAGTGTCGGCGTTGGCAGCGTCACGTTCTTCTGAGGGCATCAACGCGTCTCCGATGTTCGCCGCTGTGAAGGCCATTGTCATACGCCGAAGAAGCGCGGCAAAAGCCGTGCCGCCGATCGGCGGAACGGAGTCGCGACGAGGTCTAGGCCGTCAATGACGCTCGAATGTCCGGCTGCTGTCCTGGGCCGTTCCACGCGCTGATCCCATGATTTCTCGTAAGAGAAAGGGGCTTCATGCGAAGACAGCTACTCACGGCTGTGGCCGGCGCCGCGCTCGCCACAGGACTGGCCGCGGCGCCTTCGAGCGCGGCCACGGCGGCAACGGACACCACGCCGATCGTCAAACCCCTCATCAACCAACGGCCGTGCAACTCCAATGAGCTGCCGCGCCAGATCTGGCTGTATCCGCCGCCGAGCAGCATCTGGCCGACACGGTGTTACGGCGGGACGGTCGGCACCATGTCCCTGGGCACTTTCCCGGTGCAATGGCTCTCGTCAGGGGATTACACGGGCACCATCGAATGTGTCAACGGCCTCGTCTGGCATTTCAATCCAGGCGAAGATCGCCTGCTGAACACCTCATGCGTCCGGCTCACGATCCGTCACGGGAGCTGATGCCGCCACGCCATCCTGAAGCCCGAGCCGGCGTTTCCCGTCATGGCCGGCTCGGACTTCAGGTCTCCGGTCGGTTTCATGCGCGTGTCCCCACGAACGCGGTGGTGAGCTCCTCGGTGGTGGTGATGGCGTGGGCGAAGGTGGGGCCGTTCAGCTCGTGCGCGGCGTGCATCATCTCGGGGAGGAACGCCGCGGTGGCGTCACGCACGAGCGTGACGTGGTAGCCGAGTTCCATGGCGAATCGGCCGGTGGACTCGACGCAGGTGTTCGCCAGCAGGCCGACGAGCACGACATGGGTGATGCCGTGCTGCTTGAGCTGGAAGTCGAGGTCGGTGTTGGCGAACCCGCTCTGTGCCCAGTGCTCCCGGGCCACCACGTCGCCGGGCCGCGGCTGGAAGTCGGGGTGGAACTCCCCGCCCCACGTTCCGCGGGCGAAGCTGTGCCGCTCCATGATGGCGCGCTGGGTGGGGTTGGGGTGATCCCAGGTCTCGTAGTCGCCCGGCTCCCAGCGACGATGCGGCACGATCATCAGACGCATGCCGGCCTCCCGGGCGGATGCGATCACAGCGCGCAGGTGATCCAGCAGTCCGACCTGCCGCGCCACACGCTCTACGCGCGGCCAGATCTTGCCGCCCTCGGACAGGAAGTCGTTGTAGGGGTCGACCAGCAGCACCGCCGTGTGGCGGGGGTCGTACGCCTGGGACATGGCTCCTGCTCCTTGCTTCGGACGGCAAGTGCAGGATTGTTCTCATCGTTCACGGAGTCAAGAAAGCGCTGGTCAAATGCCACTTTGCGGGAATCAGAGAGCGGACGGCGCTCCGACCGGCTTCGACAGCGCCGCCTTGGCGCTCCGGCTCTGCTCGTCGGCCAGCACCTCGAATCGGTCACGGATCAGCGCGTCCATGGTCAGCTCGGCCACCGTGTCCGCACTGATCTTCGGCGCGTCGGTCCAGGCGCTGAGATCCGTGTCCACGAAACCCGCATGCACCCCGACCACCAGGGTTCCCTGCCCGCGCAGCGCCTTGCGCAGGGCGTCCGTCAGTGACCACTGGGCGGCCTTGGAAGCCGCATACCCGGGGAACTGCGGCTGACCGACCCAGGACGCCACCGAGAGCATGTTGACCAGGGCTCCACCACCGTTCCGGGCCAGGATGGGAGCGAAGGCCCGGGCCACCGCCCAGGTGCCGAAGTAGTTCACCTCCATCGCCTGGCGAGCGCCGTCGAAGGCGCCCTCCATCAGCTTGGTGCTCGCACCACCGACCCCCGCGTTGTTGATCAGAATGGCGACGTCACCCGCGGCGGCCGCGGCCGCCGCGACGCTCTCGTCGTCGGTGACGTCCAGGCGCACGGGAACGACGTCGGCATCCGGCACGCTCGCCGGGTCGCGGACGCCGACGTAGACCTTCGCCGCGCCGTGGTGGACGAGTGCGCGGGCGAACGCGCGGCCGATACCGCGATTTCCGCCCGTCACCAGGGCGACTGATCCCGTGATTCTCATGTTTCTTCCTCGTCGTGCAGGCGTCATGCCCGATCGCCGGGCTGAACGGCATCCCTTGCGGGCCGGCTCGAACCGTTCGCCCGGCACCGATGCACCGCGGTCATCCTAACCTCTGAGTTTAGTTTTGCAACTCAGGTGGGCGTGCCGGCCTGGCCCGCGCCCAGGATGCCGATGGTGCGAACGTCGGCGTCGTCAGGAGCCGACCGGGTCCGAGGCGAGCAGCTCGCGTACGCGCGGGGCGACCTCGCGGCCGAGCAGCTCGATGGTGCGGGCACGGACGTCGCGAGGAAGGTGCATGATGTCGTACTTGAGATCGAAGCGGCTCAGGCGGAGGTCGCGGGCCATCCGGGCGATCTTGCGGGCGACCGTGTCGGGTGATCCGACGAACAGCGCGCCGTTCTCGAGTTCGGCTTCGTACCGCTCCCGGCTCGGCGCGTAGAAGCCGCGCTCGGCCGCGAGCGCCGCGACGACGGGCTGCCAGTACGACCACCAGGTCTCGACGGCCTCCTCGTCGGTGTCCGCGACGAGGCCGAGCGAGTGCTGACCGATCGGCAGCTCGGAACGGCCGAAGCGTTCGAGCGCCTTGAGGTACAGCGCGACGTTCCTCGCGAAGCGCTGGGGCCGTCCGCCGATGACGGCCATCATGAGAGGCAGGCCGTGACGGGCGGCGCGCACCACGGAGTCCGGGCTGCCGCCCACGCCGACCCAGGTGGGGATGCCGCCCGGCCGCATGCGGGGGTGTAGCCGCTGCCCAGTGAGGGGCGGTCTGACCGTCCCCGACCAGGTCACCTGCTCCTCGCGTTCGAGCCGCAGGAAGAGGTCGAGCTTCTCCTCGAACAGCCGCTCGTAGTCGGCCAGGTCGTAGCCGAACAGCGGGAAGGACTCCGTCGCGGAGGCACGCCCGAGCACGATCCGGGCGCGGCCGTCGGACACCGCGTCAAGGGTGGAGAACTCGTGGTACAGCCGGACCGGGTCGTTGGTGCTCAGCACGGTCACCGACGTGCCCAGCCCGATGTGTCCCGTGGCGGTGGCGATCGCGGCGAGGAGCACCGGAGCCGCGGAATCGTTGTGCCCGTCCCGGTAGTGCTCGCCCACGCTGAAGACGTTCAGCCCCACCGCCTCGGCGAGCCGGGCCTCCTCCACGAGCAGGCGCACGGTCTCGGCATCGCTGAGCACGCGTCCACCGTCCGTCGCGACCTCTCCGAACGAGTTGAGCCCCAGCTCGAAATATGGATGTTCGATCCTGCCGACGCTCACGGTTCCTCCTGCTCTGTGGTGTTGCCAACTGATCGACGCCGACGGTGCCGTGCCGGCCGGGCGTGTGTGCGGGAAGTCCCGGCCGGCACGGGTCAGGCGGCCTGGCGGAGCGGGGCCAGGGCCCGGCTCCAGGAGATGACCTCGTCGAGCATGGTCGTGAGGGCCGCCACCTGGTGATCGCCGGCTGCGAGCTTGCTGAAGTCGCGGAAGTCGGTGAACAGCGACAGGGCCACGTTGGTGCGCACGGCGGCGAGCTTGAGCTCGCCGCCGATCAACCGCAGGTGCTCCGCCGCGCGGGCGCCCCCGACGCTCCCGTAGGACACGATGCCGAAGGCTTTGTGGTTCCACTCGGCGAACAGGTAGTCGATGGCGTTCTTCAGCACACCCGAGGTGGAGTGGTTGTACTCGGGCGTCACCATGACGAAGCCGTCGTAGGAGCCGATCTTGGCGGCCCACGCCTTGGTGTGCTCGTTCTGGTACTGGCCGTAGGTCGGCGGCATGGGCTCGTCCAGGTGCGGGAGCGGGTAGTCCAGCAGGTCCACGAGCTCGAAGGCGGCGTCGGTGCGCCGGGAGGCGTGCTCCAGCACCCAGTGCGCCACCTGTTCGCCGTTGCGGCCGGGGCGGGTGCTGCCGAGGATGATGCCGATGCGGGTCATTGCGGGGTCCTTTCAACAGGATGTGTGCACGGCGGTACGCACGTGCGAGAAGGGTCGCCGGGGAAGCCCCGGAACAGGGCAGGGGAGCATCACGTGGCGAAGTACGCGGCACGACGGCTCGCCGTTCCGTAGGTGATGCCGTCGGAATCTGGAGAGCCCCGTCGTCCCGAAGATGTTCGGGGCGGGCCTCGCGGTTACTCACCTCAGCGAGGGCTCGGCGGGAACTCTGGGTCACCTGCCCGATCGGCAGGTCATCGCTGAGCGGCGATCGGCTCAGCGGATGGGCGAAAACATACTGATCATCTCCCGTACGTGCGCCGACGGCCTCGAGCAAGGCTCGCCGTCGGCCTCAGTGACTTACGAGTACTGAGTACACGCCGGTGATCGGTAACTTCAACTGAACCCTGGTCACATCGGGTGAACCGACCAGGGCTCAGTCGAGATCGTCGGTGTTGTGGCCGGCCGCCACGTCGAAGGCGTGGCGGTTGGCGCGGATCGTGTCCTGGTTGTCGGCCGCCCACCGGGCGAGCACCAGGACGGGCTCGGTCAGGGTGCGTCCGAACGGGGTGACCTCGTACTCGACCCGGGGCGGGACCTCGGGGTAGATCTCCCGCCTGACGAGCCCGTCACGCTCCAGGCTGCGCAACGTCAGCGTCAGCATGCGGCGGGAGATGCCGGGCGCCGTGCGCAGCAGCTCGGTGAAGCGCATCGGCTCCTTCTCGAGCAGCCCGATGAGGATCAGGCTCCACTTGTCACCGACCCGGTCCAGTACGGACCGGAGAACATCGGGGTCGTGCTCAGGGCATGTCCTGTCCAACGAACGCAGCACCCTGTCCGCCTCGGTCTGGTGCGACATGGGCTCCCCCCTCCGTCACCCGAAGGTGACCAGGTCACATTGCTGTTACCGGTTATCGAAGAGTACATCTGTAACCAAAAGTA
This sequence comes from Nonomuraea aridisoli, assembly GCF_003236395.1. Classification (GTDB taxonomy): domain Bacteria; phylum Actinomycetota; class Actinomycetes; order Streptosporangiales; family Streptosporangiaceae; genus Nonomuraea; species Nonomuraea aridisoli. The sequence continues at coordinate 31,982 of NZ_POUD01000040.1, read as the reverse complement.
ACTTTCGGAGGAGCCCCGCTCATGCACGATCTTCCTGTGCCTGACCCCGGAGACCCGGCACACGTCAGTGGCTATCAGGTGGTGGCACGGCTGGGCCAGGGCGGCCAGGGCGAGGTCTTTCTCGGCGAGTCACCCGGTGGGCGGCGGGTGGCGATCAAGATGTTGCACTCGTCCTTCGCGGCCGACTCCCACATCAGGGAACGGTTCCGCTGCGAAGCGGAGATCGCACAGCGGCTGGCCACCTTTTCCACGGCCCGCGTGCTGGAGACCGGCTTCACCAGGGAGCGTCCGTACATCATCAGTGAGTACGTCCCGGGGCCGTCGCTGGAGACGTTGGTCAAGGAGGGTGGGCCGCGGAGCGGCAGCGGGCTGGAGCGGCTGGCGGTCACCACGCTGACCGCGCTGACCTCGATCCACGCGGCCGGGATCGTGCACCGCGACTTCAAGCCGAGCAACGTGATCATGGGCCCGGAAGGTCCCGTGGTGATCGACTTCGGGATCGCGTTCGCGCTGGACGCGCCCACCTGCGCAACCGGGCCGGTGGGCACGCCGGCGTACATGGCGCCGGAGCAGTTCGACGACCAGCCGCTCACTCCCGCCTCCGACATGTTCTCGTGGGCGGGCACGATGGTCTTCGCGGCGACCGGCCGACCCGCGTTCTCCGCCGGTACCGTGCCGGCGACGCTCAACGCCGTTCTGCACGCCGAGCCCGACCTGTCCGGCGTGCCCGCCTCGCTGCGCCGGCTGGTGGCGGCCTGCCTGACCAAGGATCCGGCGGCCCGTCCAACGGCCGTGGAGGTGCTGTGCGATCTCGTCGGCGGCGACCGCGTGCCGTCATCAGCCGTCGGCGGCACCGTGCCCGATGCCCTGCCTGCCGGTCGGCACCGTCAGCGGTATCGTGTCGCCGCGCCCGGCGGCAACCCTGGGCGCGCCCGGGCGCAGGGCAGGCATGCGGTCTCGCCGGCTTTCGCGGCCACGGCGCCCGCCGCTCCCGCACGATCGAGGGCCGATCGCCGGCGTCGCGGCGTCGCGGTGTTGAGCGCCGGCGCGGCCATGGCGGCGACGGTCGGCACGCTGCTGTTCTCATCAGCGCTCGGCAGCCCGGCGGACGCACAGGACCGCTGGACGCGCGGTTCCGTCACGCCGCTGACCTGCGCGAGCGGCGGTTCTGCCGCTCATCCGCGCGGGCAGGCCCCGGGCAGTTGTGCCGAGGGGAGCGGCCCAGGTGGGGCGGTGCCGTGGGCCCCATGAGGCCGTCAGGTGTCCTCACCGAGGCGTTCAGCGACCGGCCTCAAGGGCGGACGTCGAGAAGGACGTCCGCGCCGGCCACCTCGCGGCCGGCGCCGTCGACGAACGCGACGCGCACCGGCTCGCCGGTGGAGCGGGCCCTGCGCAAGGCAGACGGCCCGGCCGACCGGGCACGGTGGACGTCGCCCCACTGCTGCAATGCGCCCAGCACCACCCGCAGATCCGCGCCGGCCTTGGTGAGGTGGTAACTCTCCCGCTGCCTACTGCCGGGCTCCCGGTAGGTGAGGGTTCGCAGCACCCCTGCACCGACAAGGGTCTTCAGCCGGGCGCTCAGGAGATTGGGAGCGATGCCCAGGGCGTCCCTGATCTCCGCGAACTTGTGCCTGCCCTGGAAGATCTCACGCAGGATCAGGAACGTCCATCGCTCTCCCAGGACCTGCAGGCTCCGTTCGATCGAGCAGGTCGGCTCCTCCGCGGGGGACGAGCTCTTCTGATGGACGGTCATCATGCCCCCTTCTACCGATGAATATTGTTAATGTACTCAGGTGTGCACGCGCGAGCACATCGTCGCCTGTTCCTGCAGAACAGAACGAGGCGGGAATCGTGTCCCCGGGTTTACCCCTCGCTCAGGGATCAGCTTGCCGTGGGTGACGATTTGGAGGGCGCTTGGCAGCGCCGTTCCTCTTGTTGCGCGGAGACTGAAGGGAGCGATGAAGCCGTCGGGCGAAGACGCGAGGCGGTGGCGGGGATTCTGGTCCGCGCGTACCAGCCGGCCACCCGACCGAGTGCAGAGGAACGATCGCGACCATGTCCCATCGTGAGGACCCGCGTCCGCGCGGCCGGCGGCCGATCAACCGGGCCGGGTCGCATCACGCCCCGGTCCACGACATGGAGCTGTACGGCCGTACGTTCCGCGCCCCCATGACGTCCGCTCAGTACTCGACCCGCTGGGGGTGTGAGCCGTGTCCATGTACTGGGATCTGAAACACCGGCTGGCCGACGCGGTCAACGCTCACGACGTGCCGGGTGTGCTGGCCTGCTACAGCCGGGACGCCGTCTATGTCACGCCGTGCGGCGTCGCGGAAGGGCACGACCAGATCAGATGGATGTACGAGCAGCTCTTCCGGGCGTTTCCCGACTTCCACGCGGCAGCGTGGTTCGAGCTCGGTGACTGCGACAACCCCGCCGTCACGGAATGGACCTACACCGGCACCCATGACGGGCCGTTCCTGCTACCGGACGGGCGGGAGATAGCGGCGACGCACCGCCGCATCACGGTCCGCGCCACCTGCAGCGCCCACGTCACCGAGGGGAAGATCGACTCGCACCGCGAGTACTACGACCAGCTGGAACTGTTCAGCCAGCTCGGCTTCGGCCTGCTGGAGCTCGACCGCATCCCCGCTCCATGACACCTGTCCGCGCGCGGCGGCCTGTATGCCGGCGGCTCGGTCACCTGCCCGTCGTCGGTGATGTGCTGGCCCGGACCATGAGTTCGAGGGGGAGGACTTCCACCGCGCCTGCCGCGATGGTGCCGGCGAGCAGGTCGGCGAGCATCTTCGCCGCCCGGCGGCCCATCTCGCGGGGGGCGATGTCGATCGCGGTGATGGGTAAGGGCAGGCCGCGCAGGGAGGGGCTGTCGACGTAGGAGGCCACGAGCAGGTCTCCGGGCACGTGGCGTCCATGCTGGAAGGCGGCCTGCACGGCGCTGTTCGCGCCGCCGTCGGGGACCGAGATGATCGCGTCCACGCCCCCCGGCGCTCGCAGGGCCTCGGCCACCGCGCGGCTGACGTCCTGGGGTTCGCAGACGAGCGGCACGTCGTAGATCAGCGGCTTCCGGCCGGTCTCGGCGCACCAGGCCTGGTAGGCGACGCGGACGTCCAGCCCGAACGAGGTCTCCTCGCCGGGGCAGAGCAGCGCGATCTGAGTGCTGTGGTGAGCCAGGTGGTCGAGCAGGGTACGGGTGCCCGCCACGTGATCTGACTCGATCCGGCCCGCGTGCCGGGCGCCCGGCGTCAGGTCGCGCTCGCAGGTGACGACCGGCACGCCGAGGCCGGTCAGCGTCTGCAGCATCGGGTCGCCGAGCACCGGATCGGAGACCACCACACCGTCGAGGTGAAGCGACGGTGTGCGTCCGAGGCCCCGCGTGGCGGGGATGAGCGTGAGCGCCAGGTCGTGCGCGAGGGCCTCCTCGGCGGCGCCCATGGCGACGTCCATGTAGTACTCGAGACCGATGGTCCGTTCGGGGAAGTACAGGCCGATGGCTCCTGTGCGGCCGCTCCGCAGGTTGCGGGCACTCCGGTTGGCGACGTAGCCCAGGTCGCGGGCGATCGCGGCCACCCGCTCGCGGGTCGCCGCGGGCAGTCGGCCGCGCCCGCTGAGGGCGTCCGACACCGTCGTCGTCGACACTCCCGCCGCACGGGCCACGTCGCGCAGGGTGATCAGTCGAGGCGCGTTCATCAGGGTTCACCGTACTTCGGCGGGCCGTCATGCCGTGCCCGAGGGGTTCGGGGCGAATTAACAGGAACGTTTCTTCACTCCATTGCAGGAACGTTCCTGCACATGTTCTAATCGCACCCACCTCGCTGATCCCCCAGTCCTGGAGGCGATCGTCGTGCACCTCACTCCTTCGGAACGTGATCGGCTGCTGCTGTTCACCGCGGCGGAGCTGGCTCGGGCACGCCGGGCCCGCGGGCTGCGGCTGAACGTGCCCGAGGCCACCGCGCTGATCGCGGACGCGGTGTGCGAGGCGGCGCGGGACGGCCGGCGGCTGAGTGAGGCGATCGCGGCCGGCCGGTCGGCGCTGACCCATGACGACGTGTTGCCGGGCGTGCCGAACGTGGTCACCGAAGTGCAGGTCGAGGCGGTCTTCGACGACGGCACCCGGCTGGCCGTGGTCACCGACCCCTTCGGCCCGGCGGCGTTCGATCCGTCGGGGCCGGGTGCGCTGCTGCCCGGGCCGGCGCGTCCCGAGCCGTACGGCGACGACGTGGTGACGGTGGAGGTCACCAACACGGCGGCGGTGCCGATCAGCGTCACCTCCCACTTCCACTTCTTCGAGGTGAACCTGCGGCTGCGCTTCGACCGTGCCGCCGCCTACGGGCGGCACCTGGCCGTACCCGCGGGAACGGCCGTGCGGTTCGAGCCCGGCACGACCACCGCGGTGCGGCTGGTGCCGATCGGCGGCGCACGCGTGGTGGTCGGCTTCGCCGGTCTGGTGGACGGGCCGCTGGACGCCCCGGGCGCCCGGGAGGCGGCGCTGGAGCGGGCTCGTGCCTGCGGCTACCTGGTGACGGAGGAGCCGGCGTGAACGGCAGGGACTACGCCGCGGTGTACGGGCCGACGACCGGGGATCGGGTGCTGCTCGGCGACACCGGGCTGGTGGTGGAGGTCGAGGCGGACGCGCAGCGGTACGGCGAGGAGTTCCTGGCCGGGTTCGGCAAGACCGCCCGCGACGGCCTGCACCTGAAGGCGAGCTCGACCCGCGACACGTGCGACCTGGTCGTCTCCAACGTGCTGATCCTCGACCCCCTGCTGGGGGTGCGCAAGGCCTCGATCGGGATCCGGGCGGGCCGGATCACCGCGATCGGGCGGGCGGGCAACCCCGACACCCTCGACGGGGTCGATGTGGTGGTCGGCACCGGGACCACGATCGTCAGCGGGGAAGGCCTGATCGCCACCGCGGGAGCGATCGACACCCACGTGCACCTGATGTCCCCCCGTGTGATGGAGGCGTCGCTCGCCTCCGGGGTGACCACGATCCTCGGCCAGGAGTTCGGCCCGGTGTGGGGGGTCGGAGTGAACTCGCCGTGGGCGCTGCGGACGGCGTTCGCGGCGTTCGACGCCTGGCCCGTCAACGTCGGATTCCTCGCCCGAGGCTCCTCGTCCCGGCCGGAGCCGCTGGTCGAGGCGCTGGTCGAGGGCGGCGCCTGCGGGTTCAAGGTGCACGAGGACATGGGCGCGCACACCCGGGCGCTGGACACCGCGCTGCGGGTGGCCGAGGAGCACGACGTGCAGGTGGCGCTGCACACCGACGGCCTGAACGAGAGCCTGTCGGTACGCGACACCCTGGCGGTGCTGGACGGCCGGACGATCCACGCCTTCCACATCGAGGGATGCGGCGGCGGGCACGTGCCCGACGTGCTCAGCCTGGCCGGGCAGCCGCACGTCATCGGCTCCTCCACCAACCCGACGCTGCCGTTCGGCAGGGACGCCGTCGCCGAGCACTACGACATGATCGTCTCCTGCCACGGCCTGTCCCCGGAGCTGCCGGGCGACGCGGCGATGGCCCGCGACCGGATCCGCGCGCAGACCATGGGCGCCGAGGACGTGCTGCACGACCTCGGCGTCATCCCGATCACCTCCTCCGACGCCCAGGGCATGGGCCGGGCCGGGGAGACGGTCCGGCGGACCTTCGCCCTGGCCGCCAAGATGAAGGCCGAGCGGGGCGCCGAACACGACCGCCACGACAACGCGCGCGTCCTGCGTTACCTGGCCAAGCTGACCGTCAACCCGGCGCTCGCGCACGGGCTCGGCCACGAGGTCGGCTCGCTGCGGCCGGGCCTGCTCGCCGACATCGTGTTGTGGGAACCGGCCCGGTTCGCCGCCACCCCGCAGCTCGTGCTCAAGGCCGGGTTCCCCGCCTGGGGCGTGACGGGCGACCCCAACGCGGCGGTGGACCAGGCGCAGCCGCTGGTCCTCGGCCCGCAGTTCGGCGGCCACGGCGCCGCCCCGGCCGAGCTGTCCGTCGCCTTCGTCAGCCGAGCCACCCGCGACCTCGGAAAGGACCGGCTGCCCACCCGTCGCCGCCGGGTCGCCGTACGCGGCACGCGCGGCATCGGCCTGCCGGACATGGTGCTCAACAGCCGCACCGGTCAGGTCGGCGTCGATGCGCGCACCGGTGCGGTCGACCTGGACGGTGAGCCCATCAGCTCCGCACCGGCCGAACGGGTGTCCCTGTCCCGCCTCTACTTCCTCTGACCGACCCTCTCCCGGAAGGCGCACACCGAGTGACCCCATACGCGAGTCTCGTCATCACCGGAGCCGACGTCTGCACCATGGACGCCGCCCGCAGCTGGTCCGACGCGGTGGCCGTACGCGGGGACCGGATCGTCGCGGTGGGCGGGCGGGCCGTCCGCGAGCTCACGGGCCCGCGCACCAGGGTGATCGAGGCCCGCGGCGGGATGGTGCTGCCCGGCTTCCAGGACGCGCACGTCCACGCACCGTTCGCCGGCCGCAACCGGCTGAACGTCGACCTGAACGACCTGGTGGGCCGGCGGGCCTACCTCGATCGCATCGCCGCCTACGCGGCGGACCACCCCGACCGGCCCTGGATCGTCGGCGGCGGCTGGGCGATGGAGTACTTCCCCGGCGGCACGCCCCGCAAGGAGGACCTCGACACGATCGTGCCGGACCGGCCGGTGTTCCTGTTCAACCGGGACGTGCACGGCGCGTGGGTGAACTCCGCCGCGCTCGCGGTGGCCGGGACCACCAAGGACACCCCGGACCCCGCCGACGGCCGGATCGAACGCGACCCGCGGACCGGCGAGCCCACCGGCACCCTGCACGAGGGCGCGGCGTACTCCTTCAACGACCGCCACGTCCCGCTGCCGAGCCGGGAGGAGTGGGAGGCCGCCATCCTGAACGCGCAGCGGCACCTGCACTCCCTCGGCATCACCGGCTGGCAGGACGCCTGGGTCACCCCGGCCACGCAGGACGCCTACCGCTCCCTCGACTCCTCCGGCCGGCTCACCGCCCGCGTGGTGGGAGCGCTGTGGTGGGACCGGCACCGCGGGCTGGACCAGATCCCGGAGTTCCTCGGCCGGCGGGAGACCGGCACGGCCCGGTTCCGCCCCACCACCGTGAAGATCATGACCGACGGGGTGATGGAGAACTACACGGGCGCGCTGCTGGAGCCCTACTGCGACGGCTGCGGCGGGCACACCGGCAACCACGGCCTGACCTTCGTCGAGCGCGACCTGCTCACCGCGGCGGTGACCGAACTCGACCGGCTGGGCTTCCAGGTGCACCTGCACGCGATCGGTGACCGGGCCGTGCGCAACGCGCTCGACGCGGTGCAGGCCGCCAGGACCGCCAACGGCGCCGGCGACCGCAGGCACCACATCGCGCACCTGCAACTCGTCCACCCCGACGACGTCCCCCGCTTCCGCGAGCTGGGCGTCACGGCCAACCTCCAGGCGTACTGGGCCCAGCTGGAGCCGCAGATGGAGGAGCTGACCGTGCCGTTCCTCGGCCGGGACCGGGCCGACCTGCAATACCCCTTCGGTGACCTGCTGCGCTCCGGCGCGACGCTGGCGATGGGCAGCGACTGGGCGGTGACCACCGCCAACCCGCTGGAGGAGATCGAGGTCGCCGTCACCCGGATCGACCCCGAGAACCGGGACAACCCGCCGTTCCTGCCCGAGCAGGCGCTGCCGCTGCGGACCGCACTGGCCGCGTTCACCGCCGGCTCCGCCTACGTCAACCACGACGACGAGGCCGGCACCATCGCCGTCGGCAACCGCGCCGACCTGACCGTGCTCGACCGCAACCTCTTCACCCGCGCCGCCGGCCCTGTCGGCGACGCACATGTCGACTACACCATCGCCGCGGGGTCCGTCGTGTACGAACGCCCCTGAGGAGGCATCGATGTCCAGCCACCCCCCAACCCCGGCCACCACCCCACATCTGCAGCGCGTGCTCGGCATGCCCGCGCTGGTCCTGTTCGGCCTGGCCTACATGGTGCCGCTCACCGTGTTCACCACGTACGGGATCGTCACGGAGATGACCGCCGGGCACCTGCCCGGCGCGTACGTCGTCACCCTCACGGCGATGTTGTTCACCGCCTACAGCTACGGGCGGATGGTCAGGGCGCATCCGTACGCCGGCTCCGCCTACACCTACACCCAGAAGTCGTTCGGCCCGCACCTGGGCTTCATGACCGGCTGGGCCCTGCTGCTGGACTACGTCTTCCTGCCGATGATCAACTACCTGGTGATCGGCATCTACCTGAACGCGGCCTTCGCGTCGGTCCCGGCCTGGGTCTGGGTCATCGCCGCGATCGTCCTGGTCACCGGGCTGAACGTGCTGGGCATCCGGATGGTGAGCCGGCTGAACTTCGTCCTGATCGGGATCCAGGTCGTGTTCGTCGTGGTGTTCCTGGCCGGCGCCGTGCGCGCCGTCGCCGGCGAACCGATGCCGTCGATCACCGAGCCGTTCTTCGGCGCCGGCACCGACCTGGGGATGATCCTCGGCGGCGCCGCGATCCTGTGCCTGTCCTTCCTCGGGTTCGACGCGGTCTCCACGCTGTCGGAGGAGACGCACGACCCCCGCCGGCGGATCCCCCGGGCGATCATGCTGACGACCCTGGCGGGCGGTGTCCTCTTCGTCGTCATCTCCTACGCCGGCCACCTGGCCTTCCCCGACTGGCGGTCGTTCACCGACGCGGACTCGGCGGCGCTGGACGTCATGCGGCACGTCGGCGGGGCCCTGCTGGCCGCCTTCTTCACCGCCGCCTACATCGCCGGCTGCTTCGCCTCGGCGATGACCTCGCAGGCGAGCGTGTCCCGCATCCTGTACGCCATGGGCCGCGACGGCGTGCTGCCGCGGCGGTTCTTCGGCTACGTGCACCCCAGGTTCCGCAACCCCGTCCGCGCCAACCTCGCGGTCGGCGCGCTGTCGCTGGTGGCGCTGTTCATCAGCCTGGAGCTGGCCTCGGCGGTCGTCAGCTTCGGCGCGCTGGTGGCGTTCTCCTTCGTGAACCTCTCGGTGATCAAGCACTACGTCGTGAACGAGGGCAGGCGCACGCCGCAGGACCTGGTCAAGTACGGCGTCGTGCCCGCCATCGGCGTGCTGCTCTGCCTGTGGTTGTGGACCAGCCTGTCCGGCATGACGTTCGTGGTCGGGCTGTCCTGGGTCGCCGCCGGGTTCGTCTACCTGCTCGGGCTGACCCGGATGTTCACCCGTCGCCCGCCGGAACTGCGCCTCAGCGAGGTCGAGCCGGAGGTCGAAGCCCCGGCCGCCACCCAGTCCTGACCGCACGGGGAGCGATGAGCGCGGAAGCATTCTGGCTGGTCCGACGAGGAACTGGGGATGCGGAGCGGCATCACCCGCCGCGACTTCCTGGACGGGATCGCCGTCGCAGGCGGCGCGCTGGCCCTCGGCGGCCTCATCGGCGGCGGCACGGCCGCGGCCGCCACCGGTCCAGGAAAGAGTCACGGCCGGGGGTACTACCCGCGACCGCAGGGCCAGGATCCTGCTGATCGACCCGCATGACGACTTCGGCGGCCACACCAAGCGCAACGAGTTCACCGTCGGCGGCAAGACGATCATCGGTTACGGCGGGTCGCAGTCCATCGACACCCCGAGCTCGTACCCGCCGGAGGCCAAGCAGCCCCTCACCGACGTCGGCATCGACGTCGAGAAGTTCCACACCTACTTCGACCAGAGCTTCTACGCCGACCACGGCGCGGGCGGGCGTGCCGTGCTGGAGCACCCAGGGGCTCGGCCTCGACACGAGCGGCGGCCCGTGGCCCGGCGTGGCCAAGTGGTGCGCCCGGATGTGGGGCGCGACGGACCCGTACATCTTCCACTTCCCGGACGGCAACGCCTCGGTCGCCCGCGCGCTCGTGCGCCGCCTCATCCCGGGCGCGCTCCCCGGAAACTCCATGGAGGACCTGGTCACCTCGCGGTGCGACTACGCGCGGCTCGACAAGCCCGGCAACCGGGTCAAGATCCGCCTGAACAGCACGGCGGTCCGCGTCGCCCACACCGCGGGGGGGCCGTTCGGTCGAGGTCCAGTACGTCCAGGACGGCAGGCTCAGGCGGGTGCGGGCCGGCGGCGTCGTCATGGCGTGCTGGAACGCGATGATCCCGTACATCGTGCCCGAGCTGTCGGACGAGCAGAAAGCAGCCGGCCACGAGGCCGTCAAGTACCCGATCATCTACGCGAACGTCGCCCTGCGGAACTGGAAGGCGTGGGCCAGGCTCGGCATCAACTCGATCAGGTTCCCGCACGGTTTCTGGTCGAGCGCGTCACTGGACTTCCCGGTCAGCATGGGCCGCCACTACCGGTTCTCCGCCGACCCGGACGAGCCCATCGTGGTGCACTTCGGCACCGGGCTGACGCAGGAGGGCCTGGCGAACCCGCAGGACGCCGCCCGGGCCGGCCGGGCCGCCCTGGCCCGCATGCCGTTCGAGGACCTGGAGCACAGCATGCGCACCGCGCTCGCGGACGTGCTGACCCCCGGCGGCTTCGATCCGGCGAAGGACATCGCCGGACATCGCCGGACATCGCCGGACATCGCCGGGATCACCGTGAACCGCTGGGCGCACGGCTACGCCCGCTACAACATCCTGCCGTGGGACGCGGACGCCTGGCCACAGCGTCCGACCCCCGCCGACATCATCGGCACGCCGGTCGGCCGGATCACCGTGTCGACGACCGACCAGGCCGACCACGGATTCGTCGACGGAGCGATCGAATCGGCCTATCGAGCGGTGTCCTACCTCGCAGCTCTCCGCTAGACGGCCGCGGGTCAGCCATGGAAGCCAGAGCGTGCTCACGTACCGGAAGCTCCGCCCGCTCGGTAAGAACAACCACCCGAGGATCAGCCCGGCTTGTGAGAATATGTGGCCATGGAGGCCGTTGACCGCCCAGGACTGGAAATCATCTGGAAGGCCGATGCACTCGTACGCGTGCTCAGCCGCGACGGTGAGGCCACCGTCGCGCAGCTCGCTGAGGCGGTGAACGAGCCGTTGAGCTCCACCTACCGATTGCTCGCCGACCTCAAACAGATCGGCTGGGTGGAGCGGGGCTCCAAGCGCGGTCTCTACCGGCTCGGCCTCTTTTTCGTGCGCATCGGCGGGCTGGCGGAGGACTTCGTCGACGTCCGCGAACGCGCCATCCCCCATCTTCGCGAGCTGCGCGCGGAGACGGGGGCGACGACGTACCTCTGCGTGCGCCGCGGCCTGACAGGCGTGTGCATCGAGCGACTCGAGGGTCCCGGCGTCCACGCCCTCAACTTCCGGGTCGGCGACTCCCTCATGCTCAACGTCGGGGGAGCGCCGAAGGCGCTGCTGGCCCACCTGCCGATCGAGGAGCGGCAGCTCGTCATGGCCGGGCTCGCGGCGCTTCCCGGCGAGCCGCGGGGGCCGCTCGGCGGGGCTCTCGACGACGAGATCCACCAGATCCGGGCCCGCGGTTGGGCGGAGTCCGACGGCGACGTGACGGTCGGGATCGCCGCGATCGGCGCGCCGGTCTTCAACCACCGGGGCGAGCTCGAGGCCGCCGTGTCCATCGGCGGACTCCGCTCCCAGGTGCTCGATGTGCCCGAGAACGGGCCTCGCGTCGCCGCCTGCGCGGCAGCGGTCAGCCGATCACTCGGCTTCGGCGGCGAGGAGGTCGCGTGAGCGGGGCCGCGCCGATGCGCGTACTGGCGAACGCGACGGATCTCATCGAGTTGCTGGCCGGCGAGGGCGCCCTGCCACTCGTCGACGTCGCCACCCGGATCGGGGTGCCGCGACCGAGCATCTATCGCCTCTGCGAAGGGCTCGCCGCCGTCGGCATGGTGGAGCTGCTGCCCGACTCGAGAGTGCGGCTCTCGACGCGGTGGCTGGCCCTCGCCGACGCGGCCCGCGCCGGCATGTCGGAATGGCGTGGTGTGCCGGAGGTGCTGGCGCACCTCGTCGAACGCACCGGCCAGACGGCCTTCCTCAGCGTCCCGTACGGATCGAGTGCCCTGTGCCTCGACTGGTGCCAGGGCCGGGGGATCGACGTGCTCGCCTACCGGCCGGGAAGAACGATCCCGCTGCACGTCGGCGCGGCCGGCCGGACGTTCGCGGCATACGGTGTGCCGCTGCCCGAGGGCGATCTGAGGCGACTCACCGAGAAGACGATCACCGACCCCGACGAGCTCGCGGCCGACCGGGAGCGGATCCGGCGCGATGGCTACGCGCTGTCCGAGGAGGACGTCACGGTCGGCATCGGCGCCCTCGGCGTGCCGATCCTGGCGCCCGACGGCACGCTGCGCGGCGCGCTGTCGCTCGGCGGACTCGTGGAGGACGTCCGGAAGCACTGCGACGACTTCGTCGCGGAGTTGCGCGCCGGTGTGGAGCGGCTGTTGGTGGTGCCGTAGCCAGATTCGCAAAATTCTTACTTGGCGGACGATGTGTTCATCTGCTAGGACTGTGTCCCAAGGCACATCCTTGCCGGAACACCGTGCGCACGTCGGTCGATATAGGGGGCAACTCCGGCGGAGCCTCACGGACGAGGTTGGAGGAAGCCCAATGGCTACCGCTGCACCATCCAGCACCACCACAAGCAATCAGACACGCCCCGGCGCGAAGCGCTCGACCGTCTCGGCCGTCTTCGGCAACTACATCGAGTACGTCGACTTCGGCTCGTACGGCTTCATGGCCGCGATCATCGGCGCGAACTTCTTCCCAGGAGACGCCTCGGCGCAGCTGCTGTCGTCGCTCGCCGTCTTCGGCGTCACCTTCTTCTTCCGCCCCTTCGGCGGCTTCCTGTGGGGCTACGTCGGAGACCGCTACGGCCGCAAGAACGCGCTCGTCTGGGCGATCGCCCTCATGAGCCTGTCAACGGCGCTCATCGGCGTGCTGCCGAACTATGACGCGATCGGCATCGCAGCCCCGATCCTGCTCGTCGTCCTGCGTTCGCTCCAGGGCGTCTCGATCGGGGGCGAGTTCGCGGGCGCCGGAACGTTCATCACCGAGACCGCACCGTCCAACCGCCGGGGCGTCTGGTCGAGCTACATCTCGGTGAGCGCCGCGCTCGGCACGCTGACCGCGAGCACGCTTGTGCTCGTCCTCACCGTCTCACTCACGTCCGCGCAGATGGCGTCGTGGGGTTGGCGCATCCCGTTCCTGCTCGCCCTGCCGATCGGCGTCGTAGCGCTCATCATGCGGGCCAAGGCCGTGGAGACCGAGGTCTTCGTCAAGCTGAGGGAGAAGGAGAAGGCGCCGATCAACCCGTTCAAGGGCTTCGGCAAGGAGGAAGTGAAGAGCATCCTCATCGTCGCCGTCTTCGCGAGTGCGGCGGGGCTCGGCATCTACTACTTCTTCACGTACTTCAACGTCTTTCTCAGCGCCACGGTCGGCCTCAGCAGCTCCACGGCGATCGGCCTCACCGCGATCGGCCTGATCCTCTACTCGGTCATGTGCCCGTTCGCCGGCCTGATCGGCGACCTCTGGGGCCGCAAGAGGCCGTTCGTCATCTCGCTCATCTGCATGGGCCTGGTCGCGGTGCCGGTCTTCATGCTCCTTCGCGCCGGCATCGTCGCGGCCATCGCCGGCCTGATCCTCTTCGGCCTGGCGCAGTCGGTCGTCAACGTGACGACGTCCGTCGTGCTCGCCGAGATGTTCCGCGCGAGGTCCCGCATGAGCGGTGGTGCGATCGGCCACAACATCGGCCTCGCCCTCGTCGGCGGCACCGGGCCGCTTGTCGCCGCCGCCCTCGTCTCGTCGACGGGCAACCCGCTGGCGCCCGGCTTCTACCTCGGCGCGGTGGCCCTCCTGGCCGGTGTGATCACGTGGATCTTCCTGCCCGAGACGGGCAAGCGGTCGATGTTCTCCGACGAGAGCGCGTCGCTCAAGGCGCAGGAGCTCGAGCTGGGCGGTTCGACGACGCCCGCTGAGGCCTGAGGCGTTCGCCACGCATGGTGTCGGCCGCCTCTTCCGGCAGGGCGGCACCATGCCGTCAGGAGCCAGGGGACGGTTCGTCCCACCGCCTACGAAAAGGGAAGACCAACGACATGAGTGACACGACAGGCGGCAGCGCCCTCGAAAGGGGGATGCGACTGCGCCGTCAGGTGCTGGGGGCACGCCACGTCGACGCGAGCGGAGGCTCCGACCCCGAGGCCATGACCCCGCTCCAGCGGATGATCACCGAGTTCGGCTGGGGCACGGTGTGGGCGCGCGAGGAGCTCGCCCCGCAGCAGCGCAGCCTCATCACGGTGGCCATGCTCATCGCACTCAACCGCCCGCACGAGCTGCGCGTCCACGTGAGAGGGGCGCTGCGCAACGGCCTGACGGAGGCCGCCGTCCGCGAGATCGCCGTGCACGCGGTCGCCTACTGCGGATTCCCGGCCGCGATCGACGCGAGCCGGGTGATCGAGAACGTCATCGAGCAGGTGCGCGCGGAAGCAGACTCAGGGCCCGATGGCTCGGAGCCGCCTGAGGCGGAATCATGACGCATCCGCAGGCCGCACCGGTCGTCCTGCTGCACCCTGTCGCGCTCGACGCGCGCGTCGCCGACTGGCTCGACGTGCCCGATCTCCAGGCCCTCTCACTCCCCGGCACGGGCGCCCCTGCTGCCGGCGCCACCCGCCCGCCCGGGTCCCTCGTCGAGCTCGCCGACTGGGTCGCCGGACGGCTGACCCAGCCCGTGCACCTCGTCGGCTGTTCGCTCGGCGGGATGGTCGCCATGCACGTCGCGCTGCGACACCCCGGCCTCGTGCTCTCCCTCCTGCCCGCGTTCACCACCGCTCGGACCGACAGCCACGCCGTCCTGGCGAGGGCCGAGCACACGGAGCGGGTCGGCGCGCCGGCGCTCGTGAGCGAGACGCTCGAGCGGTGGTTCACCCCTGAGGCGCTCACGGCGACGCCACGTCCCGCGCCGATCGCGTACGCCGCCGAACGTCTGCGCGCGGCCGACACCGTGGCGCTCGCCGCGACGTGGCGTGCGATCGCGGACCATGACGTCCAGGACGACCTCGGACGCGTCGGCGTGCCGACGACCTTCGTCGCCGGCCGGCACGACCGGTCGGTGTCGCTCGAGTCCGTGCGAACGGCGGCCTCGCGGGTGCCAAGGTCCCGGCTCGTCGAGACGGACGACGCGCACATGGGCCTGCTCGAACAGCCGGGCCGGTTCTCGTCACTCGTCCGGACCCACGTCAAGTGGGCAAGTAATTCTCATGTAATAGATGTCTAGTCCGTCACGTGGTAGAACCGTCTCATCGTTCGTGAGCTCCGTCAGTCACTCCAAGGAAATCCACATGTTCAGCGAAGAACCCTCCGGCCTGATGGCGGTCACCGGTGCCACCGGCGCGCTCGGGTCACGAGTCGCCGCCCGTCTGGCCCAGCGTGGCGTGCCGATGGCCCTCATCGCCCGCGACCCGTCCCGTCTGCCGGCGCTCGCCGGCGCGGAGCACCGCGGGCCGGCCCACTACGGCGACGACGCCGCGATGCGTGCCGCGCTGGAGGGTGCGCGGACCCTGTTCCTCGTGTCCGGCGGCCTCTCCCCACGCCGGTTCGAGGAGCACGCGTGCGCCATCGATGCCGCCGTGGCCTGCGGCGTGCAGTACATCGTGTACGTCTCACTCGTCGGCGCGGCCGAGCACGCGACCTTCGCCCACTCACGCGACCACTGGCAGACCGAGCAGTACCTCGCCGCGAGCCCGGTGCGCTGGACGGTCCTGCGCCCCTCGATCTACGCGAGCATGCTCACGGCCCGGGCCGACGAGCACGGCGTGATCCGAGGGCCGGCCGGCGACGGGCGGTTCGCCGCGGTCGACCACGACGACATCGCGGACGTCGCGGCGGAAGTGCTCGCGTCGGGACCATCCGGTCCGCGCGACGTCGACGGCGCGATCCTCGAGGTCACCGGGCCGGAGGCCGTCACCATGGGCGAGGCCGCCGAGCAGCTCACCCGGGCCACGGGGCGGCACTACGTGTACGAGCCGGAATCGGTCGAGGACGCCATCGCATGGCGCAGCCGCACCGACGACGCCCATGAGGTGGAGCGCTGGGTCTCCTGGTTCCAGGCGATCGCCAAGGGCGAGTTCGGCTCGCTCACCGACGTCGTCCCCGCCTTCACCGGCCACCGCGCCATGACCATCGAGGAGAGCGTGGCCCGCAGGCAGGCACGGCGATGAGCGCCCCAGCCGTGGGAATCGTCGGTGCCGGGAGCATCGGCCTCGCCATGGCGGTGGTCTTCGCCGGGGCCGGGAGCCGCGTGCGGATCCACGAACCGTCGAGCGAGATGGCCGCGAGCGTGCCGTCCCGGCTCGACGAACGTCTCCGGCTCCTGCTGGAGGCCGGTCTCCTGGCAGAGTCGCCCGCCGACGTCGCGGCGCGGGTCTCCGTGGGGGCCGGCCTCGCGGCGGCGATCGGCGACGTCGACCTCGTGTTCGAGTGCACGCCGGAGGATCTCGAGATCAAGCGCGCGGTGTTCAGGGACATCGCCGCCACCGCGCCCCGCCACGCGATCCTCGCCTCCACGTCCTCGGCGTTCGGGGCCGGCGAGTTCGCCGGCGAGCTCGCCGGGCGCGACAGATGTCTCGTGCTGCACCCGGCCAACCCGCCCTACCTCATCCGCGTCGTGGAGGTCGTGCCCGCGCCGTTCACGGGGGAGGACGTCGTGTCCCGCGCCACGGAGCTGTTGCGGGCGGCGAACCTCATCCCGGTGGTGCTCGGCGCGGAAGTGACGGGCTTCGTCTACAACCGCCTGCAGGGCGCCGTGCTGCGGGAGGCCTACTGCCTCGTCCGCGACGGCGTCATCGACGTCGAAGGGCTCGACACGATCGTGCGCGAGGGACTCGGGCTGCGCTGGGCGGTCGTCGGCCCCTTCGAAACCGCCGACCTGAACACCCGCGGCGGCATCGCCGCCCACGCGGTCCGCCTCGGACCGGCCTACGAGCGGATGGGAGCGGAACGGGGGCAGCACGACCCGTGGACGCCCGAGCTCGTCGCGGAGGTGACCGCGCAACGCCGGGCGATCCTCCCGCTCGACGAGTGGGAGGACCGCACCATGTGGCGTGACCGGCGGCTGGCCGGCTTGCGGCACCACCTCGACCAACAGAACGAACGCCGTCTGTGCCGCGCGCCGGCGGAGTCGACAGGAAAGGAACTGGCATGACCGAAGCCACCCTGGAGGCGCCGCGCGGCGTCGGCCGGCGGACGACGCGAATTCACGGGCACGACGTGCCCACCGGCATACACATCGGGGGTAGGTGGGTCGACCTCGACGCGACGTTCGAGGTGACGGACCCGGCGACGGGCTCGGCCTTCGCGATGGTGTCCGACGCGTCCGAGACCGAGGCCCTGCAGGCGCTCGACGCCGCGGTGAACGCACAGCACGCCTGGGGGTCACTGAACCCGCGCCGACGGGCGCGCCTGCTGCGCGACGCTCACGACCTCGTGCGCGAGCGGGCCGATGCGTTCATCGACGTCATGGTCGTCGAAAGCGGCAAGCCGCGCGCCGAGGCGGCCGCCGAGTTCGAACTGTCGGTGGGCTTCTTCGAGTGGGCGATCGAACAGGTCGGCCACCTGCACGGCGACTTCGGGCCCGGCTCCAACCCCGGCTACCGGGTCGTGACGTCGCTGCAGCCCATCGGGCCCAGCCTGCTCATCACACCCTGGAACTTCCCGATGCTCATGGGCGCCCGCAAGATGAGCGCGGCTCTCGCGGCCGGGTGCACGCTCGTCGTGAAGTCGGCGCAGCAGACCCCGTTCACCATCGCCCTGCTGGTGCAGGCGTTGCAGGACGCCGGTGTGCCGGACGGGGTCGTCAACCTCATCCACACGACGCGTTCTGACACCGCCTCCACGGCCCTGCTCGCCGACCGGCGCCTCAAGAAGCTGAGCTTCACCGGCTCCACCGCGGTGGGGGCGCACCTGCTGACGCTCGCCGCGCAGCACATCACGCACTCGTCGATGGAGCTCGGCGGCAACGCGCCGTTCATCGTGCTCGATGACGCGGACGTCGACCTCGCAGTGCGCGAGGCGGTCGTCTGCAAGTTCCGCAACGCCGGTCAGGCGTGTGTCGCGGCGAACCGCATCATCCTGCACCGCGACATCGCCGACGAGTTCACCGCGAAGTTCACCGCGGCGGTCGAGACGCTCAAGGTCGGCCCGGGCTTCGCCGACGGTGTGCAGATGGGACCGATGATCTCGGCCCAGCAGCGGCAGCGGATCGACCAGCTCGTGCGGGGTGCGGTCGCGGAGGGGGCGGAACTCCTCACGGGCGGCAAGGCCGTCCCCGGTGAGGGGTTCTTCTACGAGCCGACGGTGCTGCGCGGCGTCGATCGCTCGTCGCGGCTCTCGTGCGGCGAGTTGTTCGGCCCCGTCGCGGTGCTCTACACGGTCGACTCGGTCGCCGAGGCGATCGAGTTCGCCAACGACACCGAGTACGGCCTGTCCGCGTATCTGTTCACGCGCGACATCTCGCGTGCCGTCCGCATCGGCGAGGAGCTCGAATGCGGCATGGTCGGGGTGAACCGCGGCATCATGGCGGACCCGGTGGCGCCCTTCGGCGGCACCAAGGCCTCCGGCCTGGGCCGCGAGGGCGGAGACCAGGGCGTCAAGGAGTTCCTCGAGGCCCACTACATCGCGCTCACCATCGACGACGAAAGGGCGCAGTGGTGATGTCCCGCAACGTCAACCTCACCGGCTTCGGCGTCGTCCGGCAGCCGCAGACGATTCTGTTCGGACCCGGCGAACGACGCTCGATCGCCGGAGCCGTCGCCGCCATCGGCAACCGGGCGCTCATCGTCACCGATCGGCGGATGGAGCAGAGCGCCGAGTTCGCCGAGATCCTCGAGTCGCTGGCCGAGCGAGGCGCCGACGTGTCGGTCTACGCCGACGTCGAGGCCGAGTTGCCGCGCACCAACGTCGAGGACCTGCTCGCCAGGCAGGACGGGCGCACGTTCGACGTCGTCGTCGCAGTCGGCGGCGGGAGCTGCCTTGACATGGCCAAGGTCGCGGCGGTCATGCTCACGCACGGCGGCTCCGTGTCCGACTACTACGGCGAGTTCAAGGTCCCCGGGCCGACCGTGCCGATCGTCGCCGTTCCCACCACGGGTGGCACAGGCGCCGAGTCGACCTGCATCTCGGTCGTCTACGACCCCGACCTCAAGATGAAGGTGGGCATCGCGAGCCCGTACCTCGAGGCGACCGTCGCGGTGGTCGACCCCGTCTTCACCCTGACATGCCCGCCCAGCCTCACGGCCGCCACGGGAGCCGATGCCCTTTCGCATCTCGTCGAGGCGTTCACCGCTCGCTCGAAGAACCCCGAGCCCGGCACCCAGGACCGCTACGTCTACGTCGGCAAGAACGTCCTCACCGACGAGCACTGCCGGGTCGGCATCCGGCTGCTCGGCACCTCGCTCGAGCGGGTCATGGCGGCTCCGGACGACCTTGAGGCGCGCAGCGACACCATGCGGGCCGCGCTGCACGCGGGGCTTGCCATCAACACGACCGGCACGGCGGGCGCGCACGCCCTTCAGTCGCCCATCGGGGCACTCACCCACACTCCGCACGGGTTCGGCGTCGGTACCCTGCTGCCGTACGTCATGCGGTTCAACCTGCCGGAACGCGTTCCGGAGTTCGCGGAGATCGGGCGGCTGCTCGGTGTGGCAGACGCCACCGCCGACGACATCGACCAGGCCCACGCCGGCATCGAACGCATCGACGAGATCCTGCTGGCCATCGGCGTGCCCGGCGACCTCGCTGAGCTCGGCCTCGACGCCGACGCCATTCCGGAGGTCGCCGCCCAGGCGATGCTGGCGACCCGCCTGACCGCGAACAACCCACGCCCGCTCACAGAGGAGTCGATGCGGCTGATCCTCGACAAGGCATTCAAGGGAGATCGGTCGTGGTGGTCATGAGCCGGGCGTATCTCGACATCTTCTCGCTCGCGGGCAAGCGTGCGATCGTCACCGGCGCCGGCCGCGGCATCGGACAGGCGATCGCCGTCGGCATCGCCGGCGCGGGTGCGAACGTCGCACTCGTGTCGCGCAGCACGGCGCAACTCGAGGAGACTCAGGCGCTCATCGCCGAGGCCGGGGGAACCTCCCACGTCGTCGCGGCCGACCTCACGTCGACCGAAGAGGTGGTACGGCTGGCCGACGCCGCGGAGGCGGCCCTCGGCGGGCCGACCGACATCGTCGTGCACTCGGCGGGCACCCAGCACCGCGAGGCGGCCGTGACCTTCCCGCTGGACGCCTGGCAACGGGTCATCCAGGTCAACCTCACGGCGCCGTTCCTGCTCAGCCAGGAGATCGGCCGCCGGCAGATCGCCGCGGGACGCCCTGGTAACCACGTGTTCGTCGCCTCCCTTACGAGTGTCCTGGGCCTGCCGGACCTCGTCGCGTACAACGCCGCGAAGTCCGGACTGATGGGCGTCGTGCGGGCACTCAGCCGCGAATGGGCCAACCAGGGCATACGGGTGAACGGCATCTCGCCCGGCTACGTCGAAACGGCGATGACGAAGGACCTCTTCGCCGACCCCGAGCGCCGGCAGAAGCTGCTCGACCGCATCCCGACGGGCCGGTTCGGCACACCCGAGGAGCTCGCGGCGCCGACCGTCTTCCTGGCGTCGGACGCGTCGGCCTACATGACCGGTCAGTTGCTCATCATCGACGGGGGATGGGCAGGAGCATGAGCGAGGCCGGCACCCTGGACGTGCACATGCCTGTCTGCGCACGTCCGTGCAGTTCGAACGGCATGTGAGCATTCACGGCGTACGCCGCCGAGCCCGGCTCGGCGGCGTACGCCCGCCTCCGCTGAGACCCGAGGCAGGCTCGCCGGTGGTCGGCTGGGTGGCCGGCCGCGCGGAGACCATCCCGTAGAGGCGGCTCCAACGGACGTGCGGATTGACCGCCACGACCGTGGCATCCGCCGCGCGCCCCTGTTCCATGACCTCGGCGGGCAGGCCGTTCGCGCAGTTGACCGCCGGCGCTCCGGTCGTCTCGGCCGCGAGCCGTAGCGCCTGGCCGACGGCCTTCGCCGAGGAGAGATCCAGACCGAGCGGGTCGAGCAGGCTCCCCAGTGTCATGGCGGCCATGGTCACGCCCTCAGACAGGCGTGACACCAGGAACGGGAGATCGGGTCCCCGGCATTGTTTCACTTGCGGCTTTCCCGCACTGTTGACAGACGGGCACGGACACCTACATTGCCGTCATGGACGCCATGCTGCGTGCTCGGCCTCCAACACGCAGGGCACCCCTGCGAATCCGCCCTGGTGGCGCTGGAGCGCGCCACCAGACCCCCCGAGCAAGGAACGGAGTCCAACGTGACAGGTGAACCACGCTCCATGACGCGCGACGACCGCAAGGTCCTCGCCAGCACCCTGGCCGGCACCACCATCGAGTGGTACGACTTCTTCATCTACGCCCAAGCCGCCGGCCTGGTGTTCGGCCCGCTCTTCCTGGCCCCGGTGAACGAGCAGGCCCCCGGCCTGGCCACGCTCATCTCGCTGGCCACGATCGGCATCAGCTTCCTGTTCCGGCCGCTCGGCGCGATCATCGCCGGCCGGTACGGCGACCGGCTGGGCCGCAAGCGCATGCTCGTGCTGACCTTGCTCCTCATGGGCGTGGCCACCACCCTCATCGGCCTCCTCCCCACCTACGAGACGATCGGCGTGGCGGCGCCCGTCGCCCTCATCCTCCTGCGCGTCCTGCAGGGCTTCTCCGCGGGCGGCGAATGGGGCGGCGCCGCCCTGCTGTCGGTGGAGCACGCGCCACGCGAACGCCGCGGATGGTGGGGCGCGTTCCCCCAGATCGGCGTGCCGATCGGCCTCATCCTGGCGACCGGCGTCCTGTGGATCATGAGTACGGTGACCACGCCGGAGCAGTTCCAGGCGTGGGGGTGGCGGGTGCCGTTCCTGCTCTCCCTGACCTTGATCATCATCGGCTACCTGGTGCGGCGGGCCGTCGAGGAGAGCCCCGTGTTCAAGGAACTGCAGCAGCGCACCAAGACCTCCTCCGCGCCGCTGCGTGACCTCTTCCGGAGCAACACCAAGAACGTCGTGCTGACCGCGCTGATCTTCGTGGCCAACAACGCCGCCGGCTACCTCCTCATCGCCTACTTCATCAGCTACGGCACCACCACACTGGGCCTGCCCCGGCCGTCCGTCCTGCTCGCCACGGTGGTCGGGTCGGTCGGCTGGCTGGTCTTCACCCTGTACGGCGGGGTGCTGTCCGACCGGATCGGCCGGGTCCGCACCTTCCAGATCGGCTACGCGCTCGTGTTCGTCTGGATGATTCCGCTCTTCCTGCTGATGGAGACCCGCAGCATCTGGCTCTTCACGGTGGCGATCATCGTCCTGACCATCGGCCTAGGCCTGTCGTACGGACCCATGTCCGCCATGTACGCCGAGATGTTCCCCGTCTCCGTGCGCTACTCCGGCGTGGCCATCGGCTACGCGCTCGGCGCCATCCTGGGCGGCGCGTTCGCCCCCACGATCGCCGAGGCCCTGGTGCAGAGCACGGGCTCCGCCCTGTCCGTCGGCGCCTACATCATGGTGCTCTGCGTGATCTCCCTGGCCGCCGTCACGGCGGTCAAGGAACCCAAGGGCACCGATCTGGGGCTGACCCACCAGCCGATCGCCTGACGACACCCGGTCGCTCGCGGCTCCGGGCACCCGGAGCCGCGTCTCCGGCTGAAAGTGGAGATGATCACCTCCTCGCCGATGTGCGCCGTTCCAGGTCGCCTCGATGGCGTCATATGGGTAAGAGAGCTTGCCCTTGAACCAGTCGAGCAGGTGAGTGCGACGTCACCTGGAAATCCTGAGCGTCACGCCGGCGGCCGGGCGAGTTTGGCGGCCACGGCGTCGAGGACCCAGTCCAGGCCGGTCGCGAAGGACGTCTCAGCATCCACATCCGTGCCGTCGTGAACGACCTTGGCCAGCATCGGGAAGCGGCCCGTGGCCAGCATCCTCATCACATGCGGTCCGGAGGCGCGCTGCCAGTCGCGCTCGGACAGGCCCGTGGCGCGCTCGGCCCGCAGGTGCGCGATCTCGCGCCTGATCGCGCCGGTGAGGTAGGCGCTGAGGGTCTCCACGGCGTGCATGACGGTGTCGAGGTCGGCGAGGCCGTCGAAGGGGGCCAGCGTGGCCTCGGTCACGGCGAGGGCGTTCGGGCCCAGGGTGGGACGGCCGCCGAGCAGGTCGGCCAGCCATTCGTGACGGAGGGCGGCCTGCCTGGTGCGGTGGGCGCGGACGCGCAGCACCTCCCGCCAGTCGCCGGGCAGCTCCTCGGGCAGGATCTCGGCGTGGACCTCGTCCACCATGAGGTCGAACAGCTCCTCCTTGGTGGAGATGTATCCGTACAGTCGCATCGGGCCGACGTCCAGCCGGGCGGCGACCTTGCGCAACGACACCGCCTCCAGCCCGCCCTCGTCGGCGAGCGCGATGGCGGCGGCGACGATTCGTTCCCGGTCGAGCGGCGCAGGGCGAGTCGGCGGCTCCGGCCGGTCCCACACAGTCATGGATACATCGTAGTGTTGCGATACACCGTATTACCAAAATACAGTGTATCGACATGAGACATCGTATCGCCGTGATCGGAGGCGGCCCCGCCGGGCTTACCTTCGCCCGCGTCCTGCACCGCCACGATCACCCCGTCACCGTCCTCGAACGCGATCCCGCACCCGACGCCCGTCCTCCGGGCGGCACGCTGGACCTGCACGAAAACCTGGGCCAGCTCGCGCTGAGCAAGGCGGGGCTGCTGGCGGAGTTCCAGGCGCTGTCCCGTCCCGAGGGGCAGGCCATGCGCATCCTGGACACGGACGGGACGGTGCTGCGCGACTGGCAACCCCTTCCGGACGACCGGGCCAATCCCGAGATCGACCGCGGGCAACTCCGTGACCTGCTGCTCGGCTCCCTGGACGTTCAGTGGGGGCGGGGCGTGACCGAGGTGGTGCCGGCGACCCGGGATGGCGTGCTGGTCCATTTCGCGGATGGGCGGCAGGAGACGTTCGACCTCGTGGTCGGCGCGGACGGCGCCTGGTCCCGGGTCCGCCCGGCGGTCTCGTCCGTGACGCCGCACTACACCGGCGTCACCTTGGTCGAGACCTCCCTGGACGACGTCGACACCCGCCACCCCGACCTCGCCCGGCTGATCGGCGACGGTTCCGTGGCCGTGTACGGCGTGAACCGCGCCCTCGTCGCCCAGCGCAACAGCGGCGGCCACGTCAAGGTGTACGCCCAGTTCCGCGCGCCGCTGGACTGGCACACAAGCCTGCATATGGGCGTGAACCGGCGCGCGGGCCTGGACCTGTCCGACGTCGAAGCCGTGCGATCGAGTTTGCTGACTCTGTTCGACGGCTGGGCCGCTCCCGTCCTCGACCTCCTCCGCCACGGCACCGCTTTCGTCCACCGCCCCCTCTACGTCCTGCCCGTCTCCCACACCTGGGCCCACGTCCCCGGGGTGACGCTGCTGGGCGACGCCGCCCACCTGATGCCCCCATTGGGGCTGGGCGCGAACCTCGCGATGCTGGAAGGCGCCGAACTCGCCGAGTCCGTCGCCGCCGCCCGCGGCGATCTCGACGAGGCCGTCCGCGCCTTCGAGGAACGGATGTGGGCACGGGCCGGCAGGTGGGCGAAGATCACGACGGCCGGTCTGGAACGCCTCGTAAGCCCGGACCCCACCGAAGCCCTCGCCCTCTTCGACGAAGTCCAACCATCCTGACCGCCGAACGCGAGAGCACCAGCAACCCGCCACGGCTGCACGGCACCGCCGCGGTTCTTGAGTGAGTCGGGTTACCGCCACCAGGCGGTCCGAGGCAGACCCTCTGATCGAGCCTGGCCCATGATCGGTTTGGAAGAACCTTCCATATCGCGGGTCGGAATCCCGGTGCCGGACCGCAGCGGAGCGGGTGGGCCACGGGCGTGCAGGACGACCGGTAGGCGCTGCCGGCTCCGGCGGGGGCGCCGATCTACGCGCTGACAGAGAATACGGCGGGTGCCGACGGGCACACCGCTGCGGGCCACCCCCTCAGTGCGCGCACTCAGACCCGGATCGCCGGCGGACGCCGGCCAACACCCCCGCGCCTACGCCCGCCATCGGCTAACGATGTGGCCTTTCGGTTTGCTGTCGGATGTCATTCACGACAGTCGAACGCAACCACGGCACCCTGTTTTCCGGCATAGTGCCACACATGTGGCCCGCGAGCTTCGGGAAGATCGCAAAGCACTTGGAGGTGCAGCGATGGACACATCCGCGTATTTGAAGGCCGTTGTCGAGCAGACGAGCACGTTCGCCGATTGGGTGCACGGCAGGGATGCGGCGGCCCCGGTGCCGACATGTCCGAAGTGGACGCTGGCCGATCTGGTCGACCATGTCGGCGGGACACAGCGTATGGTCGCGATGCTCGTGGGCGAGCAGATGACCGAGCCGAGCAGGGCGTACGCCGGCTACGTTCCGGGTCCGACCGATTCGGGCCAGTGGCGCGCCTGGCTGAGCGACGGCGCGGCCGAGGCGAGACAGGCGTTCGCATCGGTCGCCGATGACACGGCGGTGTGGGATCCGTCGGGCGGCGCCGCGGGCGTGCCGTTCTGGTCGCGTCGGCTGTTCGGCGAGGCTTGCGTGCATCGTGCGGACGCGGCTGCGGCGCTCGGCATGCGGTACGAGCTGGCGCCGGAGCTTGCCGTCGCGGCCATCGAGGACTGGCTGGACGTGATGACGTCCCGCGGCTATTGGGACAACAGGCCAGGCTTCGCCGATGCGATGCGCGGGCGCGGTCAGACCCTGCATTTCCACGCGACCGACGCGCCCGGGGAGTGGGTGGCACGCCGGGAACCGGACATGGTCGTGCTGGAGCGCACCCACACCAAGGCGGACGTCGTGGTACGCGGCCCAGCCGTCGAGCTCCTGCTCGTGATCAGCAGGCGTCGCCCACTGGATGCGGCTCCTGCGCTGGAGTTGCAGGGGGATCGGGCGCTGCTCGACCACTGGATCCAACACATGGACTGGGTCACCGGCTGACCCACGCTTGGATGCAGCCTCGCGCCCAGAGAGCTGAGGGATGCACCCGCAAAGCGACCCGTTTCCTACGGCAAGTGCCTTCCCGCAGGGCCACCATGTAACAAAACGCCGTGAGAGGCGAATGCGGGCCCCTCGTGCGTCAGCCTGAGACTGTGTGTAGCGAACTGTTCAGGTGACAGGGTCTGTGGGGGCGGGGGCGCCGGGGCCGGCGAGGCCGTGCAGGAGCAGGCTGGTCAAGGTGTCGATGATCTCGTCGTCGGAGGCATGCGGAGCGCCAGGTCCGGCCGTGAGGACGGCGTAGCCGAACATCGAGAGCATGGCGCCCATCGCGGCGGCCACGAGCGTGGGGTCGCCGGGGAGCGGGTGTCCCTGTTCGCGCAGCCACTCTAGGTGGTCGCGGAAAGTGTCGGTCTCGGCGGTCAAGGTGGCCCACGCCCGGCCGGAGGCGGGGTTGTCGGCCATGACCGACTGGAGGCGGGCCACGATCACCGGGAGATGCTCGCGGTGGGCGCGCCAGGCGACGGCCAGATGCCGGCGCAGCTGATCGTGATCCGACAGGTCATGGTCGCGCGGGTGTTCCCAGGCCGCGACCTCGGCGTCGGCTTGCTGCTCCAGGTCGGCCATCAGGGCTTGGAGCAGTTCCTCCTTGCCGGCGAAGTGGTCGTAGAACGACCCGGTGGCACGGCCGGCCGCGGCCGTGATGTCTGTGATCTTGGTGTTCAGGTAGCCGCGCTCCATGAACAGCCGGCGCGCGGCGTCTTTGAGGGCGGTCTGGGTCTCGGCCGCCTTGGCCTTGCGTACCCCGCTCACGGGCCCCTCCTCGAAGACGTGGTTGACAGCAGAAGCAGCCCTGCGGGGACGGTCGGTTCGTTCCTGAGCCTGGCGAGCAACGGACTGAGGGCCCTCGACTCGCTCGGCTGCCTGGCAGCGGTCCAGCAGGCGGGCCGGCAGGTGGCACGCCAGCGATTGTGGGCCGAGACCGGCAAGCTGCTGGGCGACACCCCACGCGGACGGCTCGCCGACGACTCGCTGATGAGTGTCACGCTGATGCGCGGCCACTTGGTGGAAGTGTTGCGCGCCCACGCGGTCCGGGCCGGAGCGCAGATCATCACCGGGCAGCGCCTGGTGGGCGCGGTCACTCAGGGCCGGACGGTCCGCGCGTGCCGGATCTGGAGGCGGTCGACCTGGACCTCCTCCAGCGGCTCTACCGGCACGAGCAGATGCCCTCCGCCGTGCTCGCCGCCGCGACCGATTGGCACCGGCCCACCCTCATGCACGTCCTGCCCGAAGTGCCGATCTGGCACAGCGACCGCATCGTGCTGATCGGCGACGCCGGCCACCCGGTCGGTGCCGGGCAGGGCGCGTCCATGGCGATCGAGGACGCCGTGGTCCTGGCTCGCGCGCTCGAGCACGCCGACGTCGCCGCCGCCCTGGGGGGCTATGCGCGGCAGCGGCGGGCTCGCATCGCCAAGATGGTGAAATCCGCCAGCGCCAACCGTGACGCCAAGACCGCCGGTCCTCTCGCACGTCGGCTGCGCAACCTCTTCATGCCGGTGGCGCTACGGCTCTTCTACGAGCGCGGCACGTCCTGGCTGTACACCCACGACGTCACCGCCGGATGGCAACAGGCGGCGGCAGGCGGGGGCAGATGATGACCACGCCCGTGTCCGTCCCGGGATCGAGGGGTTGAGGAGGAAGGCGGTGCCGGGATGGAGCGGTCGCTTCGTTGTACCGTCCTGCGGCCAGCGGTTCTGGCGCTGGGATCAGGTGGTGAACGAGGTCGGCACGGATAGGTTCCGGTTCCAGGTCGCGGCGTTCCAGAGGTCCATCATCGCGGAGTGGTCAGGCTGCAGGGCGGTGACCGGATGGTGCGGGCCGTCAGCCGGATGAGGGACTCGGCGTAGCCGGCGCGGACGGTGACCGCAGCGAGGGAGTCGAGGAAACGCTCGACTGCGGCCGTGGTCGTCACGCCAACGGTCTCAGGATGAACGTCACGATGGACACGGAGCAGCCGCCTCCCGAAAGGCGATGTGACAGCCGAGTCGCCTGCGCGACGGCGGGCGCCGAGCTGGGCTTGGGTGACGCGTCGGCAGCCGGTGTGACAGACGTCTAACGCCCCGCTGGTTCTGCCGCGGAGTGTATTCCGGTCAGCGCGAGAGTGAGCAGCCGGTCGGCCTGGTCCGCGCCGTCGGGCTCCTGCTCGACGGCCAGGGAGATGGCGTTGACGAGTTTGAGCAAGTCCGTGATGGTGACGTCGGGTCGTGCGGCATTCGCCTCGCGGGCGTGGTGCAGCAGGTCTGCTCCAGCGCTGGTGATCATGCTGTGGCAGGTGCCGCCCAGGGTGGGATCGCCGTCATGGGATCCCTGCATCAAGGCGGTGGCCAGGCCGCGGTTGGACACGGCGTGCCTGGCGACGGCTCGGAGCCAGGTCGACAGCGCGTGTCCGGGGTCGGGGTCGGCGGCCAGGTCGGCGGCGGTGGCGCACAAGGCCTCGACCTTGTCGCGGAAGACGGCCTCCAGCAGTCGTCGCCGGGAAGGGAAGTGCCGGTGCAGCGTGGCTGAGCCCACCCCGGCGCGCCGGGCGATCTCCTCCAGGGACGCCTCGGCGCCGTGCTCGGCGATGGCCTCGGCGGCCGCGGCCAGGATGCGGTCGTAGTTGCGGCGCGCGTCCGCGCGCATCGGCCGCGTGGGCGAGGCCGTACGGCTGTCTGGCGGCATGTGATCTCCGGCGGGCTTGCGAAAACGGGGTGGCCCTCCATATCGTACTCATCCGAGAACCGGAGGGCCACCCCAGTTAGGTGGGTGGCTTCCGCATGCCTATCGTCGGGAGACACATCGTGAGGACCATCGTGGTGATGGGGGCTACCGGCCTGCAGGGCCGGGCCGTGACGGCGCGGCTGCTCGCCGACGGCTGGCGGGTACGGGCGGTGACGCGCGATCCGGACGCCGCGCCGGCCCGAGCGTTGGCGCAGGCGGGCGCCGAGGTCGTCCGCGCCGAGATGGACGACATCGCCTCGCTCGTCGCCGCGGCCGAGGGCGCCTACGGCATGTTCAGCGTGCAGCCCACCGTCGGCTCCCCGGGCACTCCGGCGCGTTTCTCGGCCGAGGACGAGGTCCGCTGGGGCCGCAACGTCGCCGACGCGGCCCACGCCGCCGGTGTGCGGCACCTGGTCTACGCCTCGCTCGCCGGCGCGGGCCGCCACAACACCGAAAGGCTGCCGCAGAACACGATCAACAAGTGGCGGATCGAACAGCACATCACCCGGCTCGGCCTGCCCGCGACCTTCCTGCGCCCGGTCTCCTTCATGGAGAACTACACCGGCTCCTACCACCTGCACGACGGCACCGTGGCCGCCGCGTTCGCCGCCGACGTGCCCCAGCAGATCATGGCCGTCGACGACGTCGGTGCCTTCACCGCCCTGGCCTTCGCCCAGCCGGGCGACTGGATCGGCCGCGCGGTCGACCTGGCCGGGGACGAACTGACCCCCGTACGGATCGCCGCGGCCATCTCCGAAGCCGTCGGCCGGCCGCTGCCGTACGTCCAGATCCCGATCGAGGTGATTGCTCAGGCGGGTGAGGAGTACGCCTTCGCCTACACCTGGCTCAACGAACGCGGTTATCGCGCCGACGTCTCCTTCGCCCGCGCCCTTCACCCTGGCCTGATCGACCTGCGCACCTGGCTGGAGCGCACGGGCGCAGCCCGGATCGCCGGCTTCCTGGCCGCCCAGGACACCGCCGAGCAGGACCGATGAACGCGCTCGACCTCGGACGGGTCGGCATCTGGGCGGGCGAGATGGACCGCTATCCCGCCGTCGCCTTGCGCCGGGCGGCTGCCGTCATCGAGGATCTCGGCTATCCGGCCCTGTGGTTTCCCGAGACGACCGGCCGTGAAGCGATGGCCCAGGCCTCCCTGCTGCTGTCGGTCACCCGGCAGACGGTCATCGCCACCGGCGCCGCCGGCATCCACGCCCGCCGACGCGATCACTGCCGCGGCTGCGCAGCGCACGCTTGCCGAGGCCTTCCCCGGGCGGTTCCTGCTCGGCCTCGGCGTCGGCCATCCCGCCTTGGTCACCGAGGTGCGCGGCCGTCGCTTCGGCCCGCCGGTGGCGACCATGCGCGCCTACCTGGACGCGATGGACACCGCCCCGTTCGGCCCGCCGGTCCCCGCACCGCCCAGGGTGCCGGCCACGCTGGGGCCGAAGATGCTCCAGCTCGCCGCCGAACGCGCGCAGGGCGCGCACCCGCTGGGCATGCCGGTCGAGCACACCCGCCAGGCCAGAAGCCTGCTCGGGCCGCAAGCGCTGCTGGCGGTCACCCAGCTTGTCGTCCTGGACCCGTCCCGTGCCCGCGCGGCCGAGTTGGCCCGGGCCTACGCGGCCGACGCCCTGCCCAACCGGCTCGGGCTGCTACGCGACTTGGGTTTCGACGATGTCGAATCCCTTCCCGGACGGCTGGTCGACGCTCTGGTTGCCACCGGCGGGCCCGAGGACCTCGCTCGGCGGGTCGCGGAGCATCTCGACGCCGGTGCGGATCACGTCAGCCTGCACGTGCTGACGGCCACACCAGATGAGCCGCCATTGCGTCAATGGCAGGAGCTGGCCGCGCGGCTGCTGTGAGCGCGCTGCTGATCACGCTCAACCGGCCCAGCCGGGCGAACCGCCGAGGTCCACACGTTCCCACAAAGGGGACAGCCCGGCCCACGCCCTCAGGCGTCCTGGTGGCGCGCGGTCTCGCGCGTGTCGAGGTACCTGGCGAACTCGTCGGACGGCGGCAGTTGCGGCGTGGTGTGCCGGCTCTCGTCGGGCGTCTCCCGCCGCGCCTGCGCGGGCACGTCCTCGCCGGCACGATCTTTGGCCCGTCCGGCGGCACGATCGGCGGCACGATCGGCGGCATGGTCGAAGAAGCGCAGCAGTTCCACCGGCAGCGGCATGACCAGCGTGGAGGTCTTCTCCGCCGCCACCTCGACCACCGTCTGCAGCAGACGCAGCTGAAGTGCGCCCGGCGTACGCGCCATGATCGCGGAGGCGTCGGCCAGCTTCTGCGCGGCCCGCAACTCACCGTCGGCGGTGATCACACGGGCGCGGCGCTCCCGCTCGGCCTCCGCCTGACGCGCCACCGAACGCTTCATCGAATCCGGAAGCGTCACGTCCTTGATCTCCACCCTGTCGATGTGGATGCCCCAGCCCAGTGCCGGGCTGTCGATCATCAGCGCGAGCCCCCTGTTGAGCTCCTCCCGGTTCGACAGCAGATCGTCGAGATCGCTCTTGCCGATGATGGAGCGCAGCGAGGTCTGCGCCACCTGCTCCACCGCGAACAGGTAGTTCTGCACCCCGACCGCGGCCCGCAGCGGATCCTGCACCTTGAAGTACGCGACCGCGTCCACCCGGACCGAGACGTTGTCACGGGTGATGCCCTCCTGCGTCGGCACCGGCATCGTGACGATCTGGGTGTTCACCTTCTTCATCCGGTCCACGAACGGGATGAGAAAGGTGAGCCCCGGCCGGCGGATCTCGCTCTGGACCCTGCCGAAACGGAACACCACGCCACGCTCGACCTGGTTGACGACCCTGACGCCGCCGAACACGGCCAGGAAGGCGACGATGACGAGGAAGCCGAGGATGATGCTGGTAACCACGATGGCCTCCCTCCCTCTTACTCCGAGCGTATGCCTATTCGAACACGAAAGCGGCAAACGGCCTCGAAAACCTCGATTCTCAGGCGGTGGCCTGGTCGAGCAGTTCGAGGAGGTGGTGGTACACCCGGGCGGTGGCGCGGGTGAGGCCGAGCTCGCAGGTGCGGTTGAGCGAGGCGTGCGCGGCGAAGTCCCCGGCCTCGACGGACAGGGCTTCGGCGCGGGTGGCGGAGGCGGTCAGTTCGGGGTGGAGCAGGCCGCGGTCACCCGCGAAGGCACAACACTGCCAGCCCTCCGGAACCACCACGTGGTCGGCGACGGCCTGGGCGATCCGAGAGATGGCCGCGTCCAGGCCCAGGCGGGTGGACGAGCAGGTGGGATGG